>JAJYLC010000051.1 GCA_021787935.1 Chloroflexota bacterium | reverse complement strand
GAAAGACCTGGATGAAACTATGAGGAAAGACCTGGATACCATCTACCGGGAGGCGCAGCGTGCTGCCAAAATCACACAAAACTTGCTTTCCTTCGCCCGCAGGCATGAGCCTGAGAAGCACCTTATTTCGATTAACGAGGTTCTTGAGAAGACCCTGGAGCTGTGGGCTCATCAGATGAGGGTGAACAATATTGAGGTGGCTGTAGATTTCACTGCCGACCTGCCGAAGACGATGGCTGACTTTTTCCAGATGCAGCAGGTATTCGTAAACATTATCAATAACGCCGAGCAAGCGATGACAGAAGCACACGGAAAAGGGAAGCTCGCGGTGAAGACACGAAAGGTCGAAGGTATGATCCAGATAAGCCTTGCTGATGACGGCCCGGGCATCCCTGAGGAGAACATGAAGAGGATATTTGACCCGTTCTTCACCACTAAAGAGGTGGGGAAGGAGACGGGCCGAGGGTTGAGTATATGTTATGGGATAGTAGAGGCGCATGGCGGCCGTATATATGCTAAGAGCAAGCTTGGGCAAGGTGCTACCATCGTTATAGAGCTACCGATAGTATCCGAAAACGAGCTTGCGGCTGAAGCGGCTTTGCTAAAGCCAGGTTCAAGAGGTGCGAAATGGAAGAAGCAAAAGGAACAATACTAATAGTTGATGATGAAGAGGCAATCAGGGGTATCCTCTCCCGTAAGCTAGAGTCGGATGGCTACCATTGTGAAGTGGCTGCCAATGGCAAAGAGGCTTTGTGGAAGGCATTCATGAAGGACTTCGACCTCGTGCTCATGGATATCAAGATGCCTGGGCTATCGGGGATGGATGCGTTACCCCAATTCGCCGCCAATCACCCTGATACCTGTGTTATCATGATGACCGCAGTGGTGGATACAGAGACTGCTGTCCAGGCCATGAAGATCGGGGCATACGATTACGTAACCAAACCCTTTGACCTGGGTGACCTCGGTATGAGGGTGCAGAAAGCTCTGGAAAGAAGAAAGCTGCTATTGGAGAACAGGGATTACCAGATTCGACTTGAGCAAAAGATTCACCAGCAGGCCTGGCAAATACACGAGTACTATCGTGAAGCTGTTGACGCACTGTCACGCGAACAGATAGCTCTAGAAAGCCAGCAGACTGATAACATGTCAAAGCAGGGGAAGACTTCGTCTAAGACAGAAATTGCTGCAAAGCCCGCTGATTCATCGAGTCCGGTCGGGGAATTTGCCAGGAAGCTGTCTCAATTATTCAGCAAAGGAACTCCTGATTTATCGGATGTGAGAAGCAATGCTGTATCTACGCAGGCAGGTACGCAGAGAGAAGTGGCACGAGTCAGGATTACCGCTGACCAAGAGAAGAACACTGTCCTTTATAAGGGGTCGGTTGAATTATCATTGTCGCGACCTGCAAGCTTACAGCAGATTTTGCAATTCTACAATAACCTGAAATATGTTCGTGAGATTGATGTTTTGAATGCGACCGGTACGGTGGATAAAAATATCACAATGAAACTACTTCTAAAAACTCCTACTCCTTTAGTCAATATACTTAAAAACTTACCCGAAGTAGAGGAAGTATCGGACAGGTCACCAGAGGCTAAGAATAAAGTTTCAGGTAGTGAGGCAAAGGATGCACCGGTTAGAAGAATCGCAATCAAGTTTTCTTCAAGGAAACAAACTCAAATCATTGAATCTCGTTGAGAACTATGGGCCTCTTCTGTTTTCCAGGTTAACGGTATACCAAAGAGTGACCCTTTCTAAGAACGCTTAATGTTGACAAAATCATATAACATTCACGCTCGAGCTTCAGCCTTTACAACTGGATAAAATTCATTTATAATAGCCGATACTCGAGAGCTACAGGTTAGCTGGCTCTCAGTCTTTTTTAATAGGCTTGCTGGCTGGAGAGGGAGGAAGATGGCGCAGAAAGAGGTCTTTCTTACGCCCGAAGGGTTGGAAAAACTCAAAGCAGAACTGGAGCACCTTAGTTCTGTGCGCCGTCAGCAGGTTGCCGACCAGATACACAGAGCCAAAGAACTAGGCGGCACTGTCGACAACGCTGAGTATGATGATGCCAAAAACGAGCAGGCTTTCGTTGAGGGACGAATCCTCACGCTGGAGAAGATGATTAAGAACGCCAGCATAATTCAGGAAGAGAAGGCTCCCTCGTCCTCAGTGAAGCTTGGTTCAAAGGTGACAGTTCGCAGCAGGGGCGGTGAGAAGGAATACTACACCATTGTGGGTAGCGCTGAGGCCAATCCCAGCGAAGGGAAGATCTCTAATGAATCGCCTGTAGGTAAGGCGTTGATGGGCAAGCGAGTTGGTGATGAAGTTGAAGTGCGTGCTCCTGCAGGCGCGCGCAAGATGAAGATAGTCGCCATTGAATAAATTCAACAAAAAGGTGAAGTGTTGGAAATTACGTTCAGGCTCATGAGATGGCGGATAGAAAAGAAGCGATAACCGGACAAAGACTGGAAAAACTCAACAATATTCGCAGCCGCAACATTGACCCCTACCCTCCCCGATTCCCTCGCACTCACACCGTACAAGAAGCAATAGCCCTTTTTCAGCAACAAGAAGGCACTGGTGCCGAAAGCTCCAAAGTAAGTTTGGCCGGGCGCATCACAGCCCAACGCTCTATGGGGAAGGCGACTTTCATGGACCTGAGAGACGGCTCGGGCAAAATTCAGGTATATCTTCGCCGCGATACTATTGGTGACGAGAAATATCAATACCTTCATGATTTTGACATCGGAGACTTCATGGGGGTCAGCGGCAAGGTCTTCAGGACAAAGAGCGGTGAAATCACAGTACAGGCCTCAGACTTCACTATGTTATCCAAGTCGCTTCTGCCGCTGCCCGAGAAATGGCACGGGCTCACCGATGTGGAGAAACGCTATCGCCAGAGGTATCTCGACCTCATCTCGAGCGCGGAGTCAAAGAGCATCTTCGTTATGCGCAGCCGTCTCATCGCTGCAGTGCGGCGCTTCCTCGATGGGCGTGGATTCATAGAGACAGAGACGCCGGTCCTGCTGCCCGTGGCTGCGGGGGCGATGGCCCGTCCTTTCTCGACCTATCATAATGAACTAGAACAGACCCTGTATCTGAGGATTGCGCTGGAACTCTACCTCAAGCGCCTGATTATCGGCGGGTTAGATAAGGTCTACGAAATAGGGCGCATTTTCCGCAACGAGGGGCTCTCCATCAAACACAACCCTGAGTTCACCATGCTCGAAAGCTATGAGGCGTACGCCGACTACAACGATGTGATGGCGATGGTGGAGCAAATGGTGTGCAGCGTCGCCCAGGAAGTCACCGGTACGCTGGAGTTCCATTCAGGTGATAATTTGATAAAACTCACCTCTCCCTGGAAACGAGTCTATCTCAGAGATGAGCTTAATAATAAATGCGGCGTAGATCTCCTAGACCAAAAATATCGCGATTTGGACGTTCTACGGCAGAAAGCCAAATCGTTGGGTGTACCAATGGAAGAGGAGATGAGCTGGGGACGAGTGGTTGATAAGCTCTTCTCCACTTGCGTCGAGCCTGCATTGATACAGCCTACCTTTGTCCTCGATTATCCGGTTGAGATATCGCCTCTGGCAAAAGCCAAGCCCGGTGAGCCACGGCTGGTAGAGAGGTTCGAGTGCTTCATTGGCGGGATGGAAGTTGCCAACGCCTTCACCGAGCTCAACGACCCCGTAGAGCAGAGGAAGCGCTTCGAGGAGCAGGAGCGCATGCGCGCCATGATGGGGGATGAGGAGGTGGAGAGGCTGGATGAGGACTTTCTCACAGCGATGGAGTACGGCATGCCGCCCACTGGAGGGCTGGGCATGGGGATTGACCGTCTTGTTATGATATTAACAAACCAGCAGTCGATAAGAGAGGTTATCCTGTTCCCGCAGTTGAAAACCAAACAGGGTAAAGACGATGCTTAGTATTCAGTTTATCCGCCAGAACCCTGAGCTTGTGCGTGAGTCGCTAGCCAAACGCGGCGAGACCTCGGGGCTGGATGAAGTGCTGCGTCTCGATGAGGAACGTCGCCGGCTGATTCAAGAGGCTGAGAGCCTCAGGGCGAGGAAGAAACAGGCCAGCAAAGACATCGCCAAGATGAAGGATAAGCCGCCTGAACTCCTGGCCGAGATGAGGGATGTAGGCGATTCTATCAAGTCCACGGAGGCCGAGGTCGAGCGCATCGAGGGGGAGCTAAAGGAGCTATTGCTGCGAATACCGAACCTGGTACACCCCAGCGTCCCTGTAGGCAAGGACTCTAGCGACAATGTGGTGGTGAGAGAGTGGGGTGAGCCTAAAAAATTCAACTTCACGCCTCTGGCTCACTGGGACATCGGCCCGAAGCTGGGCATCATCGACTTCGAGCGCGGGGTGAAGATATCGGGCACCCGCTTCTATGTGCTCAAAGAGCTGGGAGCCCGCCTGCAAAGAGCGCTCATCGCCTTCATGCTGGACCTGCATACAAAACAGCACGGCTATAAAGAGATTTATCCCCCGTACATGGTCAAGCGGGAGTGCATGGTAGGGTCGGGGAATCTGCCCAAGTTCGCCGACAACCTCTATCACGATGAAGAGGACGATTTGTGGTTCGTACCTACCGCCGAGGTGCCGCTAACCAACCTGCACCGCGACGAGATACTGGAGCCTGGAGTCTTGCCTTTCTACTACGTTGCCTACACCGCCTGCTTCCGACGCGAGAAGATGTCGGCAGGCAAGGACACCCGTGGGATCAAGAGAGGGCACCAGTTCGATAAGGTAGAGCTATACAAGTTCGTCGAGGCTGAGAAGTCGGAAGAGGAGCTGGAGAGGATGGTCAAGGATGCCTCGGAAGTGTGCGAAAAGCTGGGCCTCCCTTACCGCATAGTGCAGCTTTGCAGCGGCGACCTGGGTTTTGCAGCCACCAAGTCGTATGATATTGAATCATGGGCGCCCGGGTGCGAGGAGTGGCTCGAGGTAAGCTCATGCAGCAATTGCGGTGATTTCCAGGCGCGCAGAGCCAATATCCGCTACCGACCCCAGCCTAACGCCAAGCCCGAGTTTGTGCACACCCTGAACGGTTCAGGACTGGCCCTGCCCCGCATCCTCATCTCCGTGCTGGAAAACTACCAGCAGGCCGATGGCAGTGTGGTGGTGCCTGAGGTACTGAGGCCATTTGTAGGAACTGATGTAATCAAGTAGGGTTGCCCGCCTCGATTTTCATTTCGTATCTGGGCCTTCCTTTATCCGGGGTCAGAACAAATCTGACCTTTTTGCCCTCTACCAGGTGCTTCTCGCTCTCTGCCCGCAGTTTATGAAAGTTCGCCGTTTCCAGGAACATCCTGAGCATCTCTATCTTCTCTTCGAGCTTCCTATCCTTCTTACCATGCAGCATATATTCATCGGCACACTTCTTGAATTCCTGCCTGGCGGTGCCCTCAATGCAGAGAGCCAATGTCGGGACAAGCTCAATCTCCACGATAATATTATATATTATTTCGGATGATGTCACTCCAATTGGAGGGCTCCCTTTTCACCAGTTATGCGTTTTAAATGTCCTCATCCTGACCGGAGTTGACCGCTTGGGGAGGCTGGTCGAAGATAAAGCCCTTGATTAAATTGGCGTACTTGTGATACACAAAGCCACCGGCCAGCAAAAGGACTCCTAGTGTCAAGTACGATGCCACGCGATATCCTCTTTCCAGCGTAAAGGTGTCGAAGGTGAACAGCTTTATAATAGCGACTGAGACAAGCGCCAGTCCCCCCAGACGAACCCAGCGCCATTTTCCGGCGATTCCTACGGCAATAAGTGCCAGGCCGTATGCTGCCCAGAGCAGTGTCAATCCCATATTCTTGCCGTATCCACTGCCCACGAAGGTTAGCACCTCCGAACTGAAGGCCCAGAGAGTAAGGAAGTTAGCGGCCACTATCAGCGCCGGGGCAAGTATCTTCTCTTGTTCATAGAGCTTGTCGGTATTTCTGGCTATTACCCAGGCGGAGAGGTAGAATGCTATCACTCCCAAGGCGAACGCACCGAAGCTGTAGTTAAGCACGGGATGCGAGATACTCCTCTGGGTCACGGCGTGGCTATAGTTCATCAAAATCAGTGCTGTGCCGGCAGCAAGAACCATCAGAGCATATCCTCCGATGCGGCTCCACGTCCAGCCTCTCCAGGTCCCGATCAGTAATAAAGCTAATCCGGATGCAGCCCACAGGATGATTAATGACAGCGTCCTTAGGTTGTTTCTGGGGTCTCCGCTGTGGACAAATGTATAGACCTCGGAACTCAGCACCCAAAGGGCAAAGAAACTAGCGCCGATTAGTAGAACGGGGAAGAGTCCTTTCTCCAACTCATGGAGCTTGTTGGTATTCTTTGATACCACATACGCGCAAAGGGAAAACGCACAGACGCATACAGCAAAAGCACCGAAGCTGTAGTTGAACACAGGGGTCGAGACACCTCTTTGTATCATAGCGTGGCTGTAATTCAGCGCAATCAATGTAGTGACAGCGGCAATAACCAGCAGGGCATAGCCCGCTAGGCGAAGCCAGTTCCAACCTCGACCGAACCCCACCGCCACCAGGCCCAATCCGTACGCGGCCCACAGGCTAACCAGAGACAGAGCCCGCACGTTTTCCAGGCCGCGAATATATGCAAATCCGGAGTGGTCTATTCTGGCAGCGATAATCCTGCTGCCCACAAAGTTCACAATCTCAGAGCTGAATAGAAAGATGGTAAGGAAATTGGCCAGAAGCACCATGAGGGGAAACAGCGATGGATGTAATACCTTGGGATCGCGTTTCAGGAAGTAGGATGCTGCATAGAAGGCCACAATGCTCAGGGCAAAGGGCAGGAACATTCTGTCCTCCAGAATAGGGCGGAAACCCTCCTGGTCTACAATACGGTCGAAGGCGAAGAGACGAATCAACACCAAGGCGAAAACGCCGAGTCCGAAGAGCTGCAGCCGCCGAAGCCCCTGACTCGTAGAAATCCATATCAAAACCGCACCTTCGGCAGTCCAGGCAACTGTGATCCATGCCCTGTGAAGTTGGACCGGTATGGCGATAGTCAGGAATACGATGGCAATGCCAAAGGCGAAGTAAGACAGAGTCCTGTTCTCTTTATTCCGCTGTAGCGCGATGTAGCCAAGCACTCCGTAGAAGCCCGCTACGAGGAAGCTGAAGAGACCCAGCCAACCGTGATAACCATGCCAGAGGATATGATAGCTAATGCCGAAATATGCCGCCGCATTCAGCGACATCAGGGCGAGGTCGATTGAGTTGGGAGCGCGCTTCCAGACCAGGTGGAACAGAGTGGTTGCTGCTGCGAAGAACACGAAAATGGCTGTCAGCGTACCCTCCACATTAAAGAGGGAACTATCATGTCCGGATACCTGATACCACAGGCCGTAAACGGCGAGCGAGCCAACCCACCCCAGAAGTGTGAACCAGCGCCAGTTGCGCAGTGTTGACAGCCAGAGAATTCCCGCATCCAGAACCAGAATGTAGGCTATAAGCAGACCCGGATGACTGGCGGTATCCGCTCCGACCTTCGAATATGCCGATACTCCGAGTACTATAGGGACGAGGAACGCGCCGGCTATCCCGATTATGGCAATAGCCATTGATTCCTGCCTCAAGGCTAGCCACACAGCTACTACCGTGGTGAGGAACATCAAAATAAATGTGGGGTAGAAACCCATCAGGTCGTTCAAAGCATAGGAGGCGAAGAACGAGAGGTAGAGCACCCCCACACCTCCACCCGTAAGAGCCTGCGCCCAGACACGGTATGTCTTGCTCCAGCGCCGGCCGCCCCACAGGAGCGCGCCACCGAAGAGCAAGCCAAGGAACAGTTGAATTACAGGGCTGATCCATTCATTGTCATACGCCAGCTTGGCCAGGAAACCCAGGCCGATAAACAGCGCCACAACGCCGATGCGAGAAAGCCAGTTTCCGGGAAGTGCCTGCTCCCATTTCTCCAGCATACTGGTAAACTGCGGAGGTTCAGAAGCTCTCCGAGAAGATGTCATGCCTTCAGGCGGCGGATTCGCCTTTGCATACGATTGGCCCTTAGCGGCAATGGGTTCGAACTCAGCCTCCATATGTCGAGCTGGAGGCTCCACCTCCGAGGCTACCACATCCCCAGCTACTGGCCCTGCATAGGCCTCTACAGGCTGAACGCTGGGGATCACAGTGGGTTCGATACCGATTTCACCGGTTACCGATCTCATCCGCTTCTCAAGTACATAAACACGCTGCTCGATATTAACCAAGCGTGTTTTTACTGCTTGAAGCTCGGTGCCAGGCTCTTGTGCCTTTGACCTGTCGAGAAGCGGTGAGTTGCATTTGCCGCAGCGGAGTTGGCTCCACGACGGGATAACTTTGGGTACTGTATTTACCGTTCCGCAATCAGGACATGTGATTTTCATTTGAATCACCTCCGCGTTTGTACGATATGTGGTCCGAGAGAATGAGAATCAAGGGAATCAAGAAGAACAGTAGCAATGGAAGACCCCACACCAACGATCCGAGAGTTGTCAAAGAGAGGATCACCGAAGCTATTATCCACCCCCTCCTCCCTCCCCTCAAAACAAGCAGGCCGGGAAGAAGATAGAAAATGAATATTGCGACGGCCCCCAGACCAAAAATGAAAGTGAAAGCTAAACCGAATTCATCCTGTTCGTGAGTGACCAGAACAGTAACTCCCAGATACGCAGCCAGACCAAGACAAATTGCTACAAAAATTCCACCTACAATCAGCATCCATAATACAGCAATTCTGGATTTCAGAGGAATCACAACCTTTGCCTTAACCGTCGTCTCTGTAATCATTCTTCCTGTAGTCATCTTCCACCACCTTCGCCTTTCTTTGAGGCAATCAATCTTTTATTCTGAATACAATATTAAGTATCAATTGTTACTGCGTCTTGAGACCTAAGTCCCTATTTCTGGGGTCGTGGAAAGAAAAGAAGGTTTGAATTATGTTCTTATGAGGCTGGCTTATTTGGAAGCGAAGGTGCGATATTTAAGAAATATCTCTTTTTTTAAGTCCGAAGAGAAGTCCTCCACCGAGTGATAAGGCTGCAGATAACCAGTAACCGAAGGCATGAGCAGAGTAATCGTATCCAGCCCACGCCCAGGGCACAATACCATAACTCCATTCCCAGGCCAGAAATCCTACAAAAATGCCGATTGCGGCAATCAAGACTCCTGCACCCCTTGATAGCGCGCTTATCCTTGCTCGAGACCTAATAACCAGGCCTCCGGCGAATGCTGTCATAAGGCCCAGTAGACTCAATACGAATGCAAGGGTTGGCACGTTCTGAGGCTCTGGATTGGAGAAAATTGAGGGTAAACCAAACGTGATAAAGAGGCCAATAGCAATACTTACACTGACAAGAACTACTCCGCAAAGCTTCCTTCTGCTCGATTTCCTTTGAAGCTCACTCTCTGAGACTCTCATTTTTTAGCTCCCTTCACTTCATTGCCCGATCACCATATTTAATTCCGCATTTTATTTATTCCCTATTTGCTTTTTATACAACCAGATAAATTGAGCAATGCCGATTGTTAGCGCAGGTAATGCCACCAATCCAAATATCGCTGCCACGTCTTGCATGACTGGTTCACTCATCCTTTGCCCACCTGTGTAAAGCCATACCGCCATTCCCAGTGCCCAACCACCGACGCCCAAAAGAAATATGCCAATAAATACCTCTACAATTATTTTCATCTTGCCCTCCCTCCTTATAACTTCATCGTTGCTCTTTTTTGCTTTGACGTTTTTCAGACGCCCATACAAATGCCTGCATAAATAGCAAAGCAGCGCCTACAACGGGCCAGGAGAATTATTGTCAAAATTATGATGATAGCTATACCGCCATATAACCCACCGCTAACCCCCATTGAATCAGCGAATCCCAAAGACCACCATAGATAGATTCCAAGCAACGACGCCAGTGTCATCAAAACTATGCTAAGTGCTAAGGCTCCAATCACTTTGCCTTTCATGTTACTTCACCTACTTTCTCCTGGACTCCGTGATGTTCATTTCGACGTTCTTCCGTTATGTCTAATGAACCTACATACAATATGGCATATCAGTCATCCCTGCGTCTTGAGACCTAAGTCCCTATTTTCTTAGTTTTGTCTGCCAAGCAAGGAAGCCATGCCGCGTCTCGCCCTTTAAGGACAGCATAAAGTAAACTACAAAGCAGTGGAGTAAGAAGGTTTCCATGTACCTACGAGCGGCTATTTGAACTCGCCTTTTGAGAGTGCTATCAGTATTAATGAAAGAATTCCTAAAAACCAGAATGGAAGCAAGAAAAGAATTCCCAAAGCCCAGAGTGGAAGCGAGGCAGCGATAGAGCCAGCAAGTGCTAACCACCATATCCTCCTTCGCGCGGCGTATATACCACCAACCACAGTTACCATTCCCACAAAAGCCGGGATGACGCCAAGCATCCAACAGCAGGAAAGAAGGCAAATGCCAAAAAACAGGATGGCGATACCACAAATAACGTCTATAGCACCCGCAACTGTAGGTCTCCATGTTTTCTTCATTTACGCTACTCCTCTGCCCTGATTTGGAATTGGATAAGTTTTAAAACAATATCGATCCAACAATTCCTGTAATCTAAATATTGCATAATAGTTCTTCTGGTGTCTTGAGACCTAAGTCCCTATTTTCGAGTCTCGAACGTTTCTTTTGAAATCATCGTGATGATGTATAATATAGCCAGCAATTCTGCAACTGGTGCGGGAGTTCATTATGGAACGATACCTTAGCATGAACCTGTCAACGCTATCCGGCGGGCGCAGTCTCAAGGAACTGAAGGACCTGGAGTGGATTTTCATCGGAATCCACGCGCTGGGCGTCCCCACGGCAATCATCATGGCATTTCTACATGCCCCCTCATCTGCCTTTACGGTCAGCATCATCGCCGGGTTGTTGGCTGCCTGGAGCGTGGCCGCTGCTTCGTTGAACCGCCGGATTTCCAGCGTTAAAGGGCAGGTGAGCCTGGGTATCGTGACGCAGATACTGGTTGTGTTATTTGCCTGGGCTCTAGTTTTCCAGGTTGTGTCAGGTGAAAATACCGCCGCTTACGGCGGTTTTATCGTCGTCATTATTGAAGGCGCAGTCCGTTTTGGCCTGAGAGGAAGTCTGGTTATGGGGGTCGCGTTTGCCCTGGGGTTGATTGCCGCCATGGTGTATCGCGAGAGGGTATATGGCCTGGAGTTCAATATCCGTGGTTATGCTTTTTGGGCCGTATTGTCGTTTATTATTTCGTTTGCTGTAGGCTCAGTTACCGAGGAAACGCGGAGGGAACGTCTGCGAATCGAGCGCCTGGTCAGAGAACGAACTTTGCTGGAAGAGCGCAATCGCATCGCCCGCGACCTGCATGACACCGTACTCAAGACGCTTCACGGGCTTGCCCTAGAGGCTCATGCTCTCAAGAAGCAGGTGAATTCTCCGGCTGCCCTGGAGAAGGCAGAGTACATTCAGGGTGTGTGCCAACGCTCCAGTCAGGAGATTCGGGACATCATCTCCGAACTGCGCAGCGAGAACGTGCACGAAGGCATAGCTTCGTTAATGTCGCGCATGGTGCAATCTTGGAGTAAAGCCAGCGGCATAAAGACGGACTTCACAGTCTCCGGCAGTGATCGGCCTCTCTCGTTGATTGCCAGCTACAATCTGAGGAATGTCCTGTCTGAGGCGCTGGTAAACGTACAAAAACATGCTTCTGCCTCTCAGGTAAGCGTTCTCCTTGAGCTGCTGCCCGGTGAAATAAGATTAGAGATTTCCGATAACGGGAAGGGAATCGGGTATTCGGGAGACGAGGTTTACGCAATTGCCTCCAGAGGGAAATACGGAATACTGGGCATGAAAGAACGGGTGGAACAGCTAAACGGGCAATTCTCTATCGACAGCAGTCATGGAACCCGTCTGATGATCTCGATCCCGCTGATTTCCGTCGGGTGAGCAAAGATGGGCGAGATAAAAGCATTCATAGCAGATGATAACGTGGTGATCCGTCAGGGCTTGCGCAATCTGCTCAACGCAGAGGAAGGGATAAAAGTGGTCGGTGAAGCCTCAACTGGCGCGGAGGCTATCCAGTGGACGAGAAGGCATGAAGCGGACGTGGTTCTGATGGATATTCGGATGCCTGTTATCGACGGTATCAGTGCGACTGGTGAGATTTTACGCACTCGGCCGGAGATGAAAATCCTGGTCCTGACCGTTACAGAGGACCCCACAACCCTGGCGCGAGTGCTCCATGCCGGGGCTAAGGGATACCTCGTCTACAGCCATTTCTCTCCGGAAGAGCTGTTGAACGCAGTTTATGCTGTGGCATCAGGTAAGGAGATTCAACCATCGCCAGCGGTAGCATACGCTCTGGGAGACATGCCCAAGTACGAGCAGAGGACTGATTTCCTGGAGAAGCAGCAGATACTGGACCCGCTGACTCCCAGAGAGAGCGAAATCCTTGACCTGATCGGGGACGGAAAGAGCAATGCTGAGATTGCGCAGGCGCTTGTAGTCGAAGAGAAGACAATTAAGAATCACATCACAAGACTGTATTCAAAATTGAACATCAACAGCCGCTATGAAGCAATCCGCCTTAAGCTGGGGAACCTGACTTAAATCCTGGCCTCATCTCCTGATTATTTAGTGCGATAGGGTGAAGCAGCCTATACGCTGCGGCTCAGTATTGCTGACGGTACATCCTTTTCCAGGGCTCGTTCTTGAAGGCAAGGTAGTCCATGATAGCTTCTCTTAATATGGTCACGGACAGGACAGCGCATTCGACGTTTTCCTCGGGCAGGCCTCCCAGGGCGTTCAGCACATACTCCGGAGTAATTCTTCTGGCCTCAACTATGGTCTTACCCTTGGCCAGCTCGGTGACCAGGCTCAGAGCAGCGACCGTAGGGCCGCAGCCGGTGGTGGAGAAGGTGATGTTCTGGATGCGGTCTCCCTTTATCCTCAGCCAGATTTCCATGATGTCCCCGCAGGAGCCCACGGCGTTGGCGTAGCCATCGGGGTTGGGGATAGTGCCCACGTTCCTGGGGTTCTGAGCGTGGTCTATAACTGTCTGACTGAAACCCGTAAAGTCTTGTTTCTGCGGCTCGTCCATCATGTTTATCTTTTAAGAGGGATAGGGCGAGGAAACCTCGCCCCTACATCTTTAATCCTTTGCTGACATTGCTTTCAGGAAAGCATCGGCAAAGCTGCTGAGTTCTTGGGATTCGTAGCGCTCGATGTTGCCCTCATCACTAAGCCGTGCCAGCTCCGGGTCTATAGGAAGCTGCCCCAACAATGGAGCGCCCACTGTTTTTGCCATCTCTTGTGCCTTGCTCTTGCCGAAAAGCTCCATCCGCTTCCCGCTGTCGGGCAGCAGGAAATAGCTCATATTCTCCACAACACCTATTATGGAAACGTTCATCTTTTGAGCCATCTGCACCGCTTTCCTCACCACCATCGCTGCCAACTCCTGAGGGCTGAACACAACGACCACGCCCGACAGCGGCAGTGACTGCATCACTGTCAGCGGTGCGTCGGCGGTCCCCGGCGGCAGGTCAACCAACAAATAGTCCAGCTTGCCCCAGAGCACATCCTCCCAGAACTGCGTTATGGTTCTGGCAATAAGAGGGCCACGCCAGATGACCGCGTCATCCTCATGGGGCAGAATAAGGTTGACGGACATTATCCCGATTCCCAGGTGGGACGGCACAGGCAATACCCCGCTTTCGCTGCCGGCAGGGCGGCTGTCAATGCCGAACATGCGTGGTATACTGGGTCCGGTGATGTCGGCATCGAGAATGCCTACCTCGTAGCCGCGGCGGGCCAGGGATACCCCGATGAGACTGGTCACCAGAGACTTGCCCACACCACCCTTGCCGCTCATAATAGCGACCATATGTTTGACTTCGTTGAGCTCTTTCGGGTTGGCCTCAACGAAATCTATCGTAGCCTGCTTTATCCCGGGTAATCCCTTGGTAGTTTCATCCACCTGGTTTTTGAGCCAGTCCTGAGATTGCGGGCTGAGCGCTGTCGAGGCAAGGCTGATGCTGGCCTTGCCGTCAGCAACTGAAATGTTGCGGACCAGGTTGAGCTTAACCAGGCTGCGCATCACCCCGGGTACGAGCACTTCATCGAGTTTTTCTGTTATCTGTTCTTCGGTTGTCAAAGGTATTCCTCCGGTTTGCTTTCTTCAGACACCCACTTACATTATACATTTAATTCCAGCAATAAGCCTATTCGAAAAACGCTTTTTATTACATATGTAGGGGCACGGCATGCCGTGCCCCTACGCCAGATTCTTCGCTTCGCTCAGAATGGCCTTGTATCGGGATTACTTGCTATTGTTTGCTGACCCTCTCTTCTTCGGCTCTTCTTTCTTCTCGAACTCCTTCACGCCCTTGGCTAGCTTCTCCAGGCGCTCCTGAACTCGTCCGTTGATGGAACCTTTCTCAAACTTGCCGCTCTTGAGCTTCTTTCCCGCTTTGATGCCGGTGAGGATTTGTATGCCCTCATCTACATTCTTTACGCTGTACACGGTGAATTTGCCGTTCTTTATGGCCTCCACCACTTCCTCCTTAAGCATCAGGTTCCCGGCATTGCTCTCAGGGATGATGACGCCCTGCTTGCCCGTCAGTCCCTTAGCCTTGCATACCTCGTAGAAACCCTCGATCTTGTGATTCACCCCGCCTATGGCCTGCACATCACCCTTCTGGTCGATGGAGCCGGTAACTGCTATGCCCTGCTTGATGGGTGCATCTGCTAGAGCAGATAGAATCACGTAGAACTCGGCGCTGGAAGCGCTGTCGCCCTCTACTTCCTCATAGCTCTGCTCGAAAACGAGGCGTGCACTGAGAGAAAGAGGCGCACTGGCGGCGTAGCGTTCCGCCATAAGGCCGCTGAGGATGAGTACACCCTTGGTATGGATAGGACCGCCCAGCTTGGCTTCACGCTCGATGTCCATCAGTCCCTCACGGCCGGCGGCTATGCTGGCTGTAATACGGCTGGGCCTGCCAAAATCGATGTCGCCCAGAGCAATTATGGACAGTCCATTCAACTGCCCCACTGCCTCACCATCGGTGTCAATCTTCAGAACGCCGCGCTCTATCATTTCCTTTATACGCTCATGGATGAGATTCGAGCGGTATTCCTTCTGCTCGATTGCCTTGGAGACATGGGGATCCCCAATCAGACTCTTGCCTTCCAGCCCTGCCCAGAAGCTGGCCTCTCTGATGATGTCTGCTATTTCAGCGAATCTGGTGGACAGCTTCTTCTGGTCCTCGGCAAGGCGGGAGCTGTGCTCGATGATTTTGGCTACAGCCGCCTTATCCAGATGGCGCAGGCTTTCCTTGCCGCAGACGGCACAGAGCGTGCTGGTGTACTGCTTCAGATTTTCGGCGTTCAGGTCCATCCGGCTGTCGAAATCGGCCTTGACCTTGAATAGCTCGGCGAACTCACGATCAAGGCTGTACAGCATGTGATAGTACAAGTTCTCACCGATGACCACTACCTTGATATTCAGGGGTATAGGTTCAGGTAGTATGCTCTTCATGCTGATGAATCCGAACCGCTCCGCCAGGTCCTCGATAATGATCTTTTTCTCTCGGAGGGAACGTTTAAGGCTGTCCCACGACATGAGATTACGCATTATATCGTCTATCCTGACCGCCAGATAGCCGCCGTTGGCTTTGTGCAGCGACCCGGGGCGGATCATAGTGAAATCGCCGGAGATAGCTCCGAAATATGCCTCTTTCTCAAGACGTCCCATCAGGTTGTTGAAGGTGGGATTGGTCTCAATAACTACCGGTGCACCCTTCAAATGGGAGTTGTCCACCAGCACGTTTACTTCGTACTTTCTAAAAGCCTGAGTCAGAGCCATCCGGGCAAAGGGATTGGCCATATCCGCCTCAGGCGGGGCGCGGAATAAGTTTTTGTTTTCAATAACGTCTGCCTGTATAGCTTTCAGGTATTCGGCGATATCCGGGTTGTCCTGGCCATACATTTTAGTCAATTCCTCTATGCGCGCTCCCAGGACAAACTGGACCACTTCCTCATCCATTTTCTCGACCTGCTCAGCGCCTTCCTTGTCCCAGTTCCTCATCTGGGCCATGGCATCTTTGATCTGCTCCTGGACTTCCTCACGCAGCTTGCCTAACCTCTCTTTTTCTTTGGGGTTGAGGGCTAACATATCCTGTTCAGTAAGGGGCTTGCCATCTACGATCGGTACGAGCAGAAGGCCCATGGGCGATGTCTGGATGGCAAAACCCTTGTCGTGGGCCATCTGGTTTAGCTGATTGAGGATTGCGTCCCTTTTTTCGTTGAAGGCATGGGCAATAGCATCCCGCCGCTTAATATAGTCCTCACTTTCAAACGCCTTGCGTATGTCGGTCTGGGCAGTCTCGATAAATTTCTTCATATCTTTCTGGAATTGGCTTGCCGTGCCGGCTTTCAGCTTGAGAGCCTTCGGTTGATATGAGTCCTTAAAGTTATGAACGTAGCACCAGTCGGGCGGGATGTCTTTCTCCCTGGCTAGGAGTTCGAGGAAGGCGCCGATAGCCGTCATTTTCCCTGTGCCCGGCAGGCCTGCGGCATAAATATTAAAACCGGAGTTTTGTATACCGAGGCCAAACTTAAGGGCCTCAAGCGCACGGCTTTGTCCGATAATGGTCTGCACCGGCTTGAGGCCTTCTGTGCTCTCGAATCCCAGAGTATTCGGATCGCAGACCCTTCTCACTTCTTTAGCAGTCAGCTTCCTGGCCATCATTACCTCCATGTCGATATGTAGCTGCGGTGAGCATGGGTATACCTAGTTTTTGTTTAGTATAGCACATTATCAGAGGACGTCTACACCAACTCAACGGGTAAGTGGATTTGAAACAGAGGCTTATTACCAGAAATCTAGCGTCACCACTACCGTGGCGACGCATTTCCCATCATGAAGGGGGCACAATGCCACCCGCCTGTCAAAGGAAGTGATAATCCCGTTCATGGTTCGACGGGCTCGTCCTGAGTTTGCCGAAGGGCTCACCAAGAACGGGTCATATATAACCGTTCGCCCTGAGCCTGTCAAAGGGTGAGACGGTAAAAAGTAGCGTCAATTACCAGGCCAGCCAGCCTCCGTCCACAGCTATGGTCTCGCCGGTGACGAAGCTCGACGCCTCGGAGGCTAAAAATACCACCACACCTGCCAGCTCGTATGGTTTGCCGCTCCTGCGCATGGGTATCTTGCTCAGATTGAACTGAAGGACTCTCTCGTCTGACTCGATGTCACGCTTGGTCATCTCGGTCTCGAAATACGATGGAGCGATGGCATTGACCCTGACATTGTACCTGCCCCACTCCACGGCCAGCGCCCTGGTCAACTGGACTATAGCGCCCTTGCTGGCTATATAAGGCGAGATATTCATGAAGCCGGTGAGCCCGAACACCGAGACAA
>JAJYLC010000050.1 GCA_021787935.1 Chloroflexota bacterium | reverse complement strand
GGCTTCCTCAATATCTATAAAGAATGGTTTTTTGCTAGAAGCAGCCTGAAAGCCTAATAGCGGTACCTTACGGATAAAGTACTGTTTGAGGTAACTTGAATACGTCGCCGGGTACCCCGGCGATTTTAGCAGCCCCTCTGGCTACACCCATGGGGAATAACTTATACAATCCAGACAGGGTGAAACCTGTATCACGACAGAGTTTTCTGATTGGCGGCACAATGTCGGATTCAAGGTAATAGCGTCTTAAATATTCTACTACCTTCCAGTGGTCATCATTCAGTTCGCTGTGCATGATATGACGGGCAAGGAGCCGCCCAACATTCGCATCCCACTTTTCCGATGGCAGCAAGTATCCATCTTCATCGAGATTCGCTCTAGCAATAACGGTGATAGTGGTCTGCTCGTTCATTTCTTTCAAACAATTGTAAAGTGCCGACGTTTTTCTTGAGCCTAGTCTCTAGCTGTCCTGCACACCGACCGCGTGCCACTTAATCTGGTCTCCCGGTTCTGCCAGACCAGCTATCTTGAAAACAACCTCCGGACTGCCGGGGAACAGACGCCTGACGTTAACCCCCAGGTCCTTGTCTATTCGCTGTGGTAATGGCCAGGCCTCATGACGGCTATTGTAATCTCTCACATAGTCAAGCACCTGCCAGTGCTGATCCTTTAGCTCACCTATCCGTTCATTGTTTGCCAGGAACTGTGCCACCTCATGATTCCATAACGCAGGATTTTTCAGGTAACCTCGTTCACCCACGTCCACAGGCGCTCCAGTGCTTAAGAACATGCGCCGCGGGAGTACGATAGCGTCAGCAGTGAGCTCGCAAGTGTTCACTACCTTAACGTTCAGCTTGTACTGGCGGTTGATCTCAGTCAACTGGTCTATGCAGTTGTGGCACGAAGTGGCTACTATCTTAGCTCCTGTGGCTTTTATCTGGTCGGCCTTTACTTTGGCTGCCTCGATCCTCCATTTACGGTATTCGCTCATGGTGAGTGCACCTCCGCCTCCACCGCAGCAGAAGTTGTTCCTTCCATGAGGAGTAAGGTCGACAAAGTCCATTACGCTGTTTCTCAGTACAATCCTGGGCTCCTCAATATAATTGCCGCTCCTCGCCTGATTGCAGGGGTCGTGGTAGGTGACGCGCTCTTTATTGACTGCAGGATTAAGCCTGATCCGTCCGGATTGAATATAATTGGCCACGACCTCAACAAACGCCCGGACTTTGAAGTTAGACCTCTTCAGCCAGATCGGAGCCATGTATTTCAACTGCCGCATGCCATGTCCGCATTCGGTGCAGATGATGGTGTCGCATCCCAGACGGTCGGCTTCTCCCAGAACGTACCCTGCAATTGTTGTAGCGTCTTTATCATCCCCATTAAACAGAGCATAGTTAGTGACGTCCCAGTACTTGCTGCTCAGGGTGTAGCTTTCACCGGCAGCGTGGAATATCTTGGCCTGGGCTTGAAGCAGGAGCGGGAAAAACTTTACTTCTCTGGGGTTTAAAACCCACAAGTGCTTGGCACCCTTCTTATCGATGGGTATTTTTGCGTTCGGATCACCCGTATCTTTTTGGAGTTCTTCCTCCATCCATTTCACTGTTTCCACAAACTCTTCGCTGTCCATGCCCATGTTGTTGCCGGTCTTCACATGGATATCCACGGTATCCTGGAGACCCTTTGGAGCCTTATGGGCCAGCGTGAGCATTCCCCGCGCCGCCCGCATTATCATCCCGGTGTCGATACCCATGGGGCAGTTCAACGTGCATCTTCGGCACATGGTGCACCTGCCAAAGACCACATCTTTCAACTCTTGAAGCTCTTCTTCATCCAGTCCATCACCGCGTGGTATCCAGGGCGAGGCTTTTCTGCGCCAGTCCTTCCTTTGCCGCTGGTAAAGCTTGCGGACCTGCTCAATCTTATATGCCGGTATCATCTTCGGGTCGCCTGTGGCTCTGTAATAGTGGCAGCTATCTGCACAGAGACCACAGCGCTGGCAGGTCTGAAAATATACATCCAGATTCCTGTTAAGTTTGCTGAGCAGGAAATTTGATAGCTCCTCTCTGGTTCCCTGATGTCTTTCTCGTATTGCTGGCGCAGCTTTAGTCATATTCATCTACCTCATTGTCCAACTTTCGGCTACTGGCTTTGAAACCAGATGTACCAGTTTGCTAAACGGGAGATACATAATCAGGACCTGGGCAAGGAAGAAATGCCAGGCAAAAAGTATATTGTTGATCTCTACGGCTGGCTGAAGAGTGAGCACTCCCCTTGCATAGTGCTGAATCTCAGCGGCATTTATAGGCATCCACAGACGCATGGACAGGCCGGTAAGGATAATCACCAGAAGCATACCTAATACGAAATAGTCGTCGAAGATAGAGAGGACTCGCATCTTGGGGGTGAATCGCCGTGTAAGGAGAAGAATTAGCCCGGCCAGGACAATCCCGCCGGCTGTCATTCCCATGGCAAAGGCAACGTGGTCGATGTCAGCCCCCTTAACATTGAACCAATTCCAGAGAAACCCGATTTCAGTAATCGTTCTGATATGACCCAGAATTACCAGCAGCAATCCCAGGTGGAACAAACCTGTCATTACCCAGAGGGATTTGGACATGCTGAACGTCTTCCTGAATAGTACGATATCTTTTACAACCCTGCCCACGACGGCGGAATTGCTTTTTGCTGCAGGGAAAAGTACGGCTTTGGCGCGTGGCTTTGCCCACCAGATCCTTATGCGCCAGATTAACCCTGCTACAAAAACAATGATGGTCATGTAGGGCAAAACCAGAAAGATAAATTGGTCCATAGTCCCTCCTGCATTTATGAAATGATGTTGCGTTCAGAGAACATGTGATGCGTCGACGCAACAGGGATATTAGCAGTATTTTGCACCCTTGTCAAGGGGTCGCAACAGATTTTTGTTAAATTTCCTGCCACATATTGACAAAATGTTGCGACCGCGCTACATTAGTATCATAGTTTTGTCAGGAGACGGGTGCTGATAGCAATGGCAAACATAGCAGATTTTCTGGAAGAGATTCAAAGGCAACGTGGTATTTCCCTTAGGCGCTTGGCGAGGGAGTCGGGTGTAAGTGCATCCACTTTGAGCAGATGGCGCGAGGGGAAACAGACACCGGCGCCGAAATCATGTAAAATGCTTGCTGAGTACCTATCATTGCCTGTAGAGCATATACTCGCCCTGGCCGGGCACTTGAAACCCCTGCATAAGGATGGCGCTGAGTCATTGCCTGAGTTCGGCGAATATGCCCGGAGAAAATACCCTGATGAACTCGACGATGACATGATAACTATGATTGAAGACCTCATTTATCGCAGGAGAAGGCGGCGTGAACAAGCTAGTTGAGCCGAGGAGGCAAATGCCCACCCTTGCCCAATTGTGGTCAGGGAAATACTGTCCGCACGAAACTGAATGTGTGTGCCGGACAAGTGATTTATGTCCCAAGGCTAAAAATATGCGGCTTGGTAGTGACCGCGACTATCCCATGATGTACCTTGCGGGTTGTTCTTTCGCCTATAATGGCTGCTGTTGTCGCGTTCTCGATGAAATAAATAATCTGGCAAATAAATATATCGAACTGGCCGGGATAAGTAAACCGCCAGTTCCATTAGAAATAATCGAACTATTCGATCCCCATCGCCCTATTGAGATTCGGCCTTTGCCGTTGAAACGCCTCCTGGGGTGCACCTGGCTCGTGGATAAAGAGTGGGTCGTACACCTCAACTCAAATGCATCTCCTGAGGCAACCAACTTTACCGCTTTCCACGAAGGTTTCCATATCATTTGCGGCAACTCCGGGCTTGCGTTCAAGCAAACAGGCGAGCATTATAGAAAGGTAAGTGAACGACTGGCTGACTATTTCGCTGCAAGCATTCTCATGCCCAAAAACTTTGTATACGAGCTTTGGCCCGAGGTCAAAGACCCCGCAAAGATGGCAGGAATCTTCGGTGTGCCTCAGTTGGAAATGAAGGACTGGCTAACACGGTTGCGCATATTATAAACATGAGAGTCCTCCATTTGCCCCTTCCTCTATTAATGTTAAATTTGGGTTATGTTATCAACGACTCTGGATACCCTTATTATTATGGAATTGGTACATCATGAGACTATCGAAAACACACGGTGGTGACGGCGGTCGGTATGTTATTTGATCGACTCAACTTTTTGCGCTTTCTTAGAAAAAGAAGCGAGCCTCGCAGCCTCGGAATTCGATTAGGCGAAGAAGTTCAAGATGCGGCCACAGCCGGAATTGAACGTGCGGATAGGCAAACCTTAATCACGTACGGGAGACCAAATCTGGTTCGGCCCAATTTAGTTATGGGGTTTGAAGGATGGGCGAATGCAGGAATGGTTTCATCTGGTGTGGTTAGTGAGCTGAAGGACAGGCTTCATTTTAAAAAATTGGCTGAGATAAAACCTGATGAGTTCCACTTATTTCATTCTCAGGGTATTGAGTCAGGACGACCGCTGGCCGATGTAAGGGAGGGCATGGTAAGAACGCTCAGCCTTCCATCAACCCTGTTCTGGTTCCATAAGAATGAAAAAGCGGATCGCGACCTGGTAATATCGCTGGGCACGGAACCTGAATTGAAATGGAAGGAGTATGTAGACTTGGTTCTGGGCGGGGGCCAGGACTACGGCATAGAGCGGCTCTATACCATAGGCGGGTCCTATGATAACGTGCCCCATAGTGTTGAGCCGATTCTTACGGCAGTTATCAGTGACGAGAGCTTGAAAGCCGAGATGGCAGAATATGGCATAGGGTTCACGGATTACAAAGGACCTTCCAGTATACACACTTGGCTGGTGGTGGCTGCCAAGAAGAGGGGCATCAAGGCGGTGAGTCTGTGGGGACATATCCCTTATTATGTGCAGGTGCCGAATGCCAAAGTCTGCTACAGCATGCTCAGCAAACTTACTAAGATGTTGAACATAACTATTGATTTTGAAGACCTCCGCAAAGTGGGTGAAACCCTGGATGCACAGATAAGCAGCGTTATCAGTCGGAAACCCGAGCTTGAAAGCTATTTGAAAAGGCTTGAGGAAGACTACGGAAAAGGAGAGCGCCGGATAGGCAAGCCATTAGAAGAAGACATTATTAAAGAGGTGGAAGACTTCCTGAGAAAACATAAGGGCGGGGAATGACTCTACCCCGCCTTGACGCGATAAATCTTAGAACTATGAGTTTTGTTGCAATCAGTCAACTTCCAGGTACGGCTGTTTCAGATCTACCATCGCATTTACTATCAAATCGACCAGGCCCGTATAATTGATGCCGCATTTTGCTCCAACATCGTAGTAATTCAACAGGTCTCTAAACTGGCCTTTGCAGTTTGAGCAGGGCGCGCACACAAATTTCTTAACATCAGGGCTGATGACATCCTGGAAAGCATCAACAACCTGCTTCAGTTTCATTCTACCTGATATCACCGACCTCCAACTGGGGAAATTCATGGACTGCATGATAGCGAAGCCGCTTCCGCCGCCGCAGCAGTAGTTCTCCACACCGTGCGGGGTCATTTCTCTGAACTGAGGGGCGATTTCCCTCAAAATTCTTCTCTGGGGTGAGACGATCCCCATCAGCCTGACCATATTGCACGGGTCGTGCAAAGTAACAGGGAAATTATTTCTCATAGGGTCGAGTTTAAGCTTTCCACTGAACACGATTTCTTCCAGCAGCGGCATGCAGCTCTCCCTGGGGATGTTCAAATCTCCTGTCAGTACCCTGTCTGCGATGACTATGAGGGCTTTATGGGCATGTCCGCATTCACCGACGACGATCTTATTTACCTTTAACTCCTTGGCGATTTGAGCGTGTTTGATCGCTATCCGGCTGAACTGGACGTCATCGTACCAAACTCCATAGTTTACTCCGTCGTAACCAACAAGCTCACTGGACAGCGTCCAATTGAGTCCGGCCGCATCGAAGATGATGGCGAAGGCTGCCGGATTTTCGGGCCACGACAGGTATTCTCCTGCATTATGTATAAGCAGGATATCCGCTCCCTTTTTATCTACTGGTATCTCTATCTTCCTGCCGGTCTTCTCCTCGATTTCCTCTTCCATGAACTTCTTAATATCCATAAACGCGCTTGGCTTCATGCCTGTGCTGGAGCCTACTTTCAAATGCTGCATTGTGCCCACTTCGTGAAGTTCTCTGGCAGCAATGCCCAGCTCCTGGCTAAATAGCTTTCGAAGCTCGTGGGTAATTAAACCATTGTCGATACCAACCGGGCAGGTCTGGGCACATCTGCGACATATCGTACATCTGTAAGATAGCTCAGCCAATCTGGAAATCGTAGTCCAGTTGAGTTCCACATTGTTTCCCAGAAACCATCTGGAGAACTTGCTCTGCCCGTGCAGATATTTATCAACAATCTGCCGCAGCACTTCCGCCCGGTATGTGGGGCGGTATATTTCCTGTCTGCCGCTGGATACGAATATGGGGCAGGCTTCGTTACAGGTCTGACACCTGGCGCAGTATTCCAGAGAGAACTTAAGGGGCTGCAGAAAGGTCCAGTTATCATTTTTATCCAGAAGTTTGCTCAGCCCTGACAGGAATTTGGCGACAAGCGCTTTCTCTTCGGCGGGACTCGCTGGCTTGGGTATACCAATAGCCAGAACGCCGTCAAGAGACGCTTCGTATCTCTTTTTCTGTTCCTCTTTAAGCTGCGCTATAGTTGAATGGTCGTTCGCACCATCGTAGGGATAAGGAAGCGCCATCAGACTACCAGCTTTAATATCAATCAGTTGCTCGCAGGGTTTGCCCAGATCCTGTACTGTGATTTTCTCTGTCATTTCGCGTTATCCTTCTTATTTGAAAATGGTGATTCCACAGCTACCTCACTCCATTTTTCACCCGTCTGTATATGAGGAGCCGACCAGCTTACAGCGTGGCCAAGACGTTCTTGTATTTTCTGCTCCATCTTACTTCCCCTGCGGTTTGGAATGTCGTTCCAGCGTGTGGCGAAGAAGATGACAAATTTGGTCACATAATGCGAAGCCTTGGTGAATGTCATGTAAACCAGGAACAGGGCGAAGAGGACAGCGTGGACAATCAACGGCGCGGCAAGATTTATGTTGTGGAGTGTAGCCACGCTCTTGTAGAACTCCCTGTAGTCTGCGAAAGTGGGGTCGTAGAAAATCCAGACTACCAGGCCGCTAAGGAATACCGCAAAGTAAAATATATAGCTGAAATAAAGCCGAGGGTTGGCAAACTTTTTCAGATCTGCATCGGTCGCCCGGCTTACGAGCATACCGATACTGGCTAGACAACCAATTATGAAGCCGACAATTCCGCATCCCATAGCTATGTAATACAGGGCCTGTCCCAGAGCATTCGCTGAGGCAGCAGTGGATACATTAAGACCGAAAATCAAACCCAGGGCGCCGAAGGCAATAAAAACGTGGAAAGCGACAATTAGATAGAACGAGACATGCCAGGGATATAACGTAGACCAGTATTTTCTGTTCCGGGCGTAATATTGTATAAAGAAGAGGTAGTCCTTTATGATGTAGAAGATGTCTTTGATGGTGTTTTTCTTCCTGGTCTTCTTCCACCACTCCAGCTCTTCTAAGTAGGACCCCCCGTATTTACTCCCCTTTTCATGAGGAACCGGATAAATCTCCCATCTCAGGTGCACTGGCATTCTGACATATTTAATCAGCCTGTACGAGTAAGCGCAGACGATGTACAAGTAGGACAAAATAATGAAAAGTTGCAGCACCATGACAGTGGGTGTACTCACAGATATCCTCCATTTATCTTTCTTGAATGCCAGACGGTGGGGCCTAGCCTTGCGGAGTAACTAACCACTCTGAACGTCATTCTCACCGGGTTAATGGGAGCGGCATCCCTATTTCCCCTTGTTTAACTTTATTATAACATATAACTGTCCCGGGATTTTTTGTTTTTTCTCTAATTATTATAAAACCTTTGCAACATTCTGCAAGGCTTTCCTGTTTCTAAGGAACACGCTCGCGCAGGAGAATGAATTCTTTCACATTTGGAAATCGAGTTTGTTGATACTGCGTGCCCAATAAATACTAAAATAGTGCCTGGTAGCGACTTTTTACCCTTTTCAAAACTTTTGCCTGTCAATCTGACTATCGGCATGGGATGTCTGGTATATTTGTGTTCCCTCCGAGCGGCAGCGAGGAATCTAGTATCATGCCCTGCGGAGAAGAGTCGTCAATGTTTAGTTCAACTCCCCTTCAACTTCTCCTTCAGGGAATTGATGTCCCGCCGTAATCGCCTTTGGTTGCGGTAAAGAGTAAAAATGTAGATAGAGAGCACAACCCAGATTATAGTATAAGCTGCTATCAGGTAGTCCATTTTAATTCCTTTCGTCCATATATTGCTTCAACTTTTTAATCTCATCTGCATCATGTCTGAGCGAAGTTCTCAGGATAAGTAAGCTGGCATACAACAGTGTGAATGCGACAATGGAGACCATAAGAGTCAGCATCATGGAGCCTGTTAACCCACCTTCGAATATA
Organism: Chloroflexota bacterium; assembly: GCA_021787935.1. Lineage (GTDB taxonomy): Bacteria > Chloroflexota > Dehalococcoidia > SZUA-161 > SZUA-161 > JACWAE01. Next base: position 8,954 of record JAJYLC010000050.1, on the reverse strand, counting down.
ATTGGGCTTGGGTGCTGAGTCGGCCAAAGAACAATTGCCAGGGCAACTATGGGGACGTCCAGAAAACCGATGATGCCTACCACTGCAGCATATCTGGCGCCCTGGGATTCCTCCGTAGCATACACACTCACAAGGTGATAGGCAAGGTAGATGAACCACAGGATAAGGGTAGTGGTAAGACGGGGGTCCCATGTCCACCAGGTCCCCCACGCCGGTTTGTCCCAGATTGTACCTGCTATAAGGACCAGAGTGGTGAAGATCAAGCCAATTTCTGCTGAGGAACGAGCCAGCCTGTCCCATTTCTTGTCTCTTCGCAGCAGGTAGAGAATGCTGCATACAAAAACCACCGCAAAGGCAAGGAATGCGTTCCAGCCCAAAGGAACATGAAAATAGAATATCCTCTGCGCTACACCCATTGTCTGCTCAGTGGGTACGTAAACAAAGATGAGGAACTGCGCTGCTATCATGGTCACGAAGGTGAGTCCGAGAAGGCCATTGATGATACGCGCATTTTGTTTCAGGCTCTGCATATGTTCTTGCTTTCTCATTCCTCGATTACAAACTCGAATACCAGCGGTGAGACTGTCAGGAAGATTACATCGAAAGCTGCCATCACTCCCAGCCATGATGCTATAGCACCCCAGGATTCGCCTGATAGAACAAGCCCGGTGGATTTTATGGCTGCAATAATTACTGGCGATGCTATGGGAAGGAAGAGAAGGGGCATCATCACCTCTCGTGCCCTGGTGTTGACTGCCATGGCTGAGAACAATGTTCCCACAGCAGCGAAACCGATGGTGGCAAGAAGCGCAATGACTGGCAGTTGAGGTGGAAAACCAGACTGGTCGAGAAGGACGATGAAAACAGGCAATATGATTATCTCTACCACTATCATAAATATCATAATACTGAGCATTTTACCCAGGTAGAGGATGCTTCTATCTACTGGACATAACATCAACCCCTGAAGGCAACCCTTGTCCTTCTCTATGATAAAGGAGCGGCTCAAGCCCAATACCCCGGCAAAGGTGAGGGCAACCCAAAGGATACTTGCAGCAAGCGAGCCATTATTCTCGCCCGGTTCCAGGGTGAAGCTGACCACTACTATTATGAGCAGTGCGAAGGCAACCAGTGAGGTTGCAACCTCCTTGGTTCGCATTTCAGAGGTGATATCCTTCCACACTATGGCCAGAGTTTTACTGGCGGCACCTTTCAATTCTTCACCCCTGTATGTTGGTAATAAGCTTCTCGCAGGCTGCCGAGGTCCTGTTGTTTGGGCCCTTCATAAGCAATCTTGCCATCGGCTATAATTATTACGCGGTTGCTCAGGGCTGCCCCCTGTTCCAAACTGTGGGTGGTCATAATTACAGTGCGTTGTCTGGTGAGCGTCGAAATAATGATATCGGCAAGCATGGCGCTCGCCTGCTGGTCCAGGCCGGTGCCCGGCTCATCGAGAAGCAGGATGGGCGGGTCGTGAATCAACGCCCTGGCGATAGCCAGCCGCTGCTGCATTCCGCGAGACAGTGTGCGTACGGGGTCGTGCAGGCGGGATTCAAGCCCGACCTGCGCTACCAGTTGGTTTATCCTGTTTTTCAGATCGGCGACCTCATACATCTTGCCATAGAATCTCAGGTTCTCATAAGCGCTCAAATCGTCATACAACAGGGTCTGGTGTGAGACTACCCCGATTCGGTTCCTGACCTTGACTGCATCTTCACTCAAATTGAACCCGGCGACTGATACGTCGCCTGAGGATGGTTTGACTATGGTGGCCAACACCTTGAGTAAGGTGGTCTTCCCTGCTCCGTTGGGGCCGAAAATGGCAAGGAAATCACCCCATTTGACGCTCAGGTCTATGCCCCTCAGGGCGTAATGCTCACCATAGACCTTAGTCAGCCGTTTAACCTCGATAGCGTACCCATCCGTCTGAGCAGCCATAACATCCATTATTAACCGGAACTCCTGCTAAGTGTCCATTTGGTTAGGCAAACCTTTTCCACTTTCAGGTGTTTCAGGTTTTTCCCTCCTTGGCGACCAAAGGGCAATGAGACCGCCGAACATGAGAAATCCACCACCAATCCATATCCATTTTACAGCCGGTCTGACCATTATGGTAAATTGGGCGGTGTTATTGTTGCTCCACCCGGCCAGAATAACGTATAAATCTTCGCGCAGTGTAGACCGGATGGCGACCTGGGTCACCGGTTGCGAGGAGGTGATGTAAAATACCTTCTCGGGCGTGAGCTGATCGATAACCTGCCCACCATTTTGCACGGACACGATGGCCCTCACATCATACGTGGAAGATGTCGAACGACTCTGCAGTTCGTCATAGGTCAGAGTATACTGGTTCAGATTTGTCGATTGCCCGGGAGAAAGGGAGACATTCTTCTGTGTTGTCAAGGCTGAAGAGCCGATGACGCCGACAGCGATAAGGAGGATACCTAGGTGGACTACCATGGCACCGTAACGTACTCTGCTACCACTGAGTGACCCTGCGAGCGCTTTGATAGGGTTCTCGCCCCTTGCCTGGCTCCGCGCCTTTATCATGCGGTATGATTCGATAAGGATAGTGCAGGCTGCGAAGGTACACAAAGCAAAAGATACGGCGGCCCAACCTGCTATTGATGTAGTGAGCACCAGGGTTATACCGAGTATGAAGGCTATTATCAGTGGAAGGCCTAACCTTCGCAGCAAGGTCAGGGCTGCTTCATGTCGCCATCCTATGAGGGTACAGATTCCGATGAGCAGGATTATTACCAGGAAGATAGGTCCGATTACTATGTTGTAGAAAGAAGGTGACAGGTTGGCCTTACTCCCGTTTGCCAGTTGGGTGATGAGAGGGGCCAGTGTTGCTATTAAAACAATGGCGGACGCAACAATGAAAATGATGTTGATGGCTTGAAAACCGTTTTCTTTGGAGAGTATGGGGCTTGGTTTCCGGTCACCCTTAAGAAGGTTGCGGCGGCTGAAGAGTAAAGCCAGAGGAATAATCAGACACAATGCTATGAAGCCAAGTAATGCGGGGCCTATACCTGTGTTGTTGAAAGCATGTACTGAGGACAGGACGTCCGTTCGGGTGATAAAGGTGGCGAGGATGGCCAGGTTGAAAGCAACGATGGCGAGCCCGATAGTCCAAGTCCTGTTTCCTCCTTTTGTGCGCTGCAGGATTATGGAGTGAAGCAAAGCGGTTGTTACCACCCAGGGTATAAACGACATGTTCTCTACGGGGTCCCAGCCCCAGTATCCGCCCCATCCCAGCTCGACGTAAGCCCACCAGGCCCCCAGCACATTGCCTATGCTCAGGAATATCCAGGCAATCAATGTCCATCGTCTCAGATCGACCAGCCAGTCACGGTCTTTCCTTTTGGCTATCAGGGGAGCCATAGCAAAAGCGAAGGGGAACGTCAATGCGGCGAATCCTGCCAGTAAAGCCGGTGGATGAAAAATCATGCCTGGGTTTTGCAGCAAAGGATTAAGTCCGTTGCCGTCAGCCGGTACTACAGATAGCTTCGCGAACGGGTTGACAATAAAGACGAGCAGCAGTAAAAAGAAGGCAGAAATCAACATCGCCACTGACGAAGCGTAAGGGAGCAGCTCCTTGGTAGACTTTCTTCTCCAGAGCACCATGACCGCTGTAAAGAAGGTGACTAACCATCCCCATAGTAGCAATGAGCCGGCATTACCGGCCCAGAAGGCACTGAACAGATAGGGCCAGGACATACCGCGGCTGGTATAGGAGGCAACATATTCTAACTGAAAATCATGGGTCATCAGGGCATAAATAAGGACTATGGAAGATAAGGAAACCAAGCCGAAAACAGCAAATACGCCGATTTGAGCAGTGGCTGTCAGTTTCCAGTTTTGCCGCATCTGCCCCCAGAATAAGGCAACTGCTGTGCAGATAGAGACAAAAAAGCCCAGAACTAACGTAATATAACCGATATCAGCCACAGACCAAACTCCTGTTCAGCTGCATGGGACAAACCTAACTCGAAGGCTCATATTTCGACGGGCACTTGGTGATTAGCTGACTTGCATGGAACACTCCCTGCTGGTCGCTTTTACCTTCCGCCACGATGTCAGTGCCCTCCTTGAATGTATCGGGGACGACGCCCTGATAGACGACTGGAAGGCTTGTGTTACCGTCAGCCATAATGAAGCTAAGGGTGAAATTCTGACTATCCTGGTTCACTGAGCCAGGGACGACCTCACCGACTACCCGTACCTGTTTGCCAGCATAGGAACCACTTTGTGCCACGAATTGGCTCACAGTAATGTCATACGTGGCGAATTTAGTAAAACCTATATAGGCCACGAAGGCTATGGCTATTAACACAATTGCCCCGACGAAGATAAACCGCTTTCTCTTTAGCAGCGGGACGTTCTTTCTAGGGGGCGCCTGCTCAGTTCGTGTCTCCTTCATCCTTCATCTCCACCTCCTCCCCCTTTGCAGGGGGCTGCTTCATGCTCCACAGGCACCAAACGCCACAGAAGCTGCAGCGAGCGTTTTATCAATATCTTCCTCGGTATGGGCCAGAGAAGTGAAAACTGCTTCGAATTGTGATGGTGGTAGATAGATACCTTGCTCCAGCATGTGATTGAAGAAACGGGCGTAGAGAGCTGTGTCTGAAGACAGGGCTGAGTCATAGTCGGTCACATCGCCGGTGTTGAAGAATGGGGTCAGCATAGAACCTGCCCGGGTGACTGACAGTCTAACTCCAACCTTTGCCGCTGCTCTCTCCAGCCCTTGAGCCAGCAGGGCAGTTTGCTTATCCAACTTTTCATATGTGCCTGCCTCGCTCAGAATGCTCAATGCTTCGGTCCCGGCAGCCATAGCTAGAGGGTTGCCCGACAGAGTGCCGGCCTGGTATACGGGCCCGAGCGGAGCCACCAGCTCCATGATATCCTTCCGACCGCCATAGGCACCTACAGGTAAACCGCCCCCGATAATCTTGCCCAGACAGGTAAGGTCGGGTGTCACCCCACATGTACTCTGCGCTCCACCATAGGCAAGGCGGAAACCGGTAATCACTTCATCGAAGATAAGCAAGCTCCCGTTGTCAGCAGAGATACGGCGCAGACCTTCCAAAAAACCTGGCTTGGGCAATACTACCCCCATGTTGGCTGCCACCGGCTCGATGATGATAGCTGCTATCTGTCTGCCGAAGCGGTTGAAAATCCTTTTTACCCCATCCAGGTTATTATAGGCTGCGACGATGGTGTTCCTAGTATAAGCCTTCGTCACGCCGGCGCTGTCGGGCAAACCTAAAGTCGTAATTCCTGATCCTGCTTTAGCCAGAAGGCCGTCGGAGTGTCCGTGATAACAGCCGGAGAACTTTATTATCTTATCCCTGCCGGTGAAGGCCCGCGCCAGCCGCAGGGCGCTCATAGTAGCTTCTGTGCCTGAATTGACAAAGCGCACGAGCTGCATGGAGGGCATGGCGCTGGTTATCATTTTGGCGAGGACGGTTTCCCTTTCTGTAGGTGCACCGAAGCTAGTCCCTTTTTCTATGACGTTGTTTAGGGCAGCGACTATTCTGGGGTGGGCATGGCCTACGATAAGCGGTCCCCAGGAGCAGACATAGTCTATGAAGGCGTTGCCATCAACATCGTAGATATGAGACCCCTGCCCCTTACTGATGAAGAGCGGTCTGCCTCCCACGGCACGAAAGGCCCTCACCGGGCTGTCGACACCGCCGGGAATATAGCGCTTTGCCTCAGCGAACAGCTTATCGGAGCCCCTTCTGTTTAGTCCAGCCTCTATACCGGTATGCCCTATTTCAACCAACGGGCTGCCTCCTTCGCATGGTAGGTGATAATGAGGTCTGCGCCCGCCCTCTTTATCGCTGTTAGCACCTCCCTGACGCAGGCTTCCTCATCGAGCCAACCTTTTTGGGCTGCTGCCTTCACCATGGCGAACTCGCCACTGACATTGTAGGCGGCTATAGGGTAGTGGAAACGATAGCGCACGTGGGCGATGATATCCAGATAGGCAAGCGCCGGTTTGACCATAATGATATCAGCCCCTTCCTGTATATCCAGTTCCACCTCGCGTAGAGCCTGGCGCATGCTTGGCGGGTCGAGCTGGTAGGGGCGGCGGTCCCCGAAGCGCGGAGCGCACTCAGCCGCTTCCCGAAAAGGTCCGTAGAAGGCGGAGGCATATTTGGCCGCGTAAGACAGGATAATAGTGTCCTTGAATCCATTGGCATCCAGTTCGTTGCGAATGGCAGCTACCTGACCGTCCATCATAGCGGAAGGAGCTACCATATCAGCGCCTGCTTCGGCGTGCGACAATGCGGTTCGAGCTATAAGCTCCAGCGTTTTGTCATTATCCACCTGACCATCTATTACCACGCCGCAGTGTCCGTGCTCGGTATACTCGCAAAGGCAGACATCGGTGACTATGACCACTTCCGGCACAGCCCGCTTAATCTCCTTGATTGCCTTCTGGACAACTCCTTTTGCGTTGTAGGCACCGGAACCTGTTTCATCCTTGGTTTGAGGTAATCCGAAGAGCAGTATCGCCGGTATGCCCAGCTTCGCTATGCTCTCGGCCTCTTTAGCCAGAAGGTCAGAGGAGAGATGGAAATTACCTGGAAGAGAGGGGATCTCCCTTTTGACGCCGCGTCCTGGCACGGCAAACAGAGGATAGATAAGGTCTTTTACGTTCAGTCTGGTCTCTTGCAGCATTTCTCTGAGTGCACCTGTCCGGCGCAGGCGGCGAAGTCTAAGCTGAGGAAATGAAGCCACTAGGAAACCTCCTCGCATTTTCGGCAGTCCTCGATCACGGCTTGAACCAAGCCGGGGATAGTGTGCTCTTTCGCAACCACATCTACGCGCACACCCAACCTGGCAGCAGTTGCCGCTGTGACAGGTCCGATACAGGCAACCCTGGTCCGGTTCACAGCTTCCCAATTTGAGCCCAGCAGTGAGACCAGATGCTCAACCGTGGATGAACTGGTAAAGGTGGTGATATCAATTTCACCCGCAAGCAGCATTTGTTTACCGTCCTCGGTGCCTGATTTAGGTGAAACAGCTCGATAGATGGCTACCTCATCTATTTTAGCTCCAAATTGCCCGAGCCTGTTAGCCAGTTCAGGTGTGGCACCTGCCGCTCGCGGCAGGAGAATACGCTTGCCCGATAGGTCTTCGTCCCGAAAGCTGTCTGCTATAGCCGCGCTAACATATTCCGGGGGAATACGGTCAGCTATGAGTCCGAAGCGCTCCAGGGCAGCAGCGGTAGCGGGGCCGATTGCACATAATTTGATTTGGCCCAATTCTCTTGCATCGCGCCCCAGTGCGCGCAGGCGTCCGAAAAAGATTTCGACACCATTGGCGCTGGTGAAGATAAGCCAGGAGTAGTCTGGCAAATGAGCAATAGCCCGGTCAAGCTCTTTGTTGTCAGGGTTAACCTCTATCTCAATGGTGGGCAGTTCTACTGTCAGGGCGCCTTGGCGGGCAAGGAGCTGGCTCAGGATGCTGGCCTGCTTTCTCGCCCTGGTCACGAGCACTCGTTTACCGAAAAGGGGTTGGTTATCGAACCAGCTCAATCGCTCCCTGAGCCGTACCACATCTCCGACCACGATTAGCGCCGGGGACTCAATACCGCTGTTGGCGACTTTGGCAGCGATATCGGCGATCGTGCCCACAATAGTCTGCTGGCGAGGGGTGGTACCGTCTCGAATGACAGCGACTGGAGTCGATGGCGAACGGCCGTTCTTTATCAACTGGTCGGCTATCTGCGCCAGATTGCCCATCCCCATAAGGAAAACCAGGGTATCAGCACCGGTGGCTAGTTTATCCCAGGCGATGCTGGAATCACCCTTGGTGGGGTCCTCATGCCCTGTGATTATAGCTAATGACGAAGCAAAGCTGCGGTGGGTTACTGGTATGCCAGCGTAAGCGGGCACCGCGGTTGCGGAAGTAACGCCGGGGACTACCTCGAAGGGGATATTATTTTCCACCAGTGCCTCGGCCTCTTCACCACCGCGTCCCAGAAGGAAGGGGTCTCCCCCTTTGAGTCTCACTACTGTCTTACCCTCTTTAGCTTTGTTCACTAGAAGCTGGTTTATTTCAGACTGCGTAAGGGTATGGTATCCCACTTTTTTGCCCACATATATCAATTCCGCCTTAGCTGGAACCTCTTCGAGCAGACGGTTGTCCACTAACCTGTCGTAGATAACAACATCAGCCTCAGCCAGACACCTGGCTGCCTTGAGTGTGATGAGTTCAGGGTCACCAGGCCCGGCTCCCACGAGATATACTTTGCCCTTCACTGATTCGTAGATAGCGGCGCCTCCTCAATAAGCTTTGCAGCGCCCATGTTCAATAGCTTCTCAGCCAGCTTCTTACCGAGCTCCTCGGGCATCTGCCGCGAGCCCGTCAGTTTTGCTCTGATAGTCTTGCTCGATAACAGTCCTGCTACCATCCCCTCTATGTGCATGGTATCATTTTCTATGCGCGCCAGAGCAGCTATGGCAGACCGGCAGCCGCCGCCCAGTGTGCGCAGGAATGCCCGCTCAGCGGCGGTAGTCTGCCAGCTAACCTCATCATTCACTGGAGCTACTGTTGCTGCTGCTCCGTCTCCTGCTCTCACTTCTACCCCCAGTGCTCCCTGGCATGCCGCGGGCAAAAAAAACTCAACAGGTAAGTATTCAATCGCTTTGTCCTGCCACCCCATGCGTTCCAGAGCAGCAGCGGCGACAATAACCCCATCTAACCCTCCTGGGCACACCTTGCTCACTCGGGTATCGATATTACCTCTCAACGGACATGCCTCAAGGTCGGGACGGAAAGCCTGCAGTTCCAGAGCACGTCGCTGGCTGCCTGTACCGATGCGTGCCCCGGCAGGTAATTGGGATAGAGTCTTGCCCGAGCCTGAGATCAGGGCGTCCCGCGGGTCCCGTCGTACTGGCACTGCTGCCAGTTGAAGCCGGGGGCCCGGCTTCAAC
>JAJYLC010000049.1:16190-17490 GCA_021787935.1 Chloroflexota bacterium | reverse complement strand
TCTTGTACTTCAATCGATTATCCGCGGGGAAAAGTGAGTGTAGGGCAACCCAGTATCGACGACGACAAATATCTTGAAGGGCTTTCCAAGTTAGCACTTGGGATTAAGCAAGGGGGAGCGCGAGCAGCTATCCAGCTTGAACATGGAGGCGGAGTCACACACTCGTCAGTCTCCAGCCATCAGCCGATGGGCCCCTCAGCATCGCTTTCCCCTTTAGGCGAACCGGTAAAGGAGATGTCGATTGCTGAAATTGAAGAATTAGTGGGATTATTCGCTAAAGCTGCGATAAGGGCGAAAAAGGCTGGATTCGATGGCACCGAAGTACATGGAGCACATGAACACTTGTTAGCCCAATTCCTATCACCATCCATCAATCAACGACAGGACCGATACGGAGGCAGCTTGGAAAATAGAGCGCGGTTCCTTCTCGAGGTTATCAGAGCATGTCGAGCAGCAGTCGGGCCGGATTATCCGCTTTGGTGTCGAATGGACAGCGCTGAGTACGGTGTTGAACCGGCGCTAGATTACATCCAGGCAGCTAAAGTTGCGCAGTGGGCTGAAGAAGCAGGAGTTGATGCACTGCATGTGTCGGGCCACGGCTACGGTGTGAGATTTACCACTCTCTGTCCTGGAATGCCGGGATTCCATCTTACCGGTGCTTCCGAAGTGAAGAGGAATGTAAACATTCCGGTAATAGCTGTGGGGCACATATATCCTGAGCTGGGAGAGTGGGCCCTGAGAGAAGGAATGGCTGACGTGATCGCCATGGGAAGAGCGTTGATTTCCGATCCATACCTACCGATGAAAGCCGCTGAGGGCAGGCTTGAAGATATCGTTCCCTGTATTGGCTGCTGGCAGTGTATCGAGGGTAATATACAAGCCATAGTGCAAGCCATAACTGACCCGAATGGCTCAAATAAGGGAGAGCTTGAATGTTCTGTAAATCCTTGTGCCGGCAGGGAGGCTGACTATAAGATAAAACCGGCCCGCTCAAAAAAACATGTTGTGGTTGTGGGTGGTGGTCCGGCGGGAATGGAAGCCGCTAGAGTAGCCAAGACCAGGGGACACAGCGTCACTTTGATGGAGAAAGGCAACCATTTGGGGGGACAGCTTGTAGCCGGTGCTGCGCCACCACACAAAGAGGCAATATCCCTGCTCGTTGACTATTTCAACAGCCAGCTAAACAAGCTTGACGTCGAGGTAGAGCTGGAGAAGGAAGCTACAGCAGAAAATATCGCCAAAATGAAGCCGGATGTATTGATTTGGGCAGCAGGTGCAAAACAGGTCACTCCCAGAATAC
>JAJYLC010000049.1:0-16180 GCA_021787935.1 Chloroflexota bacterium | reverse complement strand
TCTCTGCCATTGACGTGTTAAGTGGTAGAGCGACTGTAGGAAACAACGTGGTAATTATCGGAGGTGATGGAACCGGCTGCGAGACTGCAAATTTTCTGGCCGATCAGAGAAAAAAGGTGACTATAATTGAAATATTGCCCCAGGTACTCAGTAAAGAGGGCACCATAATACAAATGAGGCTTCTGGATGAACTTGGTAAAAAAAATGTGGAGATTTTAACCGGCATCACCTATGAAGGCTCGAGCCCGAATGGACCTAGAATTAAAACCGCCGAAGGGGAGATAAGGACACTAAAGGCTGACACTTACGTGCTGGCGGCCGGCGCGAAATCGAACTCGGAGCTGGTCCCGGCGCTAAAGAACAAGTTTAAAAATGTGCATGTTATTGGTGATGCTATCCAGCCCAGGCGTATCCGAGATGCAATTGTAGAAGGCTTTCAGATAGGCGGGCAAATTTAGAGAACAGGTTCAAAAGTCGTTAGAATAAACTCGTTCTAAATCCCATTCTGTAATAGCATTCCGCATATACGACATCTCATGAGGTAACATTCCGACGTTAAGTTTAGCTGACCGCTTCAAAAAACAGGATGCCCCATAGAAGAAATATTTATCCCGAAACCGGGGCCGAAACTCCATACCATATAGAAGAGGAGTTGCTATGGTTAAGCTGGTATACGTTTTTCGACGGTTGCCCGGCCTGACTCTGGAAGAGTGTCAGAGATATTGGCGTGAGAAGCATTCTCGCCTGGTCCGGCGGCACGCGAAGGCTCTCAGCATACTCCACTATGTTCAAGTCCACACAATGGACGATCCATTGAATGAGATGCTGCGGGCCTCTCGGGGCGAAATAGAGCCATACGACGGTTTGGAACTACTTTGGTGGAAGGACCTTAAGAGTGCGGAAATGGCTCTTACCAAACCCGCTGGTCGCCAAGCTATGGAGGAACTCATCGAAGACGAACATCACTTTGTAGACCATCAGCGTTCTTCTTTATGGCTGGCGGATGAGCACATTTTTATTGAGGGATCACCCGCTGGGATAGCTGCCACTGAAGAGTCTCCTGCTGTCAAAATTTCGTTCGTTTTTCATCCACTTCCGAATTTATCACTGGAAGAGTGCCAGAGCTACTGGCGCGATGTCCACGGGCAGCGCGTTCTGCGGCAAGCGTCGGAGTTTCCGCTCCGGCGCTATGTGCAGGCTCATACGCTTGAACATCCGCTGAATAATATTCTACGGGCATCGCGCGGCGCTATGGAGCCGTATGACGGCGTCGCTGAGATGTGGGGCGTCTTAGAAGAACTGGCCTCCGCGGCCGCCACACCGGAAGGGCAGCGGGCGGCTGAAGAATTTCTGGCCGATGAACGACGCTTTATCGATCCCACACGCTCTTCCATCTGGTTAGCCAAGGAACATATTTTCATTTAGGGTAATGGTCAGGAGGCGAAGAAATGGATTTGAAAAATAGGGTGGCGATGGTTACCGGGGCAGGAAGTGGTATCGGCAAGGCAACTGCCCTAGAACTATCGAGGCACGGCTGCACCTGTGTGTTGGTGGGCAGAATCGAGAACAAGCTTGCGCAAGTCCTGGATCAAGTACGAAGCTTAGCACCCGATTCGATGCTGGCAGTATGCGATGTGAGTAATAAGACTCAGGTGAAGCAAACAGTTCAAACAGTCTACGAGCGCTATGGTCATATCGACATCCTGGTGAACAATGCCGGTATTATGGTCGTAAAACTTTTTGCTGACCTATCAGACGAGGAATTCGACAGACACATGACTATAAACTATGACGGAGCAGTATATTTCATTCGAGAGCTTCTGCCTATTATGAAAAAACATGCGTCGGGCACTATAGTAAATATGGCATCAGTCGGAGGCAAACTTAACTTGCCCGGGCTAACTGCCAATACAGCTAGCAAGGCCGCTCTTTATGCCTTCTCCGAATCACTGTACAACGAGTTGAAAGATGAGGGAATCCATGTTGCGGTCATCTTGCCTGGTGGCACAAGCACAGGCCTCTTCGAGAGCACATACAACAAACTCGGGGAATACTATCGCGACCAGTCCACTATGCCGCCCGAGAGAGTTGCCAGGAGTATCAGGGAAGCCATAGAGAAAGAGCGCTTTGAGACAGTTGTGCCTTTAAGTAACAGGCTCTTCATCGGTTTCCATAGTGTATTTCCGGGGTTCTTCAGGAAATGGGTGATGCGCAGGCTGCGAGGATATCTAAAATAGTGAGGCGTTGTGCCAGTTTGAGAATGTTGTTGTATAATGCTTGCAGGTATCGCTATGCAAGAAGCTGACCTTTACCTGACCAGGGTAGACATCTGCCGTTACTGGCCGGCAGACGTCGGCCTATCGTGTAAGGATTTTATGGATCGCTGGGCAGCGGGGAAAGGTAACATGGAAGATTACGCCTTTCTCACTGCCAGGCAAGCGCACTCTTTCAAACTAGTGCTGGAAGCCAAGAAATACCTTCCTTCGGTGCCTCTATTGACCGTACCCCAACCCGTGGAAGCAGGCCTTTTCCCTATAAACGAACCCGATGAAAGCTCTCTGGTGATTGTCAGTGGAAACAACCAGCTAACTTTCGAGGTGCTGGCCACGATATGGGCACAAGGCGCTACACCCGCCTACTTTCTTCTGGTTGACTGTCTGGGAAATACCGTTGATATGGCCATGGTTTATGGAGATTTCACACCTGTACGGCTTGCACAGACGCTGAGGGCAAGCGGGCTAGAAAGCAAAGTCAAACACCGTCGAATGATAGTGCCTGGCTGGACAGCCCCGCTAGCTGACGAATTCGCCACAGCAACGAATTGGGAAATAGAAGTGGGTCCTGTCTGCGCGGTAGAGTTACCTCTTTTCCTTGGGGAGCGCTGGGTTTTCCCTAACCGCCAGAAGTAACCCCGTAGAAAATATCGGCAGGCGAACTGGAATACGCAACTACCTACTCAAAGTTTCAAGTACAAGTGGTCCCGGAATCCCTGCACAGCTCAATCCTAAAGCGATTCAAGCTGTTTTGCTTTTTTCTTTCTTAACGGAATAGGTCGCAAAGCTCATAACCGAAGGGTCTGTTCTCACATCGAGTACAGCAGGCAATCCCGATTTAAGGGCTCTCTTTAGCGCAGGTTTAATTTCTTCAGGTTCGGTTACAAGCTCTCCGTGGGCTCCCAGACTCTCTGCATATTTGTCATATCTAACATTTTCGTTCAATTTGGTGCAAACATCACGCCACTTGAGGAATTGTTGACCGTGTCTCACCATGCCCCATTGGCAATCATTGCTAATCACAACCACAATTCTCTTATCATACCTGACGGCCGTATCGATCTCGCTCCCATGGAATAGGAAAGAGCCATCACCTGTGACAACCACTACTCCTTTGTCTGGCTTTGCCGTCTTAACGCCTATGGCAAAGGGAATGCTTCCGCCCAGCAGTCCGAGCGAGCCGCCGATGCCCATCATGAAACTGCCCGGGAAGGTCGAGTTGTATAGAGAGACAGTATGAGCTAGTATATCTCCACCATCGACAATGATGTATGAGTTCTTGCCTGCAAAATCGCATGCTTCTTTGGCAAGTCTCCTGGGGTCTATGGGCTTATTCGAGTTTGATGCGTCCGAGCACAAAATCTCATGAATGAATGTTGGGCTGTTCCTGGCACTTCTCACCCAGTCTGTTTCCCTACGCTTCCTCCTCGTGCGACCGAGAGTGCCTTCCGCTTCCTCAATTAATTGACTCAGAATGACCCTTGCATCTCCCCATATCCCGAGGTTCACCGGTCTATTTCTGCCGATCTCAGTGGGTTCGATATCCACAGAAATCACCTTCACATCGGGTGCATAGAAGGTGCCACGGCCATAGCCCAATCCTTCCTCAAATCTAACGCCGATTGCAAGGAGCACATCGGCTCCTGCTATGCTCCCCCAATTGTAGGCCACCATGCCTCCGCAAAGAGGATGGTCGTCAGGAATGCCCCCTTTCCCGCTAAGCGTATAACATACCGGTATTCTCAAGAGTTCAGCAAACCGCATCAACTCCCCAGAAGCGCCTGACCAGAGGATTCCGCTCCCAACTAGAATCCCCGGCCTCTCAGCATCCAGCAGCAATTTTATAGCTGTTTTAATCGCCTCAGGGTCTCCATGGGGCGGCGACATCTTCGTATCGCGAGGGACTATTTGGGTTTCCCTCTCATCGACCTTGGCTACCAGGATGTCATCGGGAAAATCAAGCAGCACAGGGCGCTTACGCCCTGAATTGGCATATCTAAACGCCGTTGCTACATATTCCGGTATGCGCTTTGTCGATGTGCAGTAACCTCTCCATTTAGTAATGGACCGGTACATGTCTCTTGAGTCGAATTCTTGAAAAGACCCCATCTCCTCCAAATAATGTGGCGTGTGCGTGCAGATCCCTATAACTGGTGCGCTGGCGTACCACGCACCGGCTATGCCTGGAGCCATATTAACAACACCCGGCCCTGAAGTAACCATAGCGACGCTTGGCCCGCGACTGGCTGTGGCATAGCCAGTTGCTGCGACAGCCGCCGCCTCCTCGTGCCTCATATCCACAAACTCTATGCCCTCACCCACACATGCATCGTATATCTCCATTAGTTCGCCGCCACATAGGGTGAAAATTGTTTTCACCCCTTCGTTTTTCAAAGCCTTAGCCAGCAGCTTCTTCCCACTTAACTTCGCCATGTTGACCTCCAGAACGAGGATTTTGCGTCACGGATTATATCCACGTACTCGACAGAGTGCCAAATCGGTCATATGGTTTTAGCCTAGGGCACAATGGCAGACCTGGAAACCAGCCCTTTATCCTGCTCCTCAAATGCCTTGTTAATATCTTCCAGGTGATAGGAATGAGATAGTATTTTGTCGAAAGGATATTTATTCTTGGCCCGGCTCAGAAAGTCAAGAGCTTTCTTAAGGGTATCTGCCTTATAAAATAACACCCCTATTATGCTTTTGTTGTTTATGACCAGGGAAGAAGGGTCAGCCTCGTAGGTCATCATTATGTTGACGTTGCCAATCTCCAGATAACGCCCGCCGTTCCCTAGCATGTCTATGCCCTCGGGAACGACCCGCGGGAAGCCCACAAGCTCAGCGACGACATCCGCTCCCCAACCGCCAGTCAGCTCCTTTACCCTCAGCACCCTGTCCACCGGATCTTTGTACTCCCTCATATCAATCACCTCGTCGGCGCCAAAGGCTTTTGCCAGTTCCAGCCGCTCTTTGATGCCATCGATCACGATGACCTTCTCTGCTCCCATATCCTTTGCCACGGCGGTAGCATATATGCCCAAACCTCCCGCACCCTGGATGACGATAGTCTCCCCAAAACTAAAACCTACCCTTTCCAGACCATAAAGGACCTCGGACAGCGCACAATTAGCGGGAGCAACCATATCATCTGTGAGATCGTCAGGCACTTTAAAGACGGTATGATTGGGGCGTAGATAGTAATAGTCAGCGTATGCTCCTAGGAAATGAGGAGGCGCCTCGCAGCAGCTTACTACTGGAAGGGGCGCCATGGGGCAAGCTGGGTCTTGTCCTCTTAAGCATGCCCGGCAGTGTCCACAGGGGAAGAAATAGCGGTAAACCACGCGGTCACCCTCTGCCAGGGGCTGGCCGGCTGAGTCTGTTGAGACGCCTTGTCCCAGTTTGGCCACGGTGCCCGTCATCTCGTGGCCCAGGATCGCCGGCAATGGTGCTCCCATCGCATCTATGTTAGTATCACCTCGCCACATATGAAGGTCGGAGCCGCATACGTTAGCCCGTCTCACTTTAATCAGAATGGCCCCAGGTTCGGGTTCAGGTACCGGATACTCCTTGATCTCAAAGCGCTGCCCAAAGCCTTTGTAGACCGCCGCTCTACCACTCTTGATTTTCGCCATCGAAAAACCTCCTTTTTATTTGAATATTGGACAATACAAGCCGTACGTGCGATGGTGGTGAACAAGTGTTAGCTTAGTAGATGTTATACTGGCTTAATCAACCGACCAGGCTTTACCATGGCAGCTTTCACCTATATGAAGCGAAGCAAAAAAGTTTGAAATTAGGCCTGACTTAGCTAGAATAACCACCTACAACCTTTTGGCGCTTTTTTGCCTTTTTCACCTCCCTTATATTTGGGTTAGACCAGACGACAGGGTACCTTCAAATAACCCTTGTTAATTCGTCTGTGGTGTACTGGGCGATGCGCAAATTTATTACCAGTCACAGAGTCGGTGACGGGGAAATTTCCGACTCCTTGCCTGGGTCAACAAAAAAGGTTTTTTTCGGGTGGGAATCCCGATTTTTGAAACTGGAGCGGGTGACGAGATTCGAACTCGCGACTCTCTGCTTGGGAAGCAGATACTCTACCACTGAGTTACACCCGCAAGCGTGATTCAATTATAGGCAGCGGCATAAAACCTTGTCAACACCATCAGGGGCGACCCGATAGGTCGCCCCTGATGGTAGAAGTCTAATTCCTCTACATTAGCCCCGCACTTGCGCTCCAGCCGCCGCAGACATACAGGCACTGACCTGTAATATATGAAGCCTCTTCGCTGGCCAGGAACAACACCGCATTCGCGATATCGTTAGGAGTGCCGATACGGCGCATGGGTATCACCTTCAGTAACTGCTGGCGAAATTCGGAATTCACATCACCTTCTGCCATGGGAGTGTCGATAATACCGGGTCCGACGGCGTTAACATTGATATTGTGCCTTCCCAACTCTACCGCCAGACCCTGTGTAAAGGCAACCACACCGGCCTTGGTTGCACCATAGTGAGCGTAATATGAACTTCCCCTGAGGGCAAGAATCGAGGCTATATTTATAATTTTGCCGTATTTACGTTCCTTCATATGAGGAATCACCGCGCGGGAACAGAGAAATACGCCTTTCAGATTTACATTGAGCATACTGTCCCATACTTCACCCGTTATATTGACCACCTTGGAGGGTTTGCTAATGCCAGCATTATTGACCAGTATGTCAATCTTGCCGAACTTCGGGAGCACCTTTTTCACGGAGTCATTCACCCCTTCCGCATTGGCGACATCAACCTTGAACGCTGCTGCCTTACCACCTGCCTTCGTGATTTGTTTCACAGTGTCCCTGGCTCCATCAAGATTGACATCGAATACTGCGATCTGGGCACCCTCCTGGGCAAGCCTGAGGCATATACCCTGCCCTATGCCGCTGCCACCGCCTGTAACAATCGCTACTTTATCCTTCATCTGCATCTTCTGCTCTCCTTAATGGATGTAGAGTCGCCACCCCAGTGGCGACGGATGGTTCTGGCTCCCCGCCTGTTACTGGGGATCTAACTTCTCAGCTTATTGGTGAGTGAAAGGGCTTCCCTAATGACCCCGGGCATGCCCAGCTTCTCTCTGAGATACTGGCCTGTAAAAGAGGACTCAACCCTCGCTATTTCCTCCGGAGTCCCCGTGGCTACTACCCAGCCCCCGTGGTCGCCGCCGCCCGGGCCGAGGTCGATGATGTAGTCAGCGCACTTTATCAGGTCGAGATGGTGCTCAATCAAAACCACCGTATTCCCCGCGCTAACCAACCGCTGCAAGACTCCAAGCAATGCAGCGACATCCTGGAAAGAGAGACCCGTAGTGGGTTCGTCGAGTATGTATAATGTCCTTCCCGTGGAGCGTCGAGAAAGCTCCGTGGCAAGCTTAACACGCTGCGCCTCACCGCCGGAGAGGGTGGTAGCGGGCTGCCCTAGCCTGATATACCCCAGCCCTACGTCCCTCAACGTGGAAAGCTTGGCCTTCACTGCAGGGAAGTGCTCAAAGAAACTGTAGGCTTCGTCAACGCTCATCTCCAGCACTTCAGCGATGTTCTTGCCTTTGAAATGAATCTCCAGAGCCTCGCGGTTGTAACGTTTGCCTTTGCAGACCTCGCAGGGTACGGTGACGTCAGGGAGAAACTGCATCTCAATCTGGATATATCCTTCGCCGCGACAGGCCTCACAGCGTCCCCCTTTGACATTGAAAGAAAAACGCCCAGGGAGATAGCCGCGCATCTTTGCCTCGGGCACAGTAGCAAACAACTGGCGAATAGGGGTAAACGCGCCCGTATAGGTGGCAGGGTTGGAACGGGGGGTGCGTCCGATGGGTGACTGGTCGATATTCACCACTTTGTCTATATGCTCAATGCCATAAACGCCATCGCACTCACCGGGCCTGTCTTTTGCTTTGTAAAGAATCTGGGCCAGCTTCCTGTGAAGTATCTCATCTATGAGAGTGCTTTTGCCGCTGCCCGAAACACCCGTGACACAGACAAAGACTCCCAGCGGAATCTGGACGTCTATGTTACGCAAATTATTCTGCCTTGCCCCCTTGATTGTTATAAATTTCCCTGAACTATAACGCCGCTTCTCTGGCACGGGTATACTTTTTGCGCCGCTTAGATACTGCCCTGTTATCGATTCGGGAGAGGCCATAATATCTTCCATAGTGCCGCTGGCCACCACCCAGCCCCCTTTCTCCCCCGCACCGGGACCCATATCTATGATATGGTCGGCAGCGCGCATCATAGCCTCATCGTGCTCTACAATAAGCAGAGTGTTTCCGATATCCCTCAAGCGCTTTAGGGTCTCAATAAGACGGGCGCCATCTACAGGATGCAAGCCGACAGTAGGCTCGTCACAGATGTAAAGGACGCCCATGAGTCCGCTGCCTATCTGCGTAGCCAAACGTATCCGCTCCGACTCACCACCTGAGAGGCTGCCTGCCAGTCTATCCAGGGTGAGATAGTCGAGGCCCACATTTACCAGAAAACCCAGCCGGGACCTGATCTCTTTCAAGACCTGACGCGCTATCAACTGCTCCCTTTCGCTGAAAACGGGCTTCGACCCATCTTTGGTGCCGTCCAGTATCATTGTCCAATCCAGCGCCTGCTCGATGGACATGGCAGTCACCTTCGAGATATTGAGCTTACCGATAGTCACGCTCAGGGCTTCCGGCTTGAGCCTCTGACCCTTGCAGGCAGGACAGGGGGTCGAGGTCATATAGCGCTCGATCTCAGAGCGCACGTAGTCGGACTCTGTATCTCGAAAACGCCTCTCCAGATTTGGTATCACGCCTTCGAATGAGGTATCCCATTCGTACTGCTTGCCCTGCTCCGTTTCATGACTTATCGTCACCGGCCTGCCGCGGCTCCCGTATAATATTATGTTAAGCTGCTCTTCGGTAAGATTCTTCACCGGCGTATTCACCGAGAAACCGTATTTGCGCGCTACTGAGTGCAGCATACTGTAATACCACGGCGTCACAGTGCTGGCGCGGGCCCAGGGCTGAACTGCGCCCTCAGCTATAGTCAAGTTTTTATTGGGGATGACCAGATTGTGGTCTATCTCGAGCTTCACCCCCAAGCCAGTGCACTCGGAACATGCCCCATGAGGGCTGTTGAAGCTGAAGGTGCGGGGGGCTATCTCTCCGATGCTTATGCCACAGTAAACACAGGCGAACTGCTCCGAGAACAGCAGCTCTTCTCCATCGACAATTGAAATCAGAACCACGCCCCCGCCGAGCTTGAGTGCAGTCTCCACAGAATCAGAGACGCGGCTGGTCGGTGTTTCGTCTCCTATCACCAGACGGTCTACGACCGCCTCGATAGTATGACGCTTGTTCTTGTCCAAAGAGAACTCTTCAGAAAGGTCGCGGAGCTTGCCATCGATTCGAACCCTTACATAGCCAGCCTTTCTCAGGTCATCGAAAACCGACTGATGTTCGCCCTTGCGGTCCTTAATCAATGGCGCCATTATCATGAAACGTGTGCTCTTGGGCAGAGCCAGGATGGCATCGACGATCTGCTGCAACGTCTGGCGGGTTATCTCGCGGCCGCATTTCGGGCAGTGTGGATGTCCCACGCGGGCAAAGAGCAGCCTCAAGTAGTCATAAATCTCGGTCACGGTGCCCACGGTAGAACGCGGGTTGCGCCTCACGCCCTTCTGGTCTATGGATATGGCAGGGCTCAAGCCCTCGATGTAGTCGACATCTGGCTTCTCCATCCTGCCCAGGAACTGGCGCGCGTAGGCAGAGAGCGACTCCATGTACCGCCGCTGCCCCTCCGCATAGATAGTATCGAAGGCCAGCGAGCTTTTGCCCGACCCAGACAGGCCGGTGATGACCACGAACTTATCTCGTGGTATCACCACGTCTATATTCTTAAGATTGTGCTCGCGGGCACCCCTGACAATTATGGTATCTAACGGCATCTGAAACCTGTCCCTCAAAATGGCTATCTATCTATTTTATCACATAACTCACACTCAAAAAAGGGTGCTATATAAGTACCTAATAAAGGGTAATTGCCTCAAAATTGGTATAACGGAGGAGAGATTGCACGGCAGACTGGCGATTATTTATCAGCCAACAAATTGCAGCCCTTTATACCTGGGTGGCAGAGCTTTTACGCTACAGGCATTCTCAATAAATCGATGGTAGCGCCGCCGTCAACACGAATGCATACGCCATTTATAAAGCGGGCTGAATCACTTACCAGAAACAGTACAGCATTTGCCATGTCCTGTCTGGTGCCTTTCAATGACTTGTCAGGTATATCCTTTGACTCACCGAATCGCTTGACGCCTTCTGTCTCGGCAATGAAACCGGGTGCTACGGCGTTGACCCTGATGCCTAACGGTGCCCATTCCACCGCGCAGGTCCTCGTCAGCGACTCAACACCTGTCTTAGCCGCTGCAACATGGGCCAGAGTGCTGACTCCCCAGTGCTCAAACGGCGCCGTGATATTAACAATGCAACCGCCGTGTTCCTTCAAGTAAGCAGTAAATGCGGCCTTCGTGACGTTATAAGTGCCCAGTAAATCGATGTCAACAACTACCTTAAATCCGTTGTATGACATACCATCAATAGGTGCAGGAAACATCCCTGCCGCGCAGTTTACCACGATGTTCAAGCCGCCATATTCTTTTATGGCGGCAGCGATGACCTGTTCTACTAACTCGGGTTTGCGTACATCTGATGACATAGCCAGACACTTTATGCCCTCTGCCTCGAATTCCTTACGGGCCGCATCAAGATTCTCCTGTTTGCGGCTGGTGATAACAATTTTAGCCCCGTGTTTCCCCAGCGTCCGGGCGATCTCCTTCCCTATGCCTGTGGCGCCACCTGTAATGAGGGCTACGCGGCCTTTCAAAATATCTTCTTTGAAGTCGCTCATAGTGTTTTACCTCCTGCAGGCTGGATTAGTATTCAGGATTTGCTGCGCTGGATTCGCGAAATATCTCTAAGGACACGCCTTCGAAGTTCGTTGACCTCATATCGGCGTCCCGATTATAACATTGTTATTCTCCATTGAACAGTAAATTTGCAGAAACGGGGGATTACAAAGAGGTGCGGTACAGCAAAATTGAGGAACATAGAGGCTGCCGTTCATGGTTCGACAGGCTCACCACGAACGGTGCTTCCCTGTTATACAGCTCGCCCGTAGATAGTTGTCAGTTCCCTGAGCCTGCTCTTTATTTCCTCGGTCAGCATCTCGCGCCTGAAGCGCCAGGTCCAGTTTCCTTCAGTTGTGGCGGGACGGTTCATCCTGGCTTCGCTGCCCAGTCCTAACACATCCTGCAGAGGTATGATTGCCGTATCGGCTACAGACATCAAGGCCAGACGGATGAAGTCCCAATTGACCTCTTTCCCATCACAGCCCATATATTTCAAGGCAAGGCGCCTCTCGCTCTCTCTTACTTTTCTGCTCTGGGTGGTGTCATCGAGAACCTCTTCTTTGAACCAGCCGATGGTAGTGTTGTTGTCATGCGTGCCGGTATAGACCACGCAGTTTCGCGGGTAGTTATGCGGCCGGTAGTCATCAGCTTTAGTGTCGTTGCCAAAGGCAAACTGAAGGACTCTCATCCCTGGAAATCCCAGGCGCTCCCTCAGAGCATCGACCTCCGGCGTGATGAGGCCCAGATCCTCAGCGATAATAGGCACATTACCCAGCGCTTTCTTGATAGCTTCGAATAATGCAGCACCGGGGCCGGGCACCCAGCGTCCGTTTCTAGCGGTGGTCTCACCGGCAGGAATCTCCCAGTATTTCTCAAAGCCGCGGAAGTGGTCCAGTCTGACAATGTCAATCAGCGAGTAAGTCTCCCGGAAACGCTCGATCCACCAGGAATAGCCATCTTTCGCCATCGAGTCCCAGCGATAAATTGGGTTGCCCCATAACTGCCCTGTATCGCTGAAGTAGTCGGGTGGTACACCAGCGACCACCGTGGGATTTCCGGTCTCATCGAGATAGAACAACTCTGGATGCAGCCATACTGTGGCGCTATCGAGTGTAATGAATATGGGTATATCCCCTATGAGCCTGATGCCTCGGTCATGGCAGTACTTTTTTAGCCTTGCCCACTGTCTGAAGAATTGGTACTGTTGGTATTTGTGGCACCTGATTTCGCGTGCCAGCTTACGGCTCCAGCGCCTGATAGCTTCAGGATGACGCATCCTGATATCTTCTTCCCATAGGTTCCAGGCAGCACAATCGTGAGCTTCGCTCAGCGCTATATAAAGTGCATAGTCATCGAGCCATGAAGCTTTGCTCGAACAGAAGGATTCTAACTCGTCTCGTTGTGCCAAGTTTGCCTTCTTTTCGAAGAGTGCAAATGATTTCCCCAGCAGAGGCATTTTGAAGCCTTTGACTGCGTTGTAATTAACGCAATGCTCAGGGAATGCCGGAGCATTCTCAAGGTCGGTAGAATCAAGAAATTGCTCTTCAACCAGCGTCTCCAGGCTTATGAGAAGCGGATTGCCTGCAAACACCGAAAGACACTGGTAAGGAGAGTTACTCTCGTCTGTGGGCCCCAGAGGTAGCACCTGCCACAGGCGCTGTTTGGCGTCGGCCAGGAAATCGGCGAAACGATATGCTTCTACTCCCAGGTCTCCTATACCGAGTCGGCCCGGGAGTGAGGTGGGATGCAGTAGGATGCCGCTAGACCGAGAGGGGTTCAATTTATCATAAGCCTCCCTTGTTAGTGAACCAGACGCCCTTTCGGGGAAAGCTGTCTCTATGTAATCCCTTGTATCAGGGAAGGGAAAAACCCAGGCCTTCCCTTAGCTGGGTGGAAAAGTCTTTATTTCGGGAAGAATGGTTCGCGGTATCTCCTTTGTCCTCTTGTCTAACATCCCCAGTCTCCATGACCAACGCTACCTCTGTCGGATCGAGCGTCAAGGTTTTATTCGGAAGCGGCTCGCCAGCCCGAGGGCTTTCGTCCCGACATACGCGGTACAAGCGATGGTTAGGGTTTAGGGCAGCTATGCCGTCGAGCGTCACTGTCGCAGGCTTATCCAGGGTCTTATTCACCAGTATCCACCCGGTCTTGCCCGGGGCTTGCTCGGTTTGCCGTTCCAAGACAAGCACATTGGGATCCTTTTGGGTTATCTGTAAAGTGCCCTCTCCCTGAAGCAGGGGATACTCCAATTTAAGCAGATTGACCCTGCGTATAAAATGCCTTATGTCGAAAGCAGGTTTCTCCCAATGTTTTGGGTTTGTAAGCACAACGTTCAATCTCCTCTTGAAACCGAACTCATAGCCAATCGGTATCATAAGTCCCGCAGAAAACGCCGCAGCAAAAGCATAGCGCTGCCGCTGCACAGCCTCATTTCCATCGGAGTCGGCAGCCAGACGGCTGGTGTCATGGCTCTCAGGAAAAGATATAGACGGGGCGATCTTGTCGAATTTCTCGTGCTGAACCAGGCACCAAGGTTGCTCGAAGTCCCACCACTTGGAGCTATTGAAGATGTAGTGTAGCCCTGTGCCTTTGATAGCCAGAGTTTGCTCCTCGGTAGCCCCCAATGTCTCTGCGAAGAACATTGCCTCCGGGGCGGCACTTGTTCCAACCTCAACGAGATAGCGCCACAGCTCGGCCGGGATCTTATATGCCGCATCGCAACGGAAGCCCTTGAACCCTAAACTAAGGTAGTACTTCACCAGCTCAGCCCAGTAAGCCCAGAGGCCTTCACGATCGCTTGAGTCACTGTTATCCATTTCCGCCAGGTCGTCCCATACCGTAATCTTATTGGGATTAATAATGTCGCGGACAAAAGGGCTGATAATCTCGCCACGTTCGCCATGCACATACCAGGAAGGACGTTCATGAACTAAGGGGCAATCGCGTGAAGTGTGGTTGATAACCAGGTCCATCATGGGCCACAACCCCATGTCTGCAAACTTCTTCAGGGTAGATTCCAGGGTAGCCATGCCATTTTTCTTTCTATCTTTAGGCAAAAAAATAGGGTTAATGCGATAGTGGTGCTTTACAGCGTACAGGCTGCCGGAGTAGCCTGGGTAGAGAATAGAGTTCACGAATATCCAGTTGAAGCCCATGTCAACAGCGCGTTCGGCATGTCGCAGCCAGTCAGGCATGGTTCCGGCGAGGCGGGGGAAAAGATTATAGATTATAGGGATTTGCTTATGAGTGTGCATGACAGCTCCGCGACCTTGACGAGAACTTACTTACTGGGAAGACTTATTTTTCGTAATTGACCAGGTTGCCTTTCTGGAAACCTATTGACTTCCAAAACTTTACAAGGCGCTTATCATCCTCTATCAATACAACCTTTACCTTCACTTTTCGCTTCTGGCATTCCTGGCAAAATGCCCCTACCAACATCCCCCCTATCCCTTTGCACTGATGTTTGGGAGATACACCCATCATATCTATCCAGGCACACATATCCGTTGCATAATCTGTCCCTCTTATGTCTCCCAATACGAATCCCACTACTTCGCCCTCTATTTCAGCCACAAAACTGGGCATACCACGATGTACCCACCAGTGGGCTTCGACCCTCACCGGCCATGAGACGTACCGATATGGACCGGCAAGCTCTTTATCTATACCTTTTACACTTTGCAGGTCCGCCTCAGTCATTTTTCTGATTTTAACTTCCCCCTTACCTGTTCCCATGGCACCACCCCCTGCAAGAAATTCTAAATCCTAGTTTCCAAGCAACAAACAAAGCCAGCCTATATTTTTCTGCCAATTGACTCAGCCGACGGTACATACACTTTGTCAATATATTCTTTCAGCATTCGCCGGGCACAGAACCTAGGCACAATCGAACGAATCGTCTCCTTGATAACACGTACCCAGCCATGAGGCACACCGCCGCGGTCTCTATCGTAATAAAGCGGCACTATCTTATCTTCCAGCAGCCGATACAGCGCTTCAACATCTGCCTTGTCTTCCTCTTCGGGATTGTATATCCCCGGACCATCGCCAATCGCCCAGCCGTTTTCTCCATTGTATCCTTCATACCACCACCCATCCAGCACGCTGAGCTGAGGAACTCCATTCAGCGATGCCTTCATACCACTGGTGCCGCATGCTTCGTTAAGACGCCGCGGCACATTCAGCCATATGTCAACACCCTGCACCAAGTAGCGCGCCATGTGTATGTCATAATCTTCCACAAATGATATCCGACCCTGAAAATCACGGTCGGTGGCCATGCAATAAACCTGCTGAAGCAGGCACTTAGATGGGAAATCAGCAGGATGAGACTTGCCAGCGAATACTATTTGAATAGGACGCCAGTGGTCCTTGATCAACCTCTTCAAGCGTTCAACATCCCGGAAAATAAGTGCCGGACGCTTGTATTCAGCAAAACGACGCACAAAACCAATGGTGAGCACCTCAGGATGGAGTAAGGCCCCCATGGCCAGCACCTGCTGAGGCATTACCTCGGCTTCCGTCCACCGCTGCTGCGCCCAATCCAGCATAGCCCCTTTAAGTTTACGCTTCAAAAGCTCGCGTACTGTCCAGAGTTCTTCATCTGGTATATCCATCACCCGCTCCCATAGCTTCGGGTCATCGTGTCTTTGCAACCAGTCGTTTCCCAGATACTTTTCGTAGAGGCGGCACATCTCCGGAGCAATCCAGGTGGGTACATGGATTCCATTGGTCACCTGAATGATAGGCACTTCATTTTCCTTTGACTCCGGCCAGAGCACATGCCACATCCTCCGTGTTACTGAGCCGTGAAGCTGACTCACAGCATTAGAGTGGCCAGCGGTTGCCAGGGCGAGCACTGTCATATTAAATGCATGACCTCCATCGCCATCCTGCCCCCCTAGTGCCAGAAATTTATCCTTCGCTATCCCGAGCGAATCCCAGTAACCGTGAAATGACCTCTCTACAAGCTCGGTGGA
>JAJYLC010000164.1 GCA_021787935.1 Chloroflexota bacterium | reverse complement strand
TATGGAACGAAGCTTAAACCTTTTCACGAAACAAGGAAAAATGACTTCCTGCAATCTGTAGATATTTCCTGTTACTCATTAATCAGTATCGCTAATGCATTCAAAGACCTGCTCGATAAAAATGCGTCTGTGGTAACCATATCGATTTCAACCACCAGAATGGCAGCAGAGCCTTATGGATGGATGTCGCCTGTAAAGGCTGCCCTGGATTCAACTGTATGCTTCCTGGCTAAATCCTTCAGTGCGTTCTCTCAAGTCAGATTCAACTCGGTCAACGCCAGTCTATTGAAGACCTCGGCATCCGCGGGGATACCGGGATATCTGGATTATTATCTTTTTGCCGAGCAGTTGACACTGCGCAAGAAGGCCCTGGAAACCAGAGAAGTGGCTAATGCCGCCGCATTCCTGCTGAGCGAGCGGTCCAGCGGCATCAATGCCCAGGGCATTGTGGTAGATTGCGGCATGGCAGTCAACTATTTCGATAAAAATATTATTGACAAGGCGATGAAGGTTTGATGGCTGCGATGACTATGTTCCCAGTAATTTTGCCGGTTGCTAAAGCCGGACATAGGCTTTCCGGGAAGGAGAAAGTAGCCAGGCTGAGCAGAATTTCGAGAGAGGCGCTAAAATTGAGTGCGGAAAAGAGCGGGGTATTGCTCGGTGAACTGATGAAAAACGAGGACGACGTTCCGTGTCCGTCCAATGGTAATTATTGGTCTCTCTCCCATAAGCCGAAATACGTGACAGCAGTTGTCAGCAAAGAGTTGATTGGAATTGACATCGAGGAGGTCAGACCCAGGTCTGAGTCCATCTTCAGCCTTGTGGCGAGCGATGAAGAATGGGAACTAAGCCGGGACAGGGCCTGGCATACTTTTTTCCGCTATTGGACTGCGAAGGAGGCTGCTCTGAAGGCCGTCGGTATCGGCATCGGGGGGTTAAGGGCCTGCCGTATAATCGCTGTTCCGGATAAAAATCATATTGTTTTAGACTATCGGGATCGCCTGTTTCGAGTCGAGCAGCTTAGCTATAAGAATCACATTATATCTATAGTTAAAAACGACAATAAAGTTGAGTGGGTTATTGCAGAGAATTTAAGATGTAGTTGATAGTGAGAAGCTGCAGATTTCCTTTGGACTAAAGCACTAACGTGATGACCCCCACGCTGAATCCGGAGGCACCGCCAACCAGAACGATCTTGCTTCCGCTCTTCACCTTGTTTTCCTCCACCGCCTCTGCCAGTGCAATAGGGATACTCGCGGCCGCAGTGTTTCCGTATTTAGTGATAGTGTACATGGCCTTGTCCAGAGGCATGCCGCCGATTTTCATAAGCCTCTCGGTGATAGAACGTGTAACCTGATGCGGCACTACCAAGTCTACGTCCTCATTTTTCCAACCCGTTTCTTTAATCAACGACAGGGCGGTAGGAGGAACGTATCTCAAAGCCAGCTTGTTGATGCCGGCACTGTGGGATACAAAATAGACCTGCGAGAGGTCGAAAGGACACAGTGTCCCGCCTCCCTTAATGGTGGCAAGCTCCCAGGCGGAACCGTCTGAGGTAAAACAGGTTTTACGGATCCCGTATCCCTGTTCACTTTCGGCTTTGAATACGATAGCTCCTCCCCCGTCACCCAGGGTGAAAGCCGAGAAACCGAGTCCGAGTTCTTCGATGGTCTCTATGTCCCAGTTGACGAACTTGGAAAGCACCTCGCCTGCAGCTACCAATCCTACCCGGCAGCGGCCTGTTTGCATAAAGGAGTCCATAACATCTACGCCGTTGAGGAAGCTGTTGCAGGCGTTTTTGACATCAAGCACGTGAGCATTGGTAGCATTCAGCTTTTCTTGAAGAATATTTGCCGTAGCCGGCTCGGCGATGTCGTGTGACGCCGAGGCGAAGATGATTATATCGAGTTCTTCGGGGGTCACGCCTGCCCGCTCCAGAGCTATCTTGCTGGCTTCACAGGCCATATCTGAGGAGACCTGGTTGTTGGCTGCATATCTTCTTTCTTTGACGCCGCTGATCTTCTCAATGCTGCCCATGGGCATATTGAACTTTTCCTCGAATCCGATCTTCTGCTCGATATATTCTGAGGTTATTACCTTGTCCGGCACATACTTTCCCACGCCGGCGACCACTGTGGCAACCCGGCGCTGGTGAATCAAAACCTCGGGGATGTGTTTACCTACCTCTGTGATTACAGTATTGAGCCTTTTCGAAGAGGCCAGCATCTCTGGGACTTCTTTCTTAACCTCTGCTACGACATCCGATGTGACTATAGAAGCAACTCGCTGGTAAAAATCTATGGCGGGCTCCAGTTCAGGGACTTGCTTCTTTATGTCGGATATGACCTCTTCTATCTTCTTGGATACCTTGCTGACCGTGCCGTCTTTTTTAGGGTGCTCCAAGCGCTCGCTCATCTCAGTGCCTCTCCCATTATTATGCTGATAAAGCCAGATTATATTGTCAGTTTGCGAATATGTCAAGGAAAAAGTATCGGCGCAGATATGGTACTAAAGTTAACCAAACCTCCCGATTTATTTATGTAATATGCTTGCAAATGATGTGTACGTCCTGAATAAATTGGGCGGACACATGGGTCGCCTCTACCGTTCATCTTTCTTTGTTTGTTTGGCTCGCTTCAGCACAGCATCCTTGTAGACGCGGACCAGACTGTGTCCGTGCTGCTGTATCTTGTCACGCTTCTTTTGCTGCTTCTTCTCGCGCCGTTCCTGTTTGGTCTCTTCCGTCTCCAAGCTATCGTCCTTTGGCTGCCGGTTCTGCCACCAGCTCTTTTCTTAACTCTACTATCTGGTCTCTCAGCAGCGCTGCCTTCTCGAACTCCAAATTCTTGGCTGCTGCTTTCATCTGGGACTCCAGGTTCTTTACCAGGCGGGCGATCTCGTCCTTGGGTATGCCGGTAGCCACCGTGTACGTGGCGCGGGTCTCGGCCACTGCCTTGAGCTGGTCGGTGATGCCCTTGATTGCCTTCTTGATGCCCTGCGGGGTAATGCCGTGCTCTTTGTTATATGCCATCTGTATCTTGCGCCTGCGGTTAGTCTCGTCAATAGCGCGGCGCATGGAGTCGGTCATTGTGTCGGCGTACATAATAACGTGGCCCTCGATATGACGGGCGGCTCGCCCCATGGTCTGGATGAGCGCACCCTCCGATCTCAGGTAGCCTTCCTTGTCGGCGTCCAGGATAGCAACCAGGCTCACCTCGGGCAAATCCAGCCCCTCGCGCAGCAGGTTAATGCCTACCACTACATCGTAGACGCCGAGCCTGAGATCACGCAGTATCTCTACACGCTCCAGAGTCTCGATCTCCGAGTGCAGGTAATGCGTCTTTATCCCCATCTCCAGGAGGTAATCGGCGAGCTGCTCGGCCAGTCTCTTGGTCAGGGTGGTGACCAGACAGCGCTCTCCACGCGATACACGAGTCTTAATCTGGTCGAGCAGGTCGTCCACCTGGCCCTTGGTGGGCTTGACCTCGATAGTGGGGTCGAGCAGGCCGGTGGGGCGGATAATTTGTTCCGCAATCTGAGCGCTGTGCTTGTACTCATAAGGCCCGGGTGTTGCCGAGACATATATCACCTGGTCTATGTGTTTTTCGACCTCATCGAAGTTCA
>JAJYLC010000048.1 GCA_021787935.1 Chloroflexota bacterium | reverse complement strand
AAGATTAGTTGAATCAAATGCAGACCTTCAAAATATACGGCAAAAGGGAGCTACAGGATTCATCCTTGATAGTGGGATGGGGAGAAGACATTGCCAATCTGGGGTCAAAGGTTATTGATTACCTGAATGTAAAGGTAGGCACCGAGGAATTCGGCGAAATCGAACCGGTGGATTTCTTCCCATTAAGCGGAGTCTCGGTGGAAAATGATATAGCGCAATTTCCTGAAAGCAAATTCTATAGTTCCTATGAAAAGAAACTGTTGATTTTCAAGAGTAATATCCCCATAGTTGAGTGGCATAAATTCCTGAACTCAGTATTGCATATTGCTCAACACTACTGCCACGTAAAGGAGCTTTACTCCATTGGCGGCATGGTTTCTCTGAGTGCCCACACTGCGCCGCGCGAGCTATTGGCGGTATCCAATTTGCCGGCAATGAGGAAGGAATTGGGGCAATACGGTCTGGCAGGAGGCATGGATTATGAGACTCCGCCCGGACAAAGGCCAACCCTCAGCTCTTTTTTGCTGTGGACCGCCAAGAATAGGGGTATTCCAGCAGCAAGCCTCTGGGTGCCAGTGCCCTTCTACCTGTTAACAACTAAACATACAGCCGCCTGCAAAAAAATCGTTGACTTTCTCGACAAAAGACTCAATTTGGGAATCGATTTGAGTGACCTCGATGGGTCAGTGGCAAGACAAAACGAAAAGCTAGACCAGATAAGGTTCAGTTTCCCAGAGGTCGATGGCTATATTCGGAATCTGGAAAGCAATGTAGCACTAAGCCAGGAGGATAGCGAAAAATTAGCTAAAGAAATAGAGGAGTACCTCCGAAGAATAGATTGAGTTAATCATTTCGAGGCAACTGGCTTTTGGTTAGAATCAAGGCACTTATTATAGCTTCCACCATTGTATTCGTTACAAAAATTTTAGAAAATGCTATAGCGTTTTGTTATATGCTGGTGTATTCTTTAGTAAGGTTGCCTATCATCCGAGAAACGGCAGTAGGTTTAGAGAACTTTCTGCATAAGGAGTTAGAACATGACAAATAGCCATGAATCGGATAGTGCAAGCTCTTTACCCACAGGGCTGCGGATGTGGCCGTTTAAGCGATATGCCGAGATGCATCGGCGCTCTCTGGAGGACCCTAATGACTTTTGGGCTGAGCAGGCACGAAAACTTGACTGGTACAAGACCTGGGATCGCGTCCTCGATTGGAACCCACCATATGCTCGGTGGTTTGTCGGTGGAAGGCTCAATGCTTGCTACCAGTGCGTTGACCGTCACGTGAAAACATGGCGCAGGAGCAAGGTGGCGATATACTGGGAGGGTGAGAATGGAGAGACCAGAGTATTGAGCTATTCCACCCTCTTTCGCGAGGTAAATCGCTATGCCTCGGCACTGAAGCAGATTGGGGTGAAGAGAGGAGACAGAATTGCTCTCTATCTACCCATGATTCCTGAGCTGCCTGTTTTCATGCTGGCCTGTGCCCGAATCGGGGCCGTTCACACTGTGATTTTCTCCGGGTTCGGAGCACAAGCCATGTGCGACAGAATTGATGATACAAAGGCCAAGGTAATTATCACGTCGGACGGAGGATACCGCCGCGGCAAGATAGTGCCGCTCAAAGAGATTGCAGACGAGGCAGCTTCACATTGCAGCACAATAGAAAAGATTTTGGTAGTGAAAAGAACTGGGCACCAGGTGGCTATGACCGAGGGAAGAGATGTCTGGCTTTCCTCACTGCTCAATAAGGCAGAAGAATTAATCAAGCCTGAGGCCCTGGAATCCACTCACCCCTTGTACATACTTTACACCTCAGGGACTACCGGTAAGCCCAAGGGCGTGGTACATAGCACAGGCGGTTACCTGGTTTTCAACCATTCCGCATATGAGTGGGTATTCGATATAAAAGAGGAGTCGGTCTACTGGTGCACCGCAGACGTGGGCTGGGTAACCGGACACAGCTCCATCGTATATGCTCCTCTTTCACACGGAGCAGCCATAGTACTCTATGAAGGTGCCCCCGATTACCCCGCTGTGGACAGATGGTGGGATATAGTGGAAAAATACGGCGTAAGCATTTTCTACACTTCCCCCACAGCGGTGCGGCTGTTTATGCGCTATGGACCGGAAGGCCCTCAAAAGCATGACCTATCCAGCCTGGAGCTTCTGGGCAGCGTCGGCGAGCCCATAAATCCGGAAGCGTGGCAATGGTATTACAAATATATAGGTAGGGAGAAATGCCAAATCGTTGATACCTGGTGGCAGACAGAGACCGGGGGTATCATGATTTCCCCCACACCCGGCATCGAGCCTATACCGCTGAAGCCGGGCTCGGCGACTTTCCCTCTTCCTGGAATTGATGCCGCTGTGGTCGATTCCGAAGGCAAGGAGACTGCTCCCGGCCAAACAGGCTATCTCATAATCAGGAAACCCTGGCCTGGCTTGCTTCTCGATGTCTACGGTAACCCGGAGCGCTATAAGGAATCTTACTGGTCACGTTTTCCCGGTTCATACTATACTGGCGACTTCGCAATGCGTGACGAAGATGGCTACTTCTGGCTCCTGGGGAGAGCAGACGAGGTTCTCAAAGTGGCAGGACACCGTATCGGGACAGCCGAGCTTGAGTCCGCTGCCATATCCCATCCCGATGTAGCTGAAGCGGCGGTAGCCAGCAAGCCGGACCCTTTAAAAGGCGAGGCAATTGTCCTTTTCGTTACGCTGAAGCAAGGGATTTCACCTTCGCCTGATTTAAGAAAAAAGATAGCAGAACATCTGAGACGCGTAATCGGGCCCATCGCCACTCCAGATGAGGTCTACTTCGTGGAATCACTTCCCAAGACAAGGAGCGGTAAGATTATGCGCCGCGTCATCAAAGCAGTAGCCCAGGGTAAAAGTCTGGGCGACCTCACCACGATAGAGGATGAAACTTCAGTGGAGGATGTAAAAAGGGCCTACGAAAGTTTGCGCAAGATATCGGATACTGACAAAGTCACCTAAATTGTCCGATAATCAGCATAGCAGATTCCCTGGGTTGTAGTTATGTAAACTATAGTTGCGGCTTTGTCTCTTTTACCCAGATGCGGTACATCTTCTCCCCCGCCTCTTCAAAGCACTGAAATCCCTTCGAATCCACCTCTTCCACCTCCACATTCTCTTTGCCGCATAGCTCTATGGTCTGCTCAAACCAGTTTCTGAAATGTGGCCCACCACCGAAGTAGACCTTTCGCCATTTTACCCCGCGCTCGTCTACTTTTTCCCTGATTCTATCTTCTTTATCAACCAGTTCTTCGTGTACCCTATCTTCCTCAAGCACCTATACATCTCCACTTAGATATTCACAGCATCCTGATGGCTTTCAATGTACAGGCTTGCACACACTTAGCGCAGCCGTGACACCATTTCGATGGGTTAATCTCAGGGGTTTCGTATGGACTTTCCTGCTTTAGACTTCCATGTTCGCAGACCTGCGCAGCTGCACACAACCCGCCATTGCATTTCTCGGGACAGCACTTTTCATAATCTACCGCGACTACTTTCTTGGGCATTGCTCTTACCTGTTCAGCTTGTAGCTGTTTTAGACTTTACCTCGGCACAACCAGGAGTCCCCTTCCTGCCATCCTTGAAGACCAAAGCCCCGACAGGGCAGACCTCGATACACTCGTCACAGACGCGGCAGCCTGACTCGGCGATAGGCTTGTCTTCAAAAGTGGTGACCACCCTATCGAAGCCACGGTGGGCAAAACCCAATACACCTACGCCGTAGCGTTCACGGCATGTCCAAACGCATCTGCTACACAGGACACATTTATTAGGGTTGTAAGTGAAGTTAGGGCAGCTTGAGTCTATGGGCAGGTTGTGTACCAGCTTCCTGAATCGCCTGGTATTTAACTTAACGCCCAGAAGAGAACAAAGCTTTTGGAGCTCGCAGGAACGGTTCTTGGCGCAGTGAGCGCAGTCCACAGGATGGCTAGCCAGAAGAAGTTCCAGAGCAGTGCGAGCCAGCCGCCTGGACCTGGGGCCCTGCGTGTTGACTACCATACCTTCGGCCACAGGCTCTGTGCAGGAAGTAACCGGGCCATTTCGTCCTTCTATCTCCACGAAGCAAAGACGGCATCCGGCATAGGGTTCGGAAGCCTTACGTATCGCGCACAGATTCGGTATGTAAATACCGTTGTCCAGCGCAGCCCAGAGCACTTTCTGCCCCTCAGGGGCCTTTATCGCCTTGCCATCTATGGTCAACGATACTGTCTTCATAGCTTAACCTTTGGCAGCCGGCACCTTATCAGGAGGCGACAGCTTGATGACTGCGTTGTACTGCAGAGGACAGGCAGTCAGGCAAGTGCCGCATTTGACGCATTTTGCCTGGTCAATGACCTTGACCCGCTGCTTATTCGAGGAAATAGCCTCTACGGTACATGTGCCCACGCAGGCGTCGCAGGAGCGTTCGCACTTCTCGGGCAGTATGTAATAGGCGATGAGGTCATGGCACATCAGCGCCGGGCAGCGCTTTTCCTCGATATGCGCTTTGTACTCGTCACGGAAATAGCGCATCGTGGTTAACACGGGGTTTGGCGAAGTCCTTCCCAGGCCGCACAGCGAACCTATCCTTACATCTTCCGCAAGCTCTTTTAACGTCTCTAGGTCTTGCATCTGGCCCCGTCCGCAGGTGAAATCCTCCAGCATCGACAGCATCTGCCTTGTCCCCAGGCGGCACATGGTGCATTTGCCGCAAGATTCCCTCTGGGTGAACTCCAGGAAGTAGCGAGCCACCTCCACCATGCAATCGTCCTCATCCAGTACCACCATGCCGCCAGAGCCCATCATGGCTCCCACTTCCTTAAGTGAATCGAAGTCGATAGGCATATCCAGAGCTGATTCCGGCAAACATCCGCCCGATGGCCCTCCTATTTGCACAGCCTTAAAGCGCCTCCCTTTGGGTATCCCGCCACCAACATCGAAGATAATTTGCCTCAGCGTGGTCCCCATGGGGACTTCTGTCAGTCCGGTGTTAACCACCTTCCCTGCTAAGGCAAATACAGCCGTGCCTTTGCTTTTCTCGGTGCCGATGCTTGCGAACCAGTCGGCTCCATTTCTGATTATGGGCGGTACATAAGCCAGGGTCTTAACGTTATTGATTACGGTGGGCTTACCGTTGAGGCCACTGGTAGCAGGGAAAGGAGGTCGGTGGTGCGGGAGTCCTGGTTTGCCCTCCAGCGAGGCGATAAGGGCCGTCTCCTCTCCGCAGACAAAAGCACCAGAACCCTGGAATGGTTTAATATCGAAGCTGAAGCTGCTGCCCAAAATATTCTTGCCCAGCAGCCCCAGTCCCTCTGCCTGTTCTAATGCTATCTCCGCACGGTGCACTGCCAGGGGATATTCTGCCCGAACATAGATATAGCCATGACGCGCGCCAATCGTATATGCGGCAATTAACATGCCTTCTATGACCGAGTGCGGGTCGCTTTCCAGGATAGCTCTATCCATAAAGGCGCCAGGGTCCCCTTCATCAGCATTACAGATAAGGTATTTGATCTTGCCGGGTGAACTACGGCAGACCTCCCACTTTTGGGCCGTGGAGAACCCAGCCCCTCCCCTGCCCCTGAGCCCCGACTTTCTGACCTCCTCAATGATATCCTCGGGCTGCATCTGCAACGCATTGGCCAGCGCTTCGTAGCCACCTTTGGCGATATACTGATCGATATCTTCGGGGTCGATACGGCCTATGTTTTCCAGTAGGATATACTTCTCGTGCTTGAAGCGAGGGAGATCGTATATAGATGGAATTAGCTCGTTTTCCTCAAGAGCGCCCAGAGCAAACTCAGGGGAAATGTCCTCCCCTTGAATATAGTCTTTCACCAGGCGACGGGCTTTCTCCGGGGTGATATAGCCATAGACCACAGTAGGGTTGCCCGGCTTCTTGATGATTACCAGAGGCTCTGCATAGCAGTGCCCCATGCATCCCACTTCCATCACCTGCACATCCTGCTGCCCTCTGCTCAGTTCATCTTTGACCGCTTCGAGAACCTCCAGGGCACCGGCTGACCTGCCGCAGGTGGCCGCGCTCACCATAATGATAGGTTTGCTGCCATCCCAAAGTTCTTGCCATCGGGAAAGCGCATGATCCCTAATATTCTGAAATGTTGAAGCAATATCCTGTGAAGCTATCACTGTCACTTGCTTTCTTTGTCCCCTTAATTATTCCGAAGGGTAGCCTGGAGCATCTGCCCCAGGAACGGTTGGAGCGGGTGCTCCAACCTACCCATATCATTAGTCTGGCTTCTCCTTAGCCTTCTTTTCTTTCTCCATTTTAAATGCAAGGAGGATGCCATCAACCCTGGTCGGGCTGACCCTGCCCTCCGCCTTTTTATCAATTACGTTCACCGGAGCCATCGCACAACAGCCCACGCAGGCTACGGTATCCAGGTCATACTCGCGATCAGCAGTAGTCTCGCCCCTATCTACGCCCAGTCTCCTCTTCCAGGCATCGAGGAGTATGTAGCCACCCTTCATGTGGCAGGCGGTACCCAGACAGACTCTAATTGAGTGTTTGCCAGGCGGTTTGAGCCGGAACTGGTTATAGAAGGTGACCACGCCGTAGACATCCACCTCAGGTACTTTCAGATATTCGGCAACCTCGAGCATGGCCTCTCTGGGGAGATATCCCAATTCGTCCTGAACCTGCTGCAGTACAGGCACCAGATTCTCTCTTTTTCTGTTGAATTTCTTCAGTACCTTCCTGGTTCTGCGGCGGTTATCCTCCTGTTCCTCAGGCGTATTCACTATTTTTGCGTTCGAAACAGGAGGTTCGGTAGAAGTATCCGGCATTCCTACTTGACCTCTAACGGTTTATTTTTCAGCCACATCAAGGCTTTCAGCCGGGCATCTCTACAGGTCTTCATCACTGACTTCTCCAACCTCTCTGGGCTTGATTATCTCTTTTGCCCTTTCGGCAAGCTCCTGAGGCACCAATATTTTTATCGCGCCCAGACCATCTACCGTCAGCCCGAAGACCCTGCCAGCGCTCTCGTATTGCAGCACTGTCGGTATCCCCTCGCACTCCAGATGCGACTTGATTACACTGGCTTGAAGCTCCCCCTGAGCTACGTGTACCACCACAAGATGTTTTCGCTTAGTCACCAGTAACCTTCTCCTGCTCAATCTTTCTTAGCTTGAGCCATTCTCTTCCCCAACTTAAAGGCATCGGCAAGAGCAGTTGGATGCTCTTGAATCTCGCCTCTGGCATCCACACCCTTTACCAAGAGCTCATCGGCGTACTCGACTCCGATAGCTTTAAAAAAGTACTTCACAGTTAGAATCGACCCTTCAAACAACCTCTTCCCGCTGGTTGCCCCCACAGCAATAAACGCCCCTTCCCTTCCGCCATCAGGCAGTTTCTGTTTGAGTATATATTTCCTCGCCCAGAGCGCCTGGCAACGGTCTATGAGCGCCTTAGCTTGGGCACTCAGCCCATAGAAAAATATGGGAGAAGCAATTATCACCACACCTGCCTCAAGGAGCTTGGGGTATATTTTATCCATATCGTCCCTTATCACACAATTGCCATCCTTGAAGCAGCCCAGGTATTCCTTGCAGGGCGCTATATCGAGCTTATCCACCACTATTTTCTCGACTTCTGCCCCCTCGTTCCTAGCCCCTTTCAAAGCCTCATCCAAGAGCAAATCGGTATTGCTCTTTATCCTCGGGCTCCCCATAATCCCCAGAACCTTCACTTGCCTCTCCGTTTACAAGTCACATAGGCGCTTTAGCCGACAGCTGCACTTCTTAACAATTATATTATAAACTTTTCTGCTTCAACTGTCTTGTTCCGCGCTCTCCTTTTAGCTTTTCAAACAGCCTTATGAATTGCGATGCTACTTTCTCTGAGGAATTTCGTACCGCATACCCGTCGGCAGCCGCCAGGTTCTCCCTGTAACTTTCCACACCACCGAACATACCCCTGAGTTTTTGCTCAAGGTCCTGGAAGTCGCCGTACTTTATTACTTCCTTACCTGAGAGGTCGAAGAAGTTGCAATAGCCGGGCACGAGCACAGGCCGCCCTGCTCCCAGGCAGGTCGTCACACATGAGGATACCCCAACGCCGTCTATGCTCATCCTGCCGTAGTAGATATATGCGTCGCTTGCGTGGAGATATGTATAAAGCCTATCGTCTGCAGGCATCTCATCCCTGAGCAAGAAGAACTCAGGCATACATTTTAATTCTGGCACGACGGTCTGGGTATGGTGGCTGAGGAGCAAGAAGAGCACCGGGTAGTCCTTCGATAGCTTCTCCATGACCGGGAAAAGCTCTACGTGAAAATAGACGCTGTCAGCTCCATAGGCAAATACAATCTTTTTGTCCAAAGGAAGGCCCAGAAGTCTGCGCGCTGCCCTCTTGTCCCCATGGGCGGGAGGATGACAGGGGAATGGGATGATCGCTATCTTCTCTCGGGGAAAGGCTTTGCCCAGGAATTCTTTGTAGCGTTCGTCGAAACAGACAATAGAATCCCAGTCGAATTTGTACCAGTTGTGGTCTTCAGGCAATCCCGTCTCGTGGACTACGTGTACGGTTTTCGCTTTCTTCTTGATCTGAGGGAATATACTCAGAAGCTCAGGCATGGGCATGATGGAAGCCATCTCCACCAGGAATATCTCGTAATCTTCATCCAGAAAAGGCTGCGGGTTAAAGAAAAAGTCACTGCGGTCTCTTTCCCCCCAGATATCCTGCATATAGCAGCGACTGACAAACGGCTCATCCTGCTGATAAATCAAGGTGAGATCCATCCCAGAGGGGGCAAATACCTTCAGCTTATGTCCCATTTCCAACCAGGCGCGCCCGATGGGCTCTGCGTGGGCCGACTGGCCCGAAGGCACATTCCACCTGGTCATCATGGCTATTTTCATGTCTAATCTATCTTGCAGTCATGATGGGGGAATGTCAAGGAGTGATTTTCTAGAGGTCAATCCGCGGCTACTCGTAGGTGCCACATTCTTAGTGACACTCAGGGAAGGGAAGCTCTTGCCGGATGTAGAGATTTACCCAAAACTTTGTTGAAGAGTTCGATGAATTGTTTCGCTATCACAGAGCCGGCATTTTTGCTGGCATATTCTTCAGCTGCGGCCAGGCTTTCTCTTACGTACTCGGCATTCTCGAATACATCCCGAAGCTTCTGCTCTAGGTCCTGGGCACTATGATATTTGATCACTTCTTTCCCCGAGAGGTCAAAGAAATTGCAGTAGCTGGGTACGAGCACCGGTCGCCCTGCGCCTAGACAGGCGGCAACCGAAGATGAGACCCCGACGCCCTGTATCTTGTATTCAGATCCGCCGACATAGTTGACGTAGGCATCGCAAGCATGGAGATAATTGTATAGCTTCTCGTTGACCGGCATCTCATCCCTGAGCATGAGGAATCCGGGTTTAGGCTCCACTTTTGTCCAGTCATGATGCGTAAGCAAAAACAGCAAGAGGGGGTAGGCCTTTGACAACTTCTCCATTACAGGGAAAAGCTCGACATGATTCTGGATGATGTTGAAACCGTAGGCGAACACAATTCTCTTGTCCAAAGGAAGACTCAGACTTATTCTTGCCTGTTTCTTGTCTCCATGTAGCGGAGGATGACAGGGATAAGGAATGATTTCGATATTCTCTTCAGGATAAGCCTGGGACATGAAAGCTTTATACCTCTCATCGAAGCAGACTATGGCATCCCACTCGAACTTGTACCAGTTGGGGTCAGGAGGCAATCCTGTCTCATGAACTACCAACACGGTCTTGGCCTTTTTCCTGATCTGCGGGAATATCTCCAGCATTTCAGGCATCGGCATGAGATACGCCATCTCCATCAAGAATATCTCGTAGTCCTCTTCCAAGTATGGTTTCGGGTCGAAGAAATAGTCTTTGTTCTCTCTCTGTCCCCAGACGTCCTGCACAAAGCATCTATGGACAAAGGGCTCATCTGGGCGGTAGAGCAGGGCCATATCCAGTCCTTTGGGGGCAAATACCTTGAGCTCGTGTCCCATCTCCAGCCAGGCGTGTCCGATAGGCTCTGCGTGGGACGACTGTCCCGAAAACATATTCCACCTTGTCATCACACCTATCTTCATGTCTATTTCCCTTGTGGCTTCCTCGCCTGCTTTACCGATTCGCAAACCGTGTTTATTTGCTCCTCGGTGAGCCCGGATCCCGAAGGCAGATATAAGCCTTTCTCCGCCAGCTGTTCACTGACTGGATAATGCTCTCCTTCGAACAGCCCCATGCTCTTAAAGGCCGGCTGTACGTGCATAGGGATGAAAAAGGTCCTGGTGTCAACTCCCTTCTGGCGCAGAAAAACCATCAATTCATCGCGGCTCATGCCGAACTCATTCTCGATCACAACAGAATACATCCAGTAAACGTTCTTGGCCCACCTTTTCTCCACAGGTAACGTTATCCCCGGCACTCCCTTAAGCAATCGGCTGTAGATGCTGGCGTTCTTTCGTCTCATCTCCACTAAACGGCCTATATTCTCAAGCTGGGCTAGTCCTATCGCTGCCTGAACATTAGTCATTCTGTAGTTGAATCCAAGCTCGGTATGAAGAAATCGGCGTTCACGAGAAAAAGCCTGATCCTTGAGCCGTCTGGCGCGGTCGGCCACCTTTTCATCGTTGGTCACTATCATGCCGCCTTCGCCAGTGGTAATTATCTTGTTAGCGTAAAAGCTGAAACACCCTACATCGCCAATGCCGCCGGCTAGCTTGCTCTTGTATGTAGCGCCGTGGGCTTCAGCGGCATCCTCCACAACATAAAGTCGATGTTTCTTAGCTATGTCCATTATCGGGTCCATATCGCAGGGATGCCCGTAAATGTGCACGGGCATTATCGCTTTGGAGCGAGGGGTTATCTTCTTCTCGATCCGAGTAACATCCATGTTCCAGGTCTCCGGCTCGGAATCGACCAGTACCGGTCTAGCACCTGTATAGATGACCGAGAAAGCGCAGGCCGCCATGGTGAAAGTGGGAATTATGACCTCATCGCCTTTGCCGATACCTAAGGCAGCCAGGGCGAGATGGAGAGCAGTAGTCCCGCTGGTCGTAGCAATTCCGTATTTCGTCCCGCAGTAGGCGGCAAACCCGTTCTCGAATTCGGCAATATATTTGCCAGCGGAGGAAATCCAGTTCGTTTTCAGACAATCATCAACGTATTGCAATTCCTTGCCTGTAAGGAGAGGCTCACATACAGGTATCATCTATCCCCTTTCAAAGAGGAGCGTCCCATAGCTCCATTGATGGGCCAGCGGGCCTTTCCACGTTGGCAGGAACTTGAATCCGCAGCGGCGGAACTCCTTCAACCAGTAACCACGGCTGTGCACATTTTTCCGAATTGTATCCTCGGGGTCTGTCCTGAAGGTTGTCCTCAAATAAAGACCACCACCCGGCTGCAGCACACGCCTTATCTCACTGAGAACCTTGCTGTAGTCGTCCAGGCACTCTATAGTGCCGAGAAAAGTAACACAGTCGAAGTATCCATCGGTAAACGGCAGGGCATCCCCGTTCAGGTCCACCTTATATAAGTAGTCACGGACCTCTTCGGGTGCAGTCGACAGAGCATACTCGCTGACATCGACACCCCATGCCTCAATTCCCTGCTCCCGGAAAGCCTTGACCATGAACCCTTTGGCACAGCCAACATCAAGAACTCTTTTAGGATTAAAATACATCTTCATGCCGAGGGACACGAGTTGAAACAAAGGATAGTGCTCATCCAGGCTATAAGCCCTATAGAACCAAGGCTCTTTTTTACCCCCGTCGAAAAACTCCCTGCCAAAGGTCTCTTCGTCGCTCATTACTACCCCCGCGCCCTGGCTATAGCCATAACATTCCATTCATTCTCGTCCACTCTCCCATTCAGACTGAGGAAAGGGCAAAACTTCACCAGCTCAAATCCAGCATCATCGAGGTAATGGGCTATCTCCTGGGGAAAGAAATATCTTACCACATGGGTTTCCTTAAACTCATTGAGAATTTTCCCCCCTTGTGTCTCCAGCACATGGTAATGACTTTTGCATATATGGTGAAGTGCGTCCATCTCAGGATGAACGGTCCTGATGACCCTCTTCCTACCTTTTTCTATTATCTTAACCCGGTCAGAGGGCAAAATCCTCAGTACCGCCAAGCCATTCCAGAAGTCGAAGGTGAAAATGGAGCTGGGTCTGAGATGGCGTCGGATGTTACCCAAGGCTTTCAGGATATCATCGGTCTCCGTAACATAGTCGAGGACGGCGAACATGCTGATGCAGGCATCGAATCTTTTCTGGAGGTCGAATTTGCGAATATCCGAAACTTGGAAGGTGAGCCCGGTATTGTGCCCTTTGGATTTCCCCCTAGCCCTGTTTATCATAACCCGGGAAGCATCGATACCGCTGACTTTGTAACCTCTTCGGGCCAGTAGAATAGAATGCCCGCCGGTGCCGCAGCCGGCATCCAGTATGCTCTTAACAGGTTTTGCCGAGCAGGATTTAAATATCTTTTCTATAAAGTCGCATTCTTTTTCGTAGTCTTTATCGCTGTAGAAAATGTCGTAATATTCGCCATAAGTATCGAATACCTTTTGCACTTCGGACTCTCACCTTCTCTCGAGCAGCTCAAATAATCTCTCCTCTTCCTTACCCCAGATCTTCACCTTTTTCCCCAGCCGCGAAGACTGGTATACACCATAAGCCATCTGAACTGCCCTCAACCCGTCGAAGCCGTTGGGCAGAGGCTGTTTGGCGTTACTGATAGCCTGTATGCAATCGTTGAACTCAAGTACATGCGACTGAGCCGGTACATCGCTATAGTCGAAGACCTCTTGCTTGCCATCCTGCTTGCCCAGGGTAGTTATGCATTTAGTGCCCCTGTTATCGACGCGGATATAGCCCTGGCTGCCATACACCTCCAGGTACATATATTCAGCCCATTCCGTCCAAGAGGAATGAATAAAAGCCAGTTTCCCTCCATCAAAAGTGAAAATCCCCATGCCGTTGTCCTCTAAGGGGCTTATCTCCCAATGCAGGGTGGACACCTGACCCACGCATTCCCTTGCCTCGCCCATAAACCATCGCGAAATATCCAGCAGGTGGCAACCATTATCAAGAAAGGTTCCCCCGCCAGACAGTTCGGCATTGGAAAACCACATCTTCGTCGGCCAGCCTGCGTTGCCTACCCATCCTCTAAGGAATAAAACCTCACCAATAGCAGAGCTATCCAGCAGTTGTTTGGCTTTCTGAACGCTGGGAAAATACCGCAGATTTGAGCCCACTTTCAGAAAGCGCTCAGTTTCAGCCGCAGCCTTGACAATACTGAATGCCTCTTCAGGATTTCTGGCAAGAGGTTTCTCGCACCAGACATGCTTTCCCCGTTTTAACGCCTCAGTAGCTATAGGGTTGTGCAGCTTATTCGGTACGGAGACAACTACAAA
Source organism: Chloroflexota bacterium (assembly GCA_021787935.1). Lineage (GTDB taxonomy): Bacteria > Chloroflexota > Dehalococcoidia > SZUA-161 > SZUA-161 > JACWAE01. The sequence goes on along the minus strand of JAJYLC010000048.1, from coordinate 4,721 downwards.
GTCCACGTCTGGTCTGTCTACAGCCTTTTCCCAGTCAGGATAGAAATCACAACCCATCTCTTTGCTTACTTTCTTTGCCGCTGCCTCGTCATTGTCCGACAGACACACAAGTTCAGTCGCAGAATGACTTACTATGGACTTCATCCTTCGCATCCCCATCCTGCCACAGCCTATAACAGCGAATCTCAATTTGTCAGTCATTATTTACCCGCCTTTACCTTTATGAATGGATAACAAGAAGTCGCAGGAGAAATAGTCCCTTGGGGTTCATCTTGTGGTTCTTTGACATCTGCCACCGATAGTTTGTCAATTTATATCACCAAACACAAGCCTATGTCAAGTTCAGCAACGTCAACCGCCAAACCCTGCTCTTTCAATCTTTACTTTCCCGTCTCCTTGCCCTCGTTCGAGACAGAATGATATACTAACAGCATCTTTAACAGGTGGTGAAGTATGGGTCCTCTTGAGGGAATAAAGGTATTGGACCTGTCTAAATATGGGCCAAGCAGGTACACTTCCATGATACTGGCCGATCTCGGTGCCGAAGTGATCGTCGTGGAAATGCCCAGAACCGCCGGGCAGACTCTTGACGTGGTGGCTGATGATGTAGGGGCGCTGTATATAGCGCACAACCACAACAAGAAAAGCATTGTCCTGAATCTGAAAAAGGACGAAGGCAAGAAAATCTTCTATGGTTTAGTAGAAAAGATGGATGTTATCATCGAAGCCAACCGCCCCGGGGTGCTCAAGCGCCGCAGCATGGACTACGACTCAGTGAAGAAGCTCAATTCACGCCTCGTCTATTGCTCTATTACCGGATACGGGCAGGATGGACCTTATGCCCAACGGACCGGACATGAGATTAATTTTGCCGCAATATCAGGTGCATTGGGCCTTACTGGCTCCAGGAATGGGCCTCCGGTGTATCTCCAATCGCCCTCTATTGCTGACCTTCTGGGCGGAGTTACGCACGCTGTCATCACTATAATCTCCGCATTGTTTGCCAGGGAGAAGAATGGCAAAGGACAATTTATAGATGTATCCATCACCGATGGCACCATTTTCTACCACTGGATAGACGGGCAACCATATCTATTGGATAGTAAGCTGCCCGAACGAGCAGAATCCGCTACGGGGAGCGACATGGCCTGCATGAATACCTATAAAGCCGGTGATGGGAAGTACTTTACGGTGGGCTGTGCCGAGCCGTGGTTATGGGCCAAACTCTGTAAGATTGTAGGCAGAGAGGATTTTATCCCTCACCAGCTCGACGGTATCGATAAACAGAAGGAAATTTACCAGGCATTTTCTGAGGTTTTCTCCACCAAGAACAGAGATGAATGGATTAAGTTGCTGGATGAGGCAGATATCGGTGTCGCCCCGGTTTATAACTTTGAGGAGATATTTGCCGACCCTCACTTTAAAAAGCGCAAGGTGCTGGTAGAAATGCAGCACCCTAAGCTAGGTAAAATCAAGATGCTGAATACCCCCTTCAAATTCTCGGAAACCCCGGCTGAAGTGAAAGCAAGGCCGCCTCTCTGGGGAGAGCACACCAGAGAAATATTGAGCAATATCCTCGGCTACAGCAACGCACAAATCGAGCGCCTGCTTAAAGAAAAAGTTATAGAGTAGGCAAAATCACCTAGTAAACAAGTTCCGAATGTGTTAAAATATGTTATCGGGCGGTGGCGAGAGCCAAAACTTTTTTGGTTCTCGCCAAAATTTGCCCACAGAAAATGACTATTCGACATGCCCGATAAGGCTTTAAGCCACCTAAAAGTCCTGGAACTCTGTAATTTTGTCAGCGGCCCATATTGCACCAAGCTTCTCGCTGACCTCGGTGCGGAGGTCATAAAGATCGAGCAGCCCGGCATCGGCGACAAGGCCAGGCAAAGAGGCCCCTTCCTGAATGATATCCCCCATCCAGAACGAAGCGGGCTTTTTCTTTACCTCAACACCAATAAATTAAGCATTACCTTGGATATTGGCACAAGCAAAGGCAGAGATATCCTTAGACAGCTAATTAAACAAGCTGATATTTTTGTAGAGGATAACCCACCCAAGGTAGTGAAAGAGTTGGGACTCACCTACCGAGAGCTAAAAAAAGTCAATCCCCGCCTGGTCATGACCTCCATCACACCCTTCGGGCAGATAGGCCCTTACCGCGACTATAAAGCCCATGAAATGAACTTGTATCACGCCGGCGGCGAAGGTTACCTCCTGCCCACCCAATCTCCAGACCTCACCAGGGAGCCTGTTAAAGCAGGTGGGCTGGTAGGAGATTGCGTTTGCGGTCTCAGTTCAGCCATTGCGACGTTAGCTGCGACATACAACATGAGAGAAACCGGCGTAGGGCAACACATAGACGTCTCGAAGCAGGATGTTCTGATGACCATGGTCTTACTGGAGATTGCGATGTACGTCAATAACGGGATAGTTCGCGACAGGCTACACCGCCCGATATTGACGCCGATACCTATAGAATGCCAGGATGGCTATATTATGATATCCGTCTTGTCGGACCGCGAGTGGCGAGACCTGGTAAAACTCATGGGCAATCCGCAGTGGGCTCAAGATGAGAGATTCAATAAGTGGTTGAACCGTCATCTATACGCCGATGAGATAAACCCACGTATTCGGGAATGGGCAAAGACACAGAAGAAAGAGGAGCTTTTCTCTAAACTGCAAGCAAACGCCATCGTAGGTGTTCCGGTTAATACCTCAGAAGACTTGGTTAAATCTCCCCAGTTGGAGTGCCGTGCTTTCTTTGCTGAAGCGAATCACCCAAGCGCAGGCAAGCTAAAGTATCCCACAGCCCCCTACAAATTCTCTGAGACTCCTTCGAAAATCGAACGCACAGCACCTTTACTCGGCGAACACAATGAGGCTATGTATTGTGGACGGCTGGGCTACAGTAAGGAAGAGTTGGCGAAGCTGAAGGAATCCGGGATTATATAGGAAGTGAGATGAAAAAGGCAGCTTTAAAAAGAGTAAGAATAGCCGATTTCAGTTGGCTGTGGGCGGGCGCTTACGCCACGGGCCTGCTGGCAATTCTGGGCGCAGAGGTCATTAAGATAGAGAGCATGGCCCGAGTAGACCCATCCAGAACGATGACCTTCACTATGGGACAGGCGTTTGAAGGAGTGGACCACTCACCTGTCTTTAACAGTATCAATCTCAACAAGCTATCGATTAAGCTGAACCTAAAGCAGCCCAAAGCGGTGGAACTGGCAAAGAGGATTATCCAGATAAGCGACGTGGTAACCCAAAATATGAGACCGGGCGCTATGGATAACGTAGGTCTGGGCTACGAGGCATTGAAAGAGGTCAAGCCTGATATCATCATGCTGTCCTCCTCCTCTTTCGGAGCCGAGGGGCCAATGCGGCGCTATGGCGGCTATGCCCCCAGTTTCACCTCCTACAGCGGGCTGACCAATTTAACCGGTTATAGCGATGGTCCGCCCAACCCGATGACCGGATCCACCGACCTCATGAGTGCTACAACCGGAGCCTTCGCCATCATTGCGGCATTAAATCACCGTCAGGACACCGGCCAGGGACAGCACATAGACCTGTCCTCTGTGGAGAGCCTTGCCATGTTCTCGGGCGATGCCCTGATGGACTACATCATGAACGGGAGGATACGGTCACGCAGAGGGAATCAGGATGACGTTATGGCTCCCCACAATTGCTATCGCTGCCGTGGCGACGACAAGTGGGTCAGTATCGCAGTTTCCACGGAAGAGGAGTGGCAGGCTTTTTGCCGGGCTATAGGAAATCCCGACTGGACTCGTGACCGGAAATTCTCCGATGCCCGTACCCGCTGGCAGAACCAGGAAGAGTTGGACAGGCTAGTCACAGAGTGGACGGTCAAGCACACTAACTACGAAGTGACTGACATGCTGCAAAGAACTGGCGTTGCCGCCTTCCCTTCTATGAGCAACCAGGAGATATTCAGCGATCCCCACTTTAAGCAGCGTAAGCTGGCTGTCGAAGTTGAACATCCGGTGATGAAGAAACAGATTGTATTGGGGGCTCCCTGGAAGCTATCCGAGACACCGGCTGAGGTCATTAAGGCTTCTCCCGTGATGGGCGAGAATAACGAGTATGTTTTCGGCGAACTTCTGGGAATCCCCAGTAGCGAGATAAAACAACTGATAGACGAGCAGGTTATCTACTAAAAATCCGTCAGATTGTATTGGCATTATCACTAACTCAGTGCCAGCTTATATATTATTCCTACCACACCTCCACCCAGAATCAGCCACGCTGAATTTACTTTGAATCGAAATACCATGACCAGGGCAACAACGACCAGCAATATGGTAAACCAATCCACCACTCCAGATCGCCCGAGTTGCCATGTGACCCCTACCATAAGACCCAGCGATGCTATATTCACACCATCAAGAAATGCTCCTGACCATCCCGACTTCCTAAGCCAAGGCAGAATGCGGCTGACCAGAGCCACGAGAAAAAAAGATGGCAAAAAGAAAGCCAAAGTCGCCAATAGAGCAGAAGGCCAACCTCCCATCAGGTAGCCGATAAATGTAGCGCTGCTAGCTATCGGACCGGGGGTTATCTGTCCCACAGCAATAGCGTCTAAAAGCTGCTGATGAGTAATCCAGCCTAAACGCACCACAAATTCAGAGTTGAAGAAGGCCAATAGTACATAGCCGCTCCCATACAGGACTGCGCCGATTTTTAGAAAAGACAAAAAT
>JAJYLC010000047.1 GCA_021787935.1 Chloroflexota bacterium | reverse complement strand
CGATCTGGGCGTTGGTAGTGGTCTGGAAGGCGTGGCTGCGCACGCCGAAATCCCCAACAATCGCCTCGCTGGTGGGATGCAGAATCTCTTTGCGCAGGAAATAGCGGTCGAGCCAGAAGTAGATTTCGTAAGGTTGAAACTTTGTCCAGTCTGCTTTTTCCAGCAAATGCAGATGCACATCTTCAGGTACTACTTCTTTCGCGGTATCAGCTATCCTGGGCGAATAGGTGTAGAAGCGCACTCCGTCTGTAGCGATGCCAAGATATGGTTTACGGGAATCGGGGTGCTCTTGTGACCAGAGGATAGCAACGTAGCGGCACAGTTGCTCTTCAGCCTCGGAGAGCTTTTTGGGCATGTTTGCCTCAAATTCAATGATGACATTGCCGAAGAGGTTATCGGCCTTGCCCTTCAGAATACGGTCTTTTTGCTTAACCTTGAGGTATTTCTCAACTCCCGAGACATACGATTCGATGAACCCCGGTTCAAAGCCAATGAGTTGGTTTAGCAACATGCCGAACCGGTGAGAACGGGCTGATTCGCTGTTCATCGGCTCGACATCTGCCAGATATTTGTTGATTATCTCGTCCCATTGCGTTGGACGTATGTCGGGCATTCGAGTGGCTTTTTCCGTGAGCTTGGATTGTTTGTTCATTGCAACGATTTTGTCCTTTGCTTCGACATGCGGCGTGCCAGTTCGAAAGCTGCCGCGATACGGGTGATTTTCACGTCGGACAAGCCTTTGATTGTTAACAATCTCTCAAGCGGCTGATTCGCCAATCCTTCAAGGGAGCCAAACTTCGCAAGAACCTCGGCCGCGATGAGCTCCGCTGGTCTGCCCTTGATCCCCGGCGATATGATAATGGATAAGAGTTCATGGTCGGTGAGGCTATCCGCGCCTAGCTCTCTAAGTTTCCCACCGGAGTGTTTCCATTTCGTGGTCAACGCTTTTGCCTTCCGTTTCTTGGGTGACGGGCCTATTTTATACTAAAGAATCTTTTGCGACAATATCGAAGCTTTATTTTTCCTTCTGGATTGGAGCGGGTGCTCCAACCTACCAAGTCGGGCGTTCAGTTGAACCCCCTACATATTTGTCCCGTTCATGGTTCGACGATCCTTCGGCGAGCTCAGGACAGTGCTCACCACGAATGGTTAGAGCGGGCGGTTCACGAACCGCCCCTACAATGGGGTACCCTCACCTGGCCTCTCCCGTCCGAGGGAGAGGAATGAACGAGGGCGTGCGGATTCCCGCTCCCTGATCGAGTCAGGCCCTGTCACTGGCATGGCCCAGGGGGACAAGTTTTGCAGAGAATGACATTAAGGGGCGACCCATTGGGTCGCCCCTAAGATGTGCTATGCCGCTAAGATGGAATCGGGACAGACGGGGGCGTCTGTCCTACCATTAACCATGAGAGGTAAGAAATGCTTCACGCAGTGCGGCGCTGGCCTCTTCTATGCCATTTCTAGCTTGATCTAGCAATCCATCCATACTCATGAACCCGTGGATCATGCCTTTATAGCATGTGTACGTAACAGGGACGCCGGACTTCTTTAGTCTTTGCGCATATAGTTCGCCGTCGTCTCTCAATACATCGAACTCGGCTGTAATGACGAGCGCAGGTGGCAGATGGCTGAGGTCTGGAGCCAGTAATGGTGATACGAGTGGGTTGAATCTGTCGGCTGCGCAAGTCAGGTATTTATCACAAAACCATTCCCCATCGCCTCTGTTTAAAAAATAACCCTCTGCGTAGTCACGATGTGAATCAGTGTCAGCGGAGGAAATATCTGTCGGTGGGTAAATCAGCAGTTGATATACCAGGCCGGGTCCATTATGGTCACGCGCCATGATAGCCACAACTGCGGCTAAATTGCCTCCGGCACTGTCACCCCCAACTGCAATGCGAGTCGGATCGCCGTTAATGCGATTGGCATTGCGGGCAACCCATTGGGTGGCAGCGTATGCGTCTTCCACTGCTGCGGGAAATTTGTGTTCCGGTGCGAGGCGATAGTCAACAGAGGCCACGACACAATGGGCCCTATTGGTGAGGGAACGGCACAGGCTATCGTGGGTATCAAGGTCGCAGATAACCCAACCACCTCCGTGGAGGTAGACAAGTACGGGGAATGGGCTGCTGCCTTGAGGTGTATAGATTCTCAGTGGAATTTGCCCTCCCGGACCGGGAATTGTCAGGTTCTCTACACTTGCCACTTCTTCCGGTTTTGCGGAAAGCGCTGCCATCTTCCCCATCATCTCTCTGGCTTGGGCGGGTGTTAATGTGTGCAGCGGTGGGACATTGCTCTGCATCATCTGCTGCAACAATGCTTCAGCCTGTGGGTCGAGTCGTTTCCGGGCAGCGGATTGATGATGTGACTTTCTTGATTCCACTTTATCTCCCTATAATCTTCCTGATAGCCTCTTATATACCACTGGGATTGGCGGACTGTCAACTTCGGCCATATGGAGGGCGTTCAGCGACTGTTTCCAAGTCACCTCACTGGTTGAGGGATGCCACTACTGAATTTTGCTGTGTACGTACACTAGCGTTTGGCGAAAATGTAACAAATTTGTTAACTTTATTATCGCCATTTTATAACTTTGTAAGCTATCCCGTATATATTTAAAGCAGAATAACAAAACAGGTGCGAAGGAGGAAGTCATGGCACAAAAAACCTACAGACCAATGCACATGCGGCGTTGGAGAACATTCAGGGAATTGGAAAACACAGAGCGCAGGTTTCTGGAGGATCTGGATCGTTTTGTAGAAGGGAACTTCCCGAGCTTGAGCTCCGTGCGGAACTGGCTACCCGGTGGGGAACGTCCCTGGGTACCTATGGCAGAAGTCTATGAAGCCAACGATAAAGTCACTGTAAGAGTGGAACTGCCCGGGGTAAATCCGGACGACGTGGACATCCTGGCAGAGGGTGACTCTATTGTGGTGAAAGGGGAGCGCAAGCCAGAGGAAGGTGTCGATTCGGAACAGTACCACGAGTGTGAAAGATGCTATGGCAAATTCTACCGGCGGGTCTTACTACCTGAGGAAGCAGATCCCAGTAAAATTGAGGCCAGCTTCGATAACGGAATGCTGGAGATAACTATCGCCAGAGCTAAAGCAGCAAAGGCCTCTAAGATTAAAATAAAGAAGTCATAGAGCCAAATACACGAAGACAATAATATGACTTGGATTAAATAAGGGCTGGCCACCTGCTTGACATAAGATGCAAGCAGGTGGCCAGCCCGCAGCAGACGTTTACGACGAGAATCGGTTCAAGGCGATTTAGAAGCTGATATTATGCCTAGATTCATACCATGGGGTCCAGCTTTTCGCAGATTCAAACGCTCCCGGCAGATAGTAGGCATATTGGTCAAATATGGATTCGGTCAGGTCATAGACCAGATCAGGGCATGGGAGCAAATAAACATCGAGTGCCGCATTTTCCACCGCTGCGACAGGAAGATAGCTGGCCTCGAGTTTGGGGAACGAGTCCGTCTGGCGATTCAAGAGCTGGGCCCTACCTTCATAAAGATGGGTCAGATGCTAAGCACACGACCCGATATGGTTCCTCCGGATATCATCAAAGAGCTGGAGAAACTGCAAGACCGCATTCCACCTTTCCCTTCCCAAATAGCTAAAAAAACAGTGGAAGAGGAATTAAACCGTCCACTTGAGGAAGTATTTGCGTCATTTGATGAAGAACCGATAGCTGCAGCGTCTCTATCACAGGTTCACCGTGCCAGGCTAAAAAAAGGACAGGAGGTGGTAGCTAAAATACGCAGGCCGGACATAGTCGAAACCATCGAAGCCGATATGGCAATCATGCGCTGGCTTGCCGGCATAGTAGAACGTCGTGTGCCTGAAGCACGTTTCCTCAACGTTGTAGGACTTGTTGACGAATTGCATTCAGACATAAAAAAGGAGTTGGATTTCCGAACCGAAGCTAACAATTTGGTGCGGTATGCGCACAACTTCCGCGGCAGCCGTGAACTAAAGGTTCCTCGTGTCTATGAGGAACTGTGTACACCCAAACTGCTCGTGCTGGAATACATCGATGGCATAAATATTTCAAAAATACAGCGACTTACTGACGAGGGCTACGATCTAAAATTAATAGCCCGCCGGTTGTCCGATATACTATTCGAATCAGTTCTAGAACACGGATTCTTTCATGCCGATCCCCATCCGGGGAATGTATTTGTTATGCCCAATAATGTTGTCTGTTTATTAGATTTCGGCATGATGGGAACGTTATCACAGGTTGAAAAATCTAATCTGGCCAGCATTGTGACCGGAATCGCTACCCGTGACGAAAAGTTGACAACAAGGGCACTTCTCGATTTAGCGATTAAGCGAGACAGGCTTGACGAACAACAATTCCAGATGGATGTATCGAGGCACCTTCAGAGATACGCCTATGTGCCGCTGAACCGATTGCGTTTAGGCGAGATGTTGCAGGACGAGCTTCGCCTCATTACGACTCACCACTTGCGTTTTCCCACCAATCTGGTATGGGTAACCAAAGCCATAGCTACTGTCGAGAATGTCACAAGCCGCCTGGATCCCCAGATAAATATGATTGAATACATCAAACCATTTGCCGAGGGTATGCTCAGTCGCCAGTTCAACCCCAAGCAGGAAATACGGGAACTCGGTACTGCGGCACTTGAGTTTCTAGACCTTCTCAAAGACCTTCCTTATGAACTGAGGAGCGCTATACGGCGGCTGAGGGAAGGACATGCCAGGCTCGAGGTTGAGCAAGTGGGGCAGGAGGCGGCGAGAAAGACTCTAACCCGGGTGACCAACCATCTGGCTGTGGCAATTGTAATCGCTGCATTGCTGGTGGGCTCATCGCTGCTGGTGGTATCCAAATTGCCTCCATTGGTTTCGCATATATCTATAATCGGTTTAACCGGTTTCGGTATTGCGGCTATTATGGGATTATACCTGGTGGTTTCGGCGCTGCGCTCCGACGAAAGCTAGCATATTTGTCGTATTATAATATGGGCCTACGGATTATCCAGTGTATCCGATGTCTTGATATTTTGAACAAGCAGCACTGAAACTGTGAGCTGAAGTGATACAAACCGCCAAAAACCCATTACTTCTAGCCCAGTTGTCTGAGGCAGACTCAGGTCCGGAGTCGCTAGTAGCCGCCTCCGCTGCTTGTCTTCACCGTAACCGTCCCGTGCATATACGTATGTATACTGCAGTGGTAGGCGAACGTGCCTGCCTGGTTGAACGTGTAGCTGTAGGTCTGCCCCGGGGGTATATCACCGCTGCTAAACGCGCCGGTGTCACTGGTAACGGTATGCGTTACCGAGTCGTTATTAGTCCAGGTGACCGTGGTGCCCGTCGAGACGTTCAATGATGCCGGCTTGAAGGCATATCCGGAGATGCTCACGGTATTTCCCGAGCTTCCGCTGCTGCTGCAAGCGCCAGCCAGAATAGCTGCCAATACCACGAAAATGGTTACGAGCGCCATCTTTTTTTGCATCATGTAAATAGCCTCCTCTTCCAAAGAACCAAAGTTTCATGCTTAAGTAGGGATGCACAAATGATAAGTCCTGCACTGTAAAGAAGTTATAAAATCTAGTAGCAAAAGGTTAAAAAGTTGTTACATCGGGACTGGCTCTTAAGCAGTTCTACCAGCATGATAGTTTTGATTCCCAAAGTTTTCTGCTTCGTTTCTACATCATCGCGGGGCTTGGCATCCGTCAATCCTCAGATTAAATGATTCCTCCGGGTTATGTCTCCTACCAAGTCAGCAGTCAATCAGGTTACTGCCGTAGTCGTTGAAAGCGAAGGGAGTAGTAGTATAATAGCCAACAACAGATTGATGAAGGCACGCAGGTAAGCAAAATATGTACTTAGACCCAAGAAGCCTGGCTGTAATTAACTTGGCGGTGCAAGCCTTATTAGTGTTTGGCGTGGTAGTGGCAGCTTATCTTGCAAGAAGGAGGAGGGATTTCCGGAGACATTGCGCCATTATGAGAATTCTGGTGCCGTTACAAATAATTGCGATAGTCTTCGTAATGCTGCCTTCACTGCGTGATCACATTAGTCACGGGCAACCAGGTTTGCTAAATGATGAAATGCTGGCGCATCACGTGCTGGGAGCCTTGGTCATAGTGCTATGGATCTATATCAACATAGTATTGATGGGACTCGTTAAACCATTGGGCAGACCTGTAATAGCCATGAGATTAGCGTTCACATTATGGGTGGTATCGCTTTTCATGGGCGTACACATTTACTTTATGATATGGGTTCGATGATGGATATGTGTTACTCTACCGACTACGTCAGGTTTCATTTCTCTACTCTCGCTGCACCTCGCTCTCATAGGCTCACAAATATCTGGTCTCCCTCAATCCTCAGATTAAAAGATGGTTCTGGATTCTCTGCCGGGCCTCTTAAGACTTTTCCAGTTCTTATGTCGAAGGTTGAGCCGTGACATGGACACCGGACTTTCTCTCCGTTCAAAGTGCCCTCGGAAAGCTTGCAGCCCGCATGTGTACAGATATCCCCTATTGCATAATACTTACCGTTCAGGTTAGCCAGAAGTATCTCTTTGCCGCTGTTTTCACTGCCTATCATTTTCCCCGATGGCAGATCCGTGGTAGCAGCAATTCTAACTTCCATTGGTTTTACCCCCTTTCTATGCTCTGCCGGTTCTGACGAGCATATTATTTACTCATAATACTCCCGATAACTACGCCACCCCATTTGCTGGTCGCGGTCGCCGTGATAGGGATTTTGGCAACCATCCAGCGCATTGGTCACCGTTTGTTTCTCACAAGCTTCGCTTAAATCCTACCTGTGCCGTCAGTCATGCCAGTAAGAGTCTAATAGCGTCTTGCAGAAAATTATAGGTGCACAAAATTGAAAAGTTATAAAATCTAGTAGCAAAAGGTAAAAAAGTTGTTACATCTGTGGATAGTGAGACTCTTGGTGGGTTTTAACGCGTGTTTCTGTTTCTTACAGACGACGCAATTTTTAGATGGTTCGCTACAAATTCGGGCCAAAGTAGAGTAATAAGTAATGCAGTCAGTTGTATTTGTTCATAGCGGCTGTGAGACCTTCAGTGAGTATGCATTCGATAGCAGCAGCGACCCTGGGATAGACTTCACTCATCACAGTTTTCTCTTCTTCGGTGAAGTCGCTCAGTACGTGTTCGATAGCATCAACTCTGATCATAGTGGCATTATCTTCACCAGGGGCGATGCCTACCCTTATCCTGGGAAAGTCCTGGGTGCCCAGATGGGAGATGATGGATTTCAGGCCGTTGTGCCCCCCCGAGCTTCCTTTTTCACGGATGCGGATCTTGCCCAGTGGGAGGTCGAGGTCGTCGTAGATAACCAGGATGTCTTTCGGAGAAAGCTTGTAGCGGCGTATCAAAGCTGATACCGCCTCGCCGCTCAGGTTCATGAAGGTCTGAGGTTTAGCCAGCACAATCTTTGTGTTTGCTACCTGTCCGGTGCCAAGTTTGCTGCGGGCTCCCCGCTGCGTCAGTGAGATACCATTCTCGTGGGCAAAAATGTCAATGCATTTAAATCCCACGTTGTGTCTGCTGTTGGCATAATGCCGACCCGGGTTACCAAGTCCAATTATCAGTTTCATAAAACTTTTCAAACCCCAAGGTGAACTCGAGGAGGGCTTTTACCCCTCATCCTTCAACAAGTTCAGGACAGGCTCTAGCCTCTCTCCCGCAAGGGGAGAGAGGAATTTAAGTGCCTAATCCCCCTGTATCCCCCTTTAGAAAAGTGGGAGAAAAATGTAGATACCCGTCGACAGGCTCAAGGCGAACGGTTAATCACTTCCTATGAGAGACCTATTTTTTCTTACCTTCAAGCATGTCCAGGAATTGTTTTTCGTCTAAAATCTTGGTTCCAAGTTGGCGGGCGCGGTCGAGCTTGGAGCCAGGGTCAGCGCCTACTACCAGGAAATCGGTCTTCTTGCTCACGGAGCTGCCCACGGAGCCGCCGAGCTCCCTTATTCTGGTCTCGGCCTCGGTCCTGGTGAAGGAGTCGAGCTTACCAGTGACCACAAACTCCTTGCCGGTCAGGGGCAGTGCGTGGGGCCTGGCTGCTTTTTCCTGCATCGTGACGCCGGCCTTTTTCAGCTTCCCGATAACCTTGCGATTGGAGCCCTGCCTGAAAAAGGCGACTATGCTCTCGGCTATCGTAGGTCCGATTGTAGGCGCCGTCATCAACTCCTCTTCGGTTGCCTGTGACAGCCTATCGATACTGCCGAAGTGTTTGGCCAGGATTTCGGCGGTCTCCGACCCTACATGACGAATCCCCAGAGCAAAAATAACCCTGGAAAGCGGCCTTTTCTTGCTTTCCTCAATGGCTTTGAGTACATTGTCAGCGCTTTTCTTTCCCATCCGCTCCAGCCCTATGAGCTTCTCCTCCTCCAGTGTGTAGATATCGCCGACATCTTTTATCAGTCCTGCTTTGAGCAGAGCCTCTGCCAGCTTCTCGCCGATTCCTTCAATATCCATAGCCCCGCGTGAGACGAAATGCTTGACCAACTCGAAGATTTGTGCAGGGCAGGACATGTTAGTGCAGCGGGACATGGCTTCGCCTTCCGGTTTTGTCACCTCGGAGCCGCAGACCGGACATTTGGTTGGCATGACGAAGCGCTTTTCTTTGCCGGTGCGCAGGCTGGCCACGGGCCCTACTACTTCCGGTATGACATCGCCAGCTCTCTGCACTATGACCGTGTCGCCGATACGTATGTCTTTGCGCCTGATGTCATCCTCATTATGCAGGGCGGCGCGTTTCACAATCACCCCACCTACGTTGACAGGCTTCAGGATGGCAAATGGGTTCAACGTGCCGGTGCGCCCCACGTTGATGCCAATGTCTTCAAGAACGGTGGTTGCCTGGGTGGCAGGGAATTTGTAGGCTACGGCCCAGCGAGGCTCGCCTCCCACGTTGCCCAATCGCTCCTGCAGGTCGTGACGGTTAACCTTGAACACGACGCCGTCGGCTTCGTAAGGTAGGCGTTCTCTTTCTTCGACCCAGTGCTGATAGTAGTTTTCGGCCTCCTGAAGGTTTTTCAAAAGCTTGTTCTGAGGATTCAGCTTGAAGCCTAATGATTTCAGATATTCCAGCGTCTCCCAGTGAGTGGTAAATGTTTTTCCGCCCTCGGCCTGTCCCACGCCGTAAATATAGATATCCAGGGGGCGTTGAGCGGTAATGCGCGGGTCAAGCTGGCGTACAGAGCCAGCGGCAGCATTCCTCGGGTTAGCAAACAGCGGTTGACCGGCTTTGGCCCTGTCATCATTCAGCTTCTTGAAACCTTTTTTGGAGAGGAAGACTTCTCCCCTGGCTTCGAACCTGCTCGGTACGCCTTTGGGCAAACTCAAAGGTACGCTTTTGATCGTTTTGAGGTTCTGGGTAATGTCCTCACCGCGAAACCCGTCGCCGCGAGTAGCGCCTGTAACATACTTCCCATCTTGATAAATCAGGGCTACAGCAAGGCCGTCCATTTTATGCTCGGCGACAAGGTCGAACTCTGACTCACCCAGGAGCCCTGAGATTCGTTTGTGCCAGGCGAGGAGCTCTTCCTGGGAAAATGCCTTGCCCAGGCTGAGCATGGGTATCTGGTGCTCCACAACGCCGAAGGCTTCGACAGGAGCCGCCCCTACACGCTGTGTAGGCGAGTCAGGCGTGAGAAACTGGGGGAACTCCTCCTCGAGGTGCTGGAGCTCCTTTATGAACTCGTCGTACTCGGCATCGCTGATCTCGGGGCTGTCGAGCACATAATAGCGGTGGTTATGATAATTTATCAGCTTCCTTAGCTCGTCGATCCTTTTCTTTGCCTCGTTCTCGTTCATAGCACTTACTTCTGCGATAAAATTGTTTTTTGCTTTTGTAGTATAACACAGTTCGATAAAGCTTCAAAAATGAATTTTTGAAGAGCATTTATAAACGCTCTTATCAACCCCCTAAATCCCCCATTCTTGGGGGACTTTAAGAAACTGGGGGACACCCCCAATCCCCCGGCAGGAAGAATCCTGCACCTCTTTAGAAACCAGCCCCTTTAATCCCCCAGTCTGGGGCTTTTAGGTTCGGGGGGGCATCCTTCGACGATCCTTCAACAAGCTCAGGACTGGGCTCGGGACAGCTCTCCAAACCCCTGGCAGAAGATGGTTAAAAAATCTTCTAAAAGTGCTTTGACAAAAGGTTGTTTTTATGATATTAAAATAAGCGAAGCGGTTTATGGCGAAGTATATATTTGTTACTGGTGGAGTAGTTAGTTCCGTAGGAAAAGGGATAGTCGCCGCTTCTGTCGGAAGGCTGTTAAAAGGCTACCAGATTAGCGTATCTGCCCAGAAGTTAGACCCTTACCTCAATGTCGACCCCGGAACTATGTCCCCTTATCAGCACGGTGAGGTTTTCGTCACTGAGGACGGCGCAGAAACGGACCTTGATCTGGGGCACTATGAGCGTTTCATAGATACCAACCTTACCACTTCGTCCAGTGTTACCACGGGTCAGATATATGGCTCTGTGATCGCCAAGGAGAGGCGGGGCGATTTTCTGGGGGGCACTATACAGATTGTGCCCCATGTGACCACCGAGATTAAGAAGCGAATCCGTGAGGTGGCTGAGAAGAGCGGCGCCGAGGTAGTGATGGTAGAGGTGGGGGGCACGGTCGGTGATATCGAGGGCCAGCCATTCCTGGAAGCTATCCGGCAGATGCGGAACGATGTGGGGCGGGATAACGTCCTTTATATCCATGTTACACTCCTCCCCTTTATCTCGTCTACCGGTGAGCTCAAGACCAAGCCAACCCAGCACAGTGTAAAAGAGCTTCGCGCTATAGGAATTCAACCCGATATCATAGTGTGCCGCAGCGACTATCCGGTTGATGAGGAGTTCAAAGAAAAGATTGCCCTGTTCTGCGATGTGGAGAAGCGAGCGGTTGTGGGACTTACCACAGCATCCAATATCTATGAGGTGCCCCTAATGCTCGATGAGGCGGGACTGGGAGAGATCGTCGTTGATAAGCTGCGGTTGTCAGCAGCGTCACGGGACCTCAGCGAGTGGCGGAGCATGGTGGAGAGGATGAAGAAGCCGAAAACGCCGGTGTCTATCGCTCTTGTCGGCAAATATGTGAAGCTGCGGGATGCTTACTTATCAGTGAGAGAGGCTTTGCGCCACGCTGCTCTATACCACGACCGCGATGCTGAAATCGTGTGGATTGAGTCAGAGGAGCTCGAAAAGGATGGCGGTGAGGCGCTATTGCATGCAGCAAACGGGATAGTTGTGCCTGGAGGGTTTGGCTATCGGGGCATCGAGGGGAAAATTAGGGCGGCTAGATATGCCCGCGAGAACAATATTCCGTATCTTGGCCTGTGCCTTGGCTTGCATATGATGGTAATTGAATTCGCGCGCCACGTGCTGAAATCGTCTAAGCCTAATTCAACGGAATTCGATAAGGATACACCTGAACCCGTTATCGACCTCATGCTCAATCAGCGTGATGTAAAAGAAAAGGGAGGCACGATGCGTTTGGGGCTGTACCCCTGTCAACTGGTGCCAGGCACTCATGCTGCTGCTGCCTATAACTCGTCCTTAGTTTACGAGCGACACCGTCATCGCTTTGAATTTAATAATAAGTACAGAGAGGTTCTGGGCAAGGCAGGCCTTATCCCCAGTGGCATTTCCCCTGACGGCAGGTTGGTCGAGATAGTCGAGCTTACAGAGCATCCCTGGATGGTGGGCACGCAGTTTCATCCGGAGTTTACTTCTCGCCCTAACCGCCCTCACCCTCTATTTCGTGACTTCATTGAGGCGGCTAAGAGAACTTTGAAGGTGGGTGATCAGCGTCCTTTGCCACTGGAGCCCACAGTGACAAATTAGCCTATCATATAGACAAAATCGCTGACTTATGCTATATTCTAAGGGACTAGATGCGAATATTCCTGGATACCGCCAATATTGATGAGATTCGCCAGGCAGCAAAACTGGGTGTGATTAGTGGAGTTACTACTAATCCTTCCCTGGTAGCCAAGGAAAAGCGGGCGGATATGAAGGCGGTTATCAGGGAGATCTCCTCCATAGTTGATGGCCCTATCAGCGCTGAGGTTCTCAGCCTGGAGCCGGAGGCTATGATTCGGGAAGCTAGAGAAGTCTCCTCCTGGTCGCCCAATGTAGTAGTCAAGATACCTATGTCGGCCAGCGGTTTGGAAGCTATCTCGGTTCTTTCCAAAGAGGGAATACGTACTAACTTAACGCTTTGTTTTTCTCTTAATCAGGCGATACTGGGGGCAATTGCCGGGGCAACATACGTCAGCGCGTTCGTGGGCAGGCTTGACGATGCTGGCCACGATGGAATGCAGGTTGTTGCAGACATCGTGAACGTATTCGATCATTATAAGGACAGATTCAAGACTCAGGTGATCGCTGCGAGCATACGTCATCCACTGCACGTGGTGGCCGCCGCTAAAGCAGGGGCTCATATAGCAACCATACCTTACAATGTACTTATGCTAATGGTCAAACACCCGCTAACTGATATGGGAATATGCCGATTTGCTGAGGATTGGCAACGCATCTCAAAGGCATAGGGCAGGCCACAATCCACAACTATGGCACCGAGGCAAGCACCTTTATGGAGTCTGTTCAATCTAATTATGGAGTAGGACTATGAATATCACAGAACTGGAAGTCAAGACCAAAGAAGAACTCATGACAATGGCGAAGGAGCTCGGAATCACAGGCATCAGCGCTCTGAAGAAGGAGGATATTGTATTACGGCTGCTTCAGGCAAATGCCGAGCAGCACGGTTACTCCTTCAGAGGAGGCATCCTCGAGATTATGAATGAGGGATACGGATTTTTGCGCCAACCCGATCTCCATCCCAGTGCCAACGACATCTATGTGTCCCAGTCCCAGATCCGCCGCTTTGCTCTTCGGACCGGAGATATCGTCAGCGGCCAGGTGAGGGCTCCAAAGGACGGTGAAAAATATCATAGCTTGCTTCGTGTCGAGACAGTCAACGCTATGGACCCTGAGGCGACTAAAGAACGCCCTTTATTCGAGCACAAGACGCCTATCTTTCCTAACAAGCTGATTAACCTGGAGACTACTCCTAATAATCTATCAACAAGACTGCTGAATCTCATAGCTCCCATCGGTCGCGGTCAGCGAGGACTGATCGTTTCTCCTCCTAAGGCTGGAAAGACTATGCTGCTGAAGCATATCGCCAATGGCATCATTGCTAACTATAACGATATGCACCTTATGGTCTGCCTTATTGGAGAGCGGCCCGAGGAGGTTACTGACTGGAAGAAATCCGTTAAGGCGGAAGTAATTGCTTCTACCTTTGACGAGCCTGTAGAAGAACATACCAGGGTGGCTGAAGTGGCGCTGGACAGGGCTAAAAGGTTGGTAGAGCTGGGCATGGATGTGGTTATCCTGCTTGACAGTATCACTCGATTGACTCGTGCCTATAACCTGGAAATGCCATCAAGCGGGCGCACTCTTTCTGGAGGAGTCGACCCTGCAGCTCTCTATTCACCCAAGAGGTTCTTCGGTGCGGCCAGGAACACGGAGGAGGGAGGCAGCCTGACTGTCATAGCGACCTGCCTTATCGATACTGGCAGCAGAATGGATGACGTGATATACGAGGAGTTCAAAGGCACAGGCAATATGGAGCTTCATCTCGACCGCAAGCTCTCTGAGCGAAGGATTTTCCCTGCCATAGACATCCAGCGCAGCGGCACCAGGCGTGAGGAATTGCTTCTCGATGAAAATACGCTGAAGCAGGTCTGGGTAGTGCGCAGGATGATTACCCTTATGAGCACTAACTCACCTAACTCCACTGAGGCTACGGAGCGCGTGCTGGAGAGATTGTCGAAGACCTCTTCTAACGCTGAGTTTCTAACTACCCTCACGAAAGAGTTTTAATCCTCCCGGTAAAGCAAGCTCATCGTTGTTACCGCTTTACTTCGCTGCTATAATAGGAGCGATTTCCTGTGAATTACCATCGTATTGTCGTCAAACTAGGGACCAATCTGCTTACCGGGGGCAGCGATCATCTTAGCCTTGAGACCATGGCTTCTCTGGTAGGACAGATAGCCAGGCTTCATAAAGAAGGCCTGGCTGTAGTCATTGTTACCTCAGGGGCGATTGCAGCCGGCAGGCACCGCCTGGGCACTTGCGAAGAGCACAAAGAGATCACCTCCAGGCAGGTGCTGGCAGCAGTAGGCCAGAGCCGGCTTATGGACGCTTATGACCAGCTTTTCGGTTGGCATGAGATAATCATCGCGCAGACATTGCTCACCAGGGCTGACCTCTCAGACCGTCTCAGATATCTTAATGCCCGCAACACTTTAACGGCACTTCTGGAGCTTCGTGTGATACCCATAATCAACGAGAACGATGTTGTTGCAGTGGAGGAGATCCAGGAGACTTTATTCGGTGACAACGATAATCTGTCCGCTCTGGTAGCTAATCTTGTCGACGCCGATATTTTGATGCTGCTTACTGATACCGCTGGCCTTTATACCGCCGATCCTCATCGGGATTCGAAAGCCAAGCTTATCGAACGCGTTGATAAGATAGATGCTTATATCGAGAGCCTTGCCGGGGGAACTTTGAGTGAGCGGGGCACTGGCGGTATGGCTACAAAGATAGAGGCGGCCAGGATAGCTACTGCTTCGGGGGTAGCGGTCGTCATTGCCGACGGCAGGGAGCGTGATGTCATTGTCAGGTTAGCCAGTGGTGAGGCTATTGGCACTTTTTTACAGCCGATTGCATCCAGGCTGGAAAGTCGAAAACGCTGGCTGTTGAGTCAGCTCTCCAAAGGTAAGATATACGTTGATGCAGGCGCAGTGACAGCTTTGAGAAGCCAGAGCAAGAGTCTTCTCCCTGCCGGCGTTAACAAGGTTAGCGGTGAGTTCGACCGCGGGGATGTGGTAAATATATTCGACAGTAAGACTGGAGAAAAAATAGCCTGCGGTATATCAAACTACAGCTCGAGCGACGTAGCAGTTATCAAAGGGGCTCATTCGGATAGAATCGCTGAGCTTCTGGGCCGCGAGTACGGCGCTGAGCTGGTGCACCGCGATAACCTGGTAACGCTTTAGCTATATTAAGGAGATACCATGCCATCCACTAATAACGAGGTTAAAATCAAAGCTAAGGCAGCGAAAGCTGCCTCTAAGAAACTTGCGTATCTGAGCACTGCTGTCAAAAACAGGGCGTTAATTGCCATCGCCGATGACCTTATCGCCAAGCAGGATAATGTTTTGCGTGCCAATCACAAGGACTATATGGAAGGCCAGAAGGCAGGCATGAGCGCAGCCATGCTAGACCGCCTACTGTTAAACACAGAGCGAATTAAAGGTATCGCAGGCGATGTGCGCGCTGTTGCTTCCTTACCTGATCCGGTGGGGGAGACTTTCGAGATGCGTACTCTGCCCAACGGTCTTCAGGTGGGTAAAAAACGTGTCCCTCTGGGGGTTATCGGGGCTGTATATGAGAGCAGGCCCAATGTTACGGTAGATATCTCTGTGCTATGCCTCAAGTCGGGGAATGCTGTCATACTCCGCGGCGGCAAGGAGGCTGTGCATTCCAATTCGGCTCTGGCTAAGATAATACAGAATGCCGCATATCGTGCCGGGGTACCCGAGGGAGCGGTGCAGTTTATCGAATCAACTGATCGCGCTATGGTAGGGCAGATGTTGAAAATGAGGGATTATATTGACCTGGTGATTCCCCGGGGCGGGGCTGATTTGATTAAATATGTAGCCCAAAACGCCGCCATGCCTGTAGTTACGGGTGGAATCGGAGTCTGTCATACCTACGTCGACAGGAGCGCAAATCTCAAAAAAGCGGCAGCCATTGTTTATAACGCTAAAGTGCAGAGGCCCACTGTTTGTAATGCGCTGGATGCTATACTGGTTCATGCTGAGGTAGCGAAGAGCTACCTGCCGATGGTTGCCAAGGAATTGGGCAAGGCCAACGTGGAGTTGCGTTGCGATGAGCGAGCCCTGAAAATCCTGAAGCCTTTGACTTCGATTAAGGCAGTTCGCGCTACTGAGAAAGACTGGGGCAAAGAATTCCTGTCTCTGGTTGCCGCTGTAAAGGTGGTCGATTCTCTGGAGGAGGCAATAGAGCACATAGAGCGATATGGCTCAGGTCATTCCGAGGCCATTGTGACGGAAGATTATTCGGCAGCTATGAAGTTCCTGGATGAGGTAGACGCTGCTTGCGTATATGTCAATGCTAGTACACGCTTCACCGATGGCGGCCAGTTCGGGCTGGGTGCCGAGGTAGGAATAAGCACACAGAAGTTCCATGCCCGCGGCCCAATGGGGCTCAGGGAGCTCACCACTTATAAATGGATAGTGATGGGCAGCGGGCAGGTTCGTCCATAGAGGAGGATTGATAATGGCAGAGTATCGGTTCGAAAGGGAATGCCGCACTGCGCACTCCGAGGCCTATCTTATAGTCAACGGTGATGAGCAGGTGGGCAAAGTGGATATTCATTTCACCCCTTCGATAGTCTACGCTACCCTTTGTGTGGGAGAAAATTTAAGCCAGGATGGTATTCAAGACCTTATTGATACCATTGACGAAGATCTGGTGATGTCGGCCAACGTTGCCCGTGATGATTTCATAGTGACTGTGCATCAGGGGCGAGAAGTTGGCGTTTTCAGCGATGAGGAGTTTGAGGAAGAGGAAGAGGGAGAAGAATAAATCCCGGGTCATTACCTCTCCATATTGTCGCGAGGCCATCCGAAGGAGGCCGTGCCAATCTCTACGCACCCCTTAACTATCAACTAGGCACGAAGGATTGCTTCTTGTGTTGCGCTCCTCGCAATGACATAGCTGGCACACTGCCTTGTTCCACCGTCCATACCTTGTTATAATTCTGACGATGATTGTGGATTTTCATACCCATATTTTGCCGCCGTGGCTACAGGAAAATCGTGATCGCTACCTGGGGCGCGACGTCTGTTTTGACCTTCTATACAAAGACCCCAAAGCTAAAATTGCCACTGCCGAGGAACTCATTGCCAACATGGATAAAGAGGGCATTAATATCTCGGTGGTGCTCAACATCGGCTGGTCGAGCCACGAGCTTTGCCGTGAGACCAATGATTATATTTTGGAAGCCATAGCCCGTTATCCCACCAGGCTGGTGGGCTTTTGCGCTATACAGCCTCTGGCAGGTCAGCAAGCGATAGTTGAGCTTGAGCGCTGTGTGAAGGGTGGGGCTAAGGGCATCGGCGAGCTGAGAAGCGATACGCAGGGGTTTGATTTCACTGACAGGGGTATTATGAGGCCAATAGTCCAGACTGCGATGGAGCATCGAATGATTATACTCACCCATGCCTCCGAGCCGGTGGGGCATTTTTATTCCGGTAAAGGGAATATTACCCCCGGTTTTCTTTATGGCTTCATAACTAATTTCCCTGATTTGACTTTAGTGTGTGCCCACTGGGGTGGGGGACTGCCCTTTTACGCTTTAATGCCAGAGGTTGCCAGAGCACTATCCAATGTCTACTTTGATACGGCTGCTTCACCCTGGCTCTACCGGGACGAGATATTCAGGCATGTTACGCAGATTATAGGTCCTGAGAAGGTGCTTTACGGCAGCGACTTCCCGCTTATGAAACAAAGTAAACTTGTTAAATCTATTCAGGCTTTAGATCTCTCTGGGGAAGCCAAAAGCATGATCTTAGGGGGAAATGCTCGAAGGCTGCTGTCTTTAAGTTGAGCTCTAACGTGGAACCAGTACGTGCATTCATTGCCATCGAACTACCGATTCAGATTAAGGCAGCTCTTGCCCAGTTGCAGGATAACCTGAGAACTGGCAAAAGCGTTTCGGTGAGATGGGTTGACCCTGAAGGCATTCATCTCACTATCAAGTTCCTGGGCAACGTAGATGAGACTGAGATACCGCCGCTGACGAAGGCACTCTCCGAAGCTGTCAGAGGGGTTGCTCCTTTTAGCCTCCAGCTTGGAGATCCCGGGGCTTTTCCCAATGCTTTTGCCCCCAGGGTGGTCTGGGTTGGTGTAGAGGGGGAGATAGAGCCGCTTCGTACTTTACATAACAATATAGACTGTGTTCTCACCCCGCTGGGATTTCCACCGGAGAAGAGGGCTTTCTCGCCTCATCTAACTCTAGGAAGGGTCCGGGATGAGGCTTCACCAAACGAAAAGCGGCGGTTAGGGGAAAATGTTGCCAAGCTGAAGACAGGGGAGAAGACAACATTTATAGTTGGATCCATCAGCTTAATGAGGAGCCTGTTGACCAGGGAAGGCGCGGTGTACAGCCGCCTGGCATCTTTTGAACTATGTGGTTAGCCGTGGTACAGTTGTATTAGATTAGCCTCGGTCTTTGTGCTTATGCTGGATTAAGGAACCTCCGTTTGTACAGTCGGCGTCCAGTCTCCTCCCTTCCACTTGATAGGGAACACCAGCTTCACAGTTTGTGAGGAACCTGATGGCAGGTAGACAGGTATTTCGTTCTGCTGGGTTACCCCGGCTTGAGTGATGCTTCCGACCACAATCACTACACCATCGGCGCCATCATTTTTAGCAGTGATATTGAGAATAGCGTAGTAGTTATCGAACACACCAGCAGTAGTGGCGTTCACTAACAACACGGTTGGGCTTGGCTTGCTGATATTAGATGATGATACAGCGGTGGGTTT
>JAJYLC010000046.1 GCA_021787935.1 Chloroflexota bacterium | reverse complement strand
ACAGAGTTCATCGAACGCTTTACAGCAACCCCTCGATAGCTTCGATGACTATCCTGCCTTTCTTGAGGTCGATGGACTTGACTACGTCCTCGATGGCGGGTATCAATATTTCACCCTTTTTGCCTTTGACTATGTACACATCATTGCCGGGTGTGGTCATAATGTCGATGACCTTTCCCACCTTTTTCCCTTCGGTGGTCACAACATTGAGGCCGATGAGCTGGAATGCGTAGTACTTTCCTTCGGGCAAAGGATATAGCTCAGTACGGGGGATTGTGAGGTCCTGTCCTCTTAGCTTCTCCGCTTCTTCGACGCTATCGATGGCGGCGAGCTTGACCACCAGATGCTGCTTGTGAGGGCGGCAGCTTTCTATTTCAAGCTGGCGGGTATTAAGGTAGACTACTTTGTGGGGGGCGAACCGCTCGGGGAAATCGGTCACAACCTCGACTTTTACCTCGCCCCTTATGCCCCAGGGGGAGAGTATGTGTCCTACAATAAGGAACTCAGGAGGTGCTGGTTCCTTGCCCATCACCCTTGACCAAGATGCCTTAGATGATCTCCAGTGTGGCGCGAGTCCCTTTCCTGATCGCTGCTACGCGCAGCAAGGTTCGCATCGCCTTGGCAATCCTCCCCTCTTTGCCGATGACCTTTCCGGTGTCCTCAGGCGCTACTTGAAGCCTGAGGATGATCCCGTTTTCTGAGGGGACTTCGGTTACCTTGACTTCCTCTGGCTTGTCCACGATGGCCTTTGCGATGTACTCGATGAGCTCTTTCATTTTACCTTGTCCTTTGACTGATGCTTAGTAGCACGATTCAGCGTTTTTAATCAGGTGAGGCCGGCTTGGTGTCAGATGCCTTGGCTGGTTTAGCCTCTGCCGCTTTGGCTGCTTTGCCCTTATGTGCTGCCGCAGGTTTGTCCTCCGATGCCTTAGCTGCTTTAGCTTCTGGCGCTGCGGCAGGCTTGTCCTCTGCCGCCTTGGCCGCCTTGCTCTCCGGCTCCGGCGCAGATTTAGCCTCTGCCGCTTTGGCTGCCTTACCTTCCGGCGCTGGGGCAGGTTTGGCCTCTGCCGCTTTAGCTGCTTTGCTCTCGGGTGCTGCCGCTGGTTTTGCCTCTGGCGCTGCTGCAGTCTTGGCTTGTGCAGCCGCTTTCTTTTCCGATTTCTTGAGTGTCTTACGGTCTGTCGTTTTTCGCGAAAAAGTAGTAACCAGTTTATGACTGACCCCTGCTCTGCCCAGCAAAGTAGCGACAGTCTGAGTCGGCTGGGCCCCACGGCCCAACCACTCCAGTACTCTCTCCTGCTGTATGACAATGGTCCCTGGATCGGTTAGAGGGTTGTAGTGACCGATAATTTCGATGAAGGCACCGTCGCGAGGCGACCGTGAATTGGCCACCACCAGGCGATAGGAAGGTTTCTTTTTAGACCCCACTCTCTGCAATTTAATCTTAACCATATTCTGTTCTCCCTTGTCCCATATTTTCTACCAAAGATTGGTTTTAATCAACCCCCGTGTATTAATTTAATTCAAATGCTGCTCCCGCCGGAACCGGTAAAAATCAACCAGCCTCTTCAATGCCCTGGCTCCACGCTCGAAGCTGGGGAAGCAGGGTATGCCTTTCCCGGTCAGCATGTCTCTTATCTCTATGGCTAGTGTCTCGGTGTGCACCGCGTTCACGATGGTCAGGAAAGGCTTCTTGGTCGTGTTTTTGAACTCCAGGATAGTATCCACGAGCGGGTCCGGTTTGCTAAGGTCACGGCTGAACGGACTGACAATGGTAAACAGCTCCAGAACGATGCAGTCTATGTTGGTGTCTTGCTCCATCACATCCAGCATGTTGGCCAAATTCGATATAGCATTCTCCGACATCAAGAACGAGCTGGATACATCGAAGGGATTTCGGTAGCTCCCCCCGATGATATTGAAAAATGTCGACAGCCTTTGGTACGACTTCCGGGTAAGCTGCGGGACTTTGAGCCCTTCCCTGGCGAAGGTATCGGCTATCGATACCGATTGCCCACCGCTCATAGCAATGAGACCCACTTTGTTGCCCCTGGCCGGTTTCAGATGCAGCAGCGCTTTGACTGTGTCAATCATTTCGTCGAGGTTGTCGACCTTTATAGCGCCGCATTGCCGGGTAAGCGCCTGCCAGATGATGCTTGACTGAGCCAGTGCCCCTGTGTGAGAAGCCGTTGCCCGGGCACCATCTTCGCTCTCCCCGCCTCTCCATATCAGCACCGGTTTTTTCTCAGCCACCTCTCTGAGCAAGTTGAAAAACCTCCTGCCGTCTTTGACAGCCTCAATATACATGCCGATTATCCCGGTCTCTTCGTCTGTCTTGAGGTACTCCAGATAATCCGTGCTGTCGAGTATGGCAGCATTTCCATAGCTTACAGACTTGCTTAACCTGATGCCGTTGCGCGGCCCTGCCAGACTGAAGAGGGTTGCGTGAGTGCCGCTCTGGGTGATAAAGCCCACCGGTCCGCCATCTCCATAAGACTGCAATGTATTATGGAGCAGGCCGATCCTGGGATTATAGACGCCCACACAGTTAGGCCCAACCACAAGTAAGCCAGCTTCTCTTGCCAGGTCAGTGATCGCTTTCTGGAGTCTTATCCCTTCCTCAGTGCTCGTCTCAGCGAATCCCGAGGTGAAAAAACAAACACCGCCCACATTCTTCTGTATGCAATCCTTGACTATAATGGGGGCTGCTGCTCGAGGTACTGCGGCGATAACGTAATCTACAGGGCCGGGTATATCATTAAGGCTAAGGTAGTTTTTCACTCCCAGTTGGGCTATCCCCGGCAGTTCGTTGGGGTCTATTTGCACCGAATAAACCTTTCCCTGAAAATGACTCAGACTCTTCAGCCACATATAGCCCAGTGCCTGCTTGTCGCCGACTACTGCTACAGAGCGGGGGTTGAATACTCTATCCAGCTTATTTGTTACGCTTTCTCCCAATTTTCTCATGCTCAGGATTCGAGTATTACCCTTGCATCCACAGCTAAGGCGCGGTCCTTATAGGCGAAGATGGGGTTGAGGTCCATCTCTTTGATTTTGGGGTTTTTGTCCACGAAATCGGAAAGCTTCAGCAGTATGTCTTCGAGTACGTTGATATTAGCCGGCTCCTGCCCGCGGTAGCCTTCGAGCAGGGGATAGCCTTTTATCTCCCGAATCATCTGGCTGGCGTCTCTTTTGTTCAGGGGCACAATCCTGAAGGCGACATCCTTCAATACTTCGACGAACACACCGCCCAGGCCAAACATCAGCACAGGGCCGAACTGAGCATCCTTGGACATGCCCATGATAACCTCGACCCCCGGCCTGGCCATTTTCTGCACGGAGATGCCCTGAATGTCAGCCTTCTTGTTTGCCTTTTTCGCTGCCGCCATAATCTCTGTATAGGCCTTGCCCGCCTGGGTGGCGTTTGCCAACCCCAATTTCACGCCGCCGATATCGCTCTTGTGGATAATATCGGGCGACACTATTTTCAATACCACCGGGAATCCCAGCTTCTTGCTGATCGAGATGGCCTCGGCCTTAGTCTTAGCCAGCTTTGTCTCGACAACCGGTATGCCGGCTTCAGCCACGAGCTGTTTCGACTCCACCTCGGTCAGTACGGTTCTCCCGTTCTTCAGGACGCTATCGATTATTTTGCTAGTCACTGGCAGCTCTCCTTGATGAATGATTGAACAGGATATATTTGCCCCTGCCGTCGCTGCGGTCTTTATTCTCGTATATAACCAGTGTGCTATTTTAGCAGGTAAAGCGATTAAAGTAAACCAGCGTATCGAGGTCGTTTGGCAATGAGTCTACCATACCGACGAAAGTCGGTATCCAGATACCTTCACCGTAATTTTGAAGCTGGGTTTTCTGGATTCCGTGTCAAGCACGGAAGGTAATTGTGTTTCTAAACGCCCTCGTATCGGCTAGTGTACTGTCGGGGCTTACTTCCGCCCTCTGAACAATGCTCTAGAAGCTTCCTGCCATAACGACGGTCGGAAGTGATTTCTATCGAAATCGGGCAGCCGGCAGCGTTCCCATTTAGGCAGGTTGCCCGAATATATGCCCGCCCTTAAAGCAATCAGCTTGGGACTTCCCAGCGCCAGCATCTTGAGCATCTTTGGCCTTGAAAGCAGCGTTTTCATCAGGAAGAGCAGTGTAGGCATGGTTTGGGGCGGGCACCCGGCGATGCTGGGAGCAGACTTTTCCTTGCCATTGCTTTTTATGGCGCAGTTGCCATAGAGGATTATCCTCTGCCCCGGCCCGTTGTGAGCCTCTTTTTTCCCGCAGTAAATATGCGTGTCGCCGAAGTTCAGGTTGGGATTGACTTTGCTGAATATTCCTACAGAGTAGACCATGTTGGCATAACAGCCGGAGCAAATGTGTGGTCCGGGATGGGGAAATGATAGGCCGGTTATCCCAGCAAGCTCAACCAGCTCTTTTTCAGGCTCCAATTCCCACTCCAGCTTCTCTTTCAGGGGCTCTATGCGCTCTCCAGCGATTTGAAAAGCGCTTATATCTACAGGTCTGTTATTGATTTCAGCGTATTCTTTTAGATAGCCGATTTGCGAAGGTTCGAATCCCAGGATTGCCGCTCCCACGCAGTCACAGGCGAATACGTCGCGGCTGGCTATTATCATATTCTTGCGATGCGGTACGCCCACCATCGCATCAGGCCCTTTTTCCAGCATATAGATGCCGTCTATTATCGTCAGGTCACATTTCAGGGCCTGATTCAGCAGGCATATCAGGTGCTCTAACCCCTTCATGTGAAAAGCTTTTCTGGAAGCTGTATCAAGGCATCCTTTCAGGTTCTTAAGTCCCAGGGATGCTTTCACCTGAAGGTGGGTCTTCAACACCGGCACATTGATCAGGAAGTCGGTCTCCAGCACTGGCTTCGCGATGCCGACCTTTATGCCGCCCAGCTCTTTCCGCTCAAATGGCCCTTCGTTGAGGTCGATTAGCCTGGCGTCGTATCTCCGGGCTATCCTGTCAATGCCTGAGTATTTGTAGCCTCTTCTGGTATTGGAGCCCATCACGCCGGTTATGCTGCCTTCACCGATAGAGATTTTGTTGCATCCGTGTTCCCTCAGCTTCAGAAGGATGCCTTCCACAACTTTTGAGGTGGTCACCATGCCGTAGGGCGGGATGGGCATCCACCCGCTGAAGGTGATATTCGGCTTTATCAGAACCCGGTCGTTCCTGTTAAGCTTCTCGAAGCCTCCGCATAGCTCGATCGCGCGGCCGATGGATTCAGAAGTGCCATCGAATTTAACAACTGATACTGTCACGACTGGCTCCGGTATTTACTGAAGGTGGCTGCTAGGCCTGGGCAGACCGCAGGAACTCACTGTACTGCGCCAGCTTAGCCAGCGCGTAAGCTGCTCTCTTAGGCTCGGGGTAAACCGGGACGTTGCTCTGCGCGAGGAACCTGAGTTCGCCCCTGGGCCATCCCTGCGGCGTTGCGCCGCAAATCACGGTAGGTTTGCCTCCGTCTGCTATGGCTTTGAGCAGTATGTCGGCAACCTTTCTATCCCTGACATCGTCGTCAAACGGAGGTCCAGTGAAAGCTGTCAAAATCATATCGATGTTCGGGTCTTTGGCCACGATTCTGATGGCATTTTTGATATAATTATCGGGAGAAAGAGCCGCTATCAGACCTAAATCGACCGGGTTGGTTACACTCGTCCCCACACTTTCTGCGATTGCGGCGGTCAATTCTTTCTGAGTTTTTGTCGAAAGCTGCGGTATCTCCAGCCCAAGCTCGTTGCAGGCATCGGTGGAGGTAACTGCAAGCCCTCCGGGCGTTGTGATGATGCCTACCCTTCTCCCCTTTGGCCTAGGCAGGTGGTGAAGCGCTACCAGGGTGTCCATCATTTGTTCGAAGCTGTCTACGGAGATGATTCCAGACTGGCTGCACAGCGCTTTCCAGATGGCGGTAGGAACTGCGAGCGTGCCGGTATGAGAAGCCGATGCCCTTCTACCGGCATCGGTGTTGCCGCCTTTCAGCACGATGATGGGTTTCCTGGGCGAAATGTCGCGGGCAACCCGCATCAACCTCTCCCCGTCCCTTATCCCCTCCAGATAGGCCACTATTATCTTCGTCCCGGGGTCGTTTCCCAGATACTCTAAGAAATCCACGCAGGTGAGATCACAGTCGCTTCCGCAACTCACTCCCTTGCTGGGCTTGAGGCCTGCGTCATTGATAGACATGAGCAGGTAGTAGAACAAAAAGCCGCTGTGCGAGATTACACCCACGGGGCCGCTTTCTTTGGGCAGAATGGCCTGGGGGATGAGCCTGGCCGACGGGTTATAGGTGCCCACGCAGTTCGGCCCGACAACCCGGGTGCCTCCTTTGCGGGCGATTTTGACCATTTCCTGCTCGAATTTTCTGCCCTCCGGGCCGCTTTCGCTGAATCCACCCGTATAAAGCACCATTCCCTTTATTCCTTTAGCTGCGCATTCTCTGGTCACCCCGAGCACCGCACTGCGCGGAACAGTTACCAGGGCTAAGTCGATCTCGCCAGGGATATCCTTTATGCTGGGATACACTTTTACACCTAGCAGCTCCCCGCCTTTGGGGTTTACCGGGTAGACCCTGGTGAAACCTGCGTCCAGGAGGTTATGCAGGAACATATACGCTACATTGGTCGCTGTCTGGGAGATGCCCACAAGGGCTACTGACTTGGGGGAAAACAGTGGTTCAAGCTGCTCTTTAATAGCTTTGCTCATCAATCGGGCGTAATCTTTTCAATTTGGTGTGACTCTAGGCCTTAATATCCTGTATCGGTGTTTTGGTGTACTTGCGGACAATCGTCCTGAAATGGAATCCGTATACGGCGAAAGCCATGGATATAGGAAACGAGCGCGGACGCTTGAGCAGGGTCGAAATAAAAAACCTCCAATAATACCATCTGTCTCTATCCAGAACGCCCAGAACCCACATGGACCTGATGAGCGCCCGGATATGCCAGAACCGCAACTGGGGGAGTCCTTTTCTTTTCCGAGGCTTGTACTCCTTAAGAAATATCTTAACCCTTTTGTAATATTGCTTGGACGAGTAGATACTGGTCAGGACGTTTCTGTAGCCATTAAGGAGTTTTTCACGGCCCATTCTGGGAACGAAGTTCAGCGAGCCATCGGTATTGTCGCCGGTGAATTTGCCCTCTACCAGGCGGTTCTCTCTCTTCAGGCGCTGGTATAGCTTGGTGCCGCGCGGCGCGTTCAGCAAACCGACCATGGCGGTAACGATGCCGCTCTTCTGGATAAAGTTGGACTGGCTTTTGAAAATGGATTCGGGGTCATGGTCAAACCCGAGGATGAAGCCCCCGTGCACCTGCATCCCATGATTTTGGATTTTCTTAACGGAAGCGATGAGGTCACGGTTTCGATTCTGTTGTTTATTACACTCAACCAAGCTTTCTTCATTAGTAGTTTCGATGCCGATGAATACTGAATCGAAGCCAGCCTTGCCCATGAGTTCCATCAGCTCTTCGTCATCGGCGAGATTTATCGATGCCTCTGTCATGAACCCGAAGGGAAATTTCTTGCCTTTCTGCCAGTCTATCATGGCAGGCAATATTTCTTCCTTTAGCTTCCTCTTGTTGCCGATGAAGTTGTCATCTACCAGGAACACGGTTTCCCGCCAACCCCTGTTATATAACGCCTCGAGTTCTGCCAAGATTTGTCCTGTAGTCTTGGTTCTAGGCTTGTTCCCGTTCAGCACGATGATATCGCAGAATTCACAGTCGAAGGGGCATCCTCGCGAGTACTGAATACTCATGGTGGCGTATTTCTTCAGGTTAGCCAGTGACCACTGAGGGACGGGTGTCTTACTGATGTCAGGTCTTTCCGCGGATGTATAGATATGTTTGGCACAGCCTTTGCTCAGGTCTTCCAGGAAGAGCGGCAGGGTGCTCTCGGCTTCATTAAGCACCATGTGGTCTATATCGTCGAACTCTTCGCACTCCGAAGTGAAGAGCGGGCCACCGGCGACTATTTTAGCCCCGAGCCTCTTGCATTTTTTGATAACCTCTAACACCGAATCTTTTTGTACCACCATGGCGCTGATAAACACATAGTCAGCCCACTTGATATCCCGGTCAGTCAAGGTGGCTGTATTCATATCCACAAGTTTCTTGTCCCACTCCCGCGGAAGCATGGCGGCTATAGTCAATAAACCCAGGGGTGGGAGGGTCGCCCTTTTGGAGATGATTCTCAGGGCATGCCTGAAGCTCCAGAAGGTGTCCGGGTATCGAGGATAAACCAGAAGTATGTTCAATTTAAGCTGCGCTCCGTATATTTTTATTAAAGGTAGAATTAAATTATAGGTTACTATTATTCGGGCGGAAAAGTCAAATCTTGGATAGGTTCAATATGTTTTATAAGTCGTGGACAACGCACAATATAGAACATTGCAATCTATTTCGCCTTCGTGTATCATTCTAACGGAGTTTAGCTTCTAACCTTGCGAGAGAAAAATTTCCTGTAATGAATCTTATCCAGCACCTGGATTACCTCTTTAATCCCCGTTCGGTGGCGGTCATCGGAGCATCCAACATCCCCGGCAAATGGGGCTGCGATATCCTCAACCTGTTATTGACCAGAGGCCAGAGGAAGGTCTATCCCATAAACAAGAATAGGGCTGAGGTGCTCGGCGTAAAGGCCTACCCCGGTTTGGCTGAAGTACCTGACACTGTGGATTTCGCAGTGATAACCGTTTCCTCTGAGGCCCTTCCTGCTGCTATGGAGGACTGCGTGCGCAACGGAGTTAAGGCCGCCCTCATCATCTCCGGCGGGTTTGCCGAAACGGGCAAGGAGGGGGCTAAAGCCGAGCAGAAAATAGTCGAAATCGCCCGCAGAGGCGGGATACGCTTCGTCGGCCCGAACTGTGCTGGACACTTCAATACTCATTCCGAGCTCTTCACGGCTACATATTTACCCCCTGTGAAACAGGGTCCCGCATCATTCGTTACTCAAAGCGGGAATTTGGGCCTCACCGTTCTGGCTATGGGAAGCGAGATGGGGCTGGGCTTCAGCAAGTATGTCAGCAGCGGCAACGAGGCTGATTCACACTTCGAGGACTACCTGGAGTATCTGGGGCAGGATGAGGAGACGAAGGTCATCCTGGGATACGTTGAGGGACTCCGTGAAGGCAAGCGCTTTTTGAAGCTGGCGAGGGAGATTACCAGAAAAAAGCCTGTGGTTATCATGAAGGTGGGGCGCACGGATAGCGGGGCCAGGGCTGCAAGGTCACACACTGCCGCTCTGTCGGGCTCTGACCTGGTCTCCGATGCCGCATTTAAGCAGGCTGGGGTGATCAGGGTGGAGGAGGTCGGCGAGCTTATCGAAGTCGCTTTAGTTTTGCTGGGGCAGCCGTTGCCCAGAGGGAACAGGGCAGCGGTGCTGACAGTGGGCGGCGGCCTGGGTGTTATCGCTGCAGACGCTTTGAGAAGGCACGGTTTGGAGATACCTTATCTGTCGCCAACTACGATTGATAAATTGAACTCCAGGCTGTCGGGAAGATGGTCCCGGGGAAACCCGGTCGACGCCAGCGGCGACCTCAGCTATCCCTGTCTTCTGCCTCTCTTGGAAGACGAGAACATAGACGCAGTAGTGATTGCGTGCGCTGTCTGGGCGGCTGCCGGTTTCTCTGCTTTCATGAGTACACCCCCCTGGGATAGGAATAATCTGACTGACCTGGACCAATTGCTCCGGGCTATCGAAGAGGAATCGCTGAAAAACCTGGGCGTGACGATGGAGCTCATGAAGCGATATCAGAAGCCGGTTATCCTCTCGGCCTGGGTCAACAACGAGGTCAAGGGAAGTGAACTCTACAGGAAGCTGGAGGGGAACTATCTGACTCCCTATCCCACCCCGGACAGGGCTGCCAAAGCCCTATCCCGTCTGGTAGAATATAGCGAGTATTTGGGTGTTGCCAGGAAACGATAAAATTTCACAAAGGAGAAATATGACGGTTAAAGTGGTGACCGACAGCACCTGCGACATCCCAGCTAAGTTGATGCAGGATTTGGACATCACCGTGGTACCGATATATGTGGTATTTGGAGACAAGTCCTATCGCGATAAACTGGATATAAGCGAGGAGGAGTTCTACGATAAACTGATCCACGGCCCTGTTCATCCGACTACCTCTATACCCACGCCCAGAGACTTCGCTGATGTCTACAACAAGCTTGCTGAGAAAACTGATGAGATTATCTCGATTCACATTACCTCCAAGGAAAGCGGCACCTACAACGCAGCGGTGATGGCCAAGGAGCTTGTCACCAGGAAATGCCGCATCGAAGTGATTGACTCCCTATCTCTCTCGATGGCCTTAGGCCTTCTGGTCATTGAGGCCGGGCGACAGGCCAAGGCTGGGGCGAGCCTGGATAAGGTAGTCGAGGCGGTGCGCCAGGCTATCCCCAAGGTGCATCTTATTCTTATGCTGGATACCCTGAAATATGTGGTCAGAGGCGGGCGTCTGGGAAAGGCTTATGGCCTCATAGGGTCGGCGCTGAGGGTAAAACCTATACTTACTTTGAAGGAGGGCGACCTTTCTCTGGTGGGTGTAGCTCGTACCAAAGCCAAAGCTGTAGAGAGGCTGTTCGAATTTGTCAAAGGCTTTCCCAAAGTGAAAGAGCTAGCAGTATCATACACCACCGCTCACGATGAGGCGCAGGCGTTTGCCGACCGTCTGAAAGCTGCTTTCCCGGATGTGCCTTTAAACTTAACCAGAGTTGGCTCCTCGCTGGGGACGCACGCTGGCCCGGGAGGTATGGGCGTAGCGGTCAGGGAAGGATAGGCTTCTCCTCTAGCAACTATTCAGCTTCATATACACCGGCATACGGCTCTTTCCTGCGAAACCTCTGCCAGTCGGGCTTCTTCTTCTCCCAGAACGACTGCTTCCAGTGTGCACTTTCATCTGATGCGTAGTATTTCCAAAGGTGCTGGAATCCCAGATTCTCTACTCCGTGCATATAGGCCGTGGCGGTATGGAAGGTAGCTTTCAGCGCCGCTATCATGGTAGGGCTTTTCTCCAGTATCTCATCGCACCACCTGTCCGTTTCTTCCTCAAGCTTATCCGGCGGTACTACCTTATTCACCAGGCCCATCTCCAACGCTTCCCTGGCACTGTAGCGGCGGCACATAAACCATATCTCCTTGGCCTTCTTCTCTCCTACGGCCAGCATAAGGTCAAGTGCGCCCATTCCAACATCTGCGCTTCCCACCTTGGGGCCGACCTGGCCAAAGACTGCATTTTCCGATGCGATGCTAAGATCGCATATCTGCTGATATACCTGCCCTCCGCCAATGGCGAAGCCGTTGACTGCAGCTATTACGGGCTTGGGCATCTCCCGAATAGCCATTTTGACGCGGTGGTCCAGTTCCAGCATACCCCTGCGATAGCCAGCCTCCGCCTCCTTGGCATCTCCCCCTGTACAGAAGGCCTTATTTCCGGCACCGGTAAGCACCACGACTCCAATGGTTTCGTCATCGCCGGCGTCTGTGAAGGCCTCTAACAGTTCGCGCTGGGTATTGGTCGTGAATGCATTTAATGCCTGGGGACGGTTTATTGTCACTCTGGCTACACCAGGCCTCTTTTCGTAGATGATATCTGAAAAATTGAAACCCGAAACCTTTATCCAGCGTTTCTTCTCGGTCTGGTCGTCAGTAGTCATTATTTATCCTCCTCGATGTTTCCCATTCAGGAGTCGCGAATCCAGCGTCTCCTAATGTACCATTCTGGGGTTCAATAGGGCCGAAATTCCCTACCCATAAGTTCTCGGCTAATGATTATCTTCATTATGTCTGCTGTACCGTCGGCAATTTCAAAAGCGATAACGTCTCTAAGCCTCTGTGAAATCGAATGCTCTTCACTGTATCCTATGTGACCGAAAACAAGCAGACAATTATGAACTATTTCTGCCGCTATTCGGGGACACCACCACTTGCACATTGCTGCTTCCTTGGTGTGCGAAAGGCCCTGGTCTATAAGAGAGAAAGAATGATAGCACAGGCATCTCCCTGCCTCAATAAGCGTAGCTGCCTCAGCAATCTTGAAAGAAACCGCTTCAAACTTGGCTATGGGTTGTCCAAAAGCAGTGCGTTGTTTGGCATAATCCATTGTTTCTTCCAGTGCGGCTTGGGCTTGAGCTAATGCTGCAAGTCCAAGTCCTATTCGCATGAAATCAAACTGCTCCATAGCCATATAGAATCCTCGCCCTTCTTCTCCGAGGAGGTGCTTAGCTGGAATTCGCACATTGTCCATGGTTATCGAAGCGCGCCCTGATGCCCTGAGCCCCAAATCGGAAAATGGTGACCTGGCAATCCCGGGCAGGTCTAACGGTACGAGGAAACAGCTCGTACCTTTGATTCCCCTGGACATGTCGGTCTTAGCGAAAACAATTGCCACGTCGGCATACATTCCCAGGCTAACCGCCGTTTTTTCACCGGTGAGGAGGTAATAGTCTCTATCTTTTACCCCCCGCATTTTGATTGCAGCGGCGTCAGAGCCACACTCGGGCTCGGTTAAGGCAAAACATGTCAGTTTCTGCCCTCTAATAATCGGTGTCAGCCACTGCTGCTTCATCTCATCGGTTGATTTTGCCAATAATTGGTTGGCAATCATGGGCATAAGAAAAGCCAACCCAAGCACAGGATCAGCCTTCGCCAACTCTTCCATTGTGATACCCCATGATACCCAGTTGACCCATTCAGCGGTCATACCACCGTACTTCGCAGGAATATTCACACCTAAATATCCCGCGTCACCTACTTTCCTTACTAGGTCTCGTATCGTTTGGTCTGGCTTGGACTCTTCTCTTGCATTGGGTACAATTTCTTTCTGTGCGAACTTTCTCAATTCGTGACGTAATAAATCATGGGCTTCGCTAAAGCTGAACACTGACAAAGATATGCTCCTTTCTACACGTGTCTGCAGTGTCTCGCCTAGGTCCCTTGATTATGTCAGTCGGGTTGGGTATGTTTCAATTCGGGGATGAGACATTTCGTGCCTCAACCGCATCTGCCAGTAAGATTACGCTCCTCCAGTCATGACTGTCAAGACCACGGCCTCTATCTCAACCAATCTTTATATATTCTGTTATTGTTAAATCACAGCGGGTGTTACAAATCTCTTACATTTTTCTGCCAAAAACGCTTAAAACCTTGACAGACTCTTACCACATGATGTTAGAATGCGGCTACAAGTCGGTGGCATCTTAGCCTGGAAGGAGGTGAGGGCGATGAGTGAGGAATTGAGGGATAAGGAGACCAGACTCTTCCAGAGCTTGAAAGAAGCCCTGGAGAAGAGTAAGAGTCTGGGAAAGAGCTGCCTCGCCTGAAAGTCCTGAAAGGGTAAGTAATTGCCAGTTTGGCAATGAGGCAGTTGCAATGAAGGGCACGCCCTACGATTTCTTCGTCCAGTGGCATCTGACCGAGAGATGTAATTTGAGATGCCGACACTGCTATCAGTCTGGAGCAGTGTCAGAAATGAGCTACCAGGAAATCTGCGGGGCAATCGACAACGTAAAAAGTGCGTTTAAAAGCTGGGTGACGGAATATGATATGCAGATGTCACCCAGCTTTCATTTTACCGGCGGCGAGCCGTTTCTGCGCAAAGACCTCTTCGAAATAATCGGGTATGTCCGCGATTGCGGTTTCTCGGTGTCACTGATGAGCAACGGCACTCTCATAGACATCGACATGGCGCGGCGCATCAAAGAGGCAGGGGTAGCTGATGTGCAGATCAGCCTGGACGGGCTTGAGATCACACACGATAACTTGAGAGGCAGAGGGTCTTTCAGCCGCACGCTGAAAGGCATCAGAAACCTGGTAGCTGAGGGCGTTGAGGCCAATATCAATCTAACCGTCTCCAGGCTTAACATGGGTGAAACCGGCGAGTTAGTCTGCCTTGCTGAGGAGTTGGGGGTGGGTGCTATCGCTTTCTCACGCCTGGTGCCCACAGGCAGGGGCAAGGGACTCAGCAGCGAGGCATTGAGCCGTGAGGAAGTAGCACGTTTCTATGACGGGCTTCAGAAGTTTAAGAAAAAGGGCAAGGTGGTGGTTACCTCACGCGACCCGCTGGCCGCTATCTCCGGTATGGAGGGGGATATCCCCCAAACCGAGATGCCTGTAGGCGGCTGCGCTGCGGGAATCTTCGGCGTAACCATCACTGCCAACGGCACTATCATGCCCTGCCGGCGTATGGACTTATCGGTAGGGAATATCAAAGAAGTCTCCTTCCGCGAACTCTGGGTCGAATCGCCGGTGCTGTGGTCTCTGCGCAAGCAGGAGGTCTATCACAACGGCTGCGAGTCCTGCCGTTACTGGTCAGTATGCCGCGGTTGTCGCGCCATAGCGCTGGCATATGCCCGTGCCAGCGGCGATGAAGACTATCTTGGCCCGGACCCGCAGTGCCCATACAGGTAAATCAATCACAGCAAGCGCCAGGCCGGGAGATAAGAATGCCCAAGGCAAAAGTGAATGCTATAAATTTGTACTATAAAGTCCACGGGCAGGGCGAGCCAATTATCATGATTATGGGATTTGCCTCAAGCGGTGGAGGCTGGATTTTGCAAAGACGCGCTTTCGAAAAGTATTTTCAGGTAATCACCTTCGATAACAGGGGCGTAGGAAAGTCAGATAAACCGAGCGGCCCCTACTCTATCAGGATGATGGCTGAGGACACGGCGGGTCTGATGGATCATCTGGGTATACAGAAAGCTCATATACTGGGCGTTTCCATGGGCGGCTACATTGCTCAGGAGCTTGCCATTAATTATCCGGAACGTGTAAATAAGCTTGTCTTGGGATGCACCTATGCACGTCAGGATGATTCGGGTGGGCATACTCCCGAGTATTACCGAGGCATGGGGCTTGCAGAGGGCTGTCCTGCCGATGAACTGAGAAAAATCCCCATAGTTAAAGTGCTGCGCGCCGAATTCCCCTTGGCCTTCAACAGCAGGTTGTATAGAATTTGCACTTTCCCCTTTACGGGCATCTACGCAAGACGGATGGCGACCGGGGGTATTGCTGCACAGTTCCAGGCTATCGTCGGGCATGACACGCTGGAAAGGCTGAAAATGATTCAAGCTCCGACGCTGGTGATCGCGGGAACTGCGGACAGGATAATCAAACCCAGTTCGTCGGACGTACTGGCAGAAATGATACCGCGTGCTAGGCTGGTCAAAATTGAGGGTGGGGCACACTCTGTGTTCATAGGAAAGAGTAAGAGGTTCAACAAGGAAGTGCTGGATTTTTTAAGAGAGCCTTGAACCGTGCAGTAAAGCGAGTATTCTAGGTTCTTTTTTTCTGGCTCAGCTTTCTCTCACCGCTATGCCCAGACTGCCAGGTCCTCCGTAAATAACCACCCCGGGGCAAACTCTCGCAAGATAGACAGGGACTTCGGGGAAGGTTGTCTTCAGGCGCTGGGCCAGATTACTGGCATCATCATATCCTGTGGTGTAACCCAGCGCTATCTCCTGGACTTTGGGAAAACTCACAGCAAATTCGTACATACGCTGCAAAGCCTTGGCCCTGGTACGGGCTAAACCAGCCAGAAAAGTTTCGCCGTCCCTCAAGCCGAGTACGGGCCTGACCCCCAGCGCTGTGCCTATTAGCCCATATGCCCTGTTAAGACGCCCGCTTCTGACTGCGTATTTGAGGGTGTCTGCCATACTGCGATTATGAATCTGAAGAATTGCCTGCCGCGTTGCCTGCGTTACCTGCTCGAGGTTTTTTCCTGACCGGGCCTCTATAGCAGCGGCCATAACCGCAAGACCCAGGCCGATCGATATCGACTTGGAATCCAGTACTTCAATGCGGCATTTCTTGTTGACTAGCTGCGTACCTGAAAGGGCGGAGTTTAAGATGCCGCTTAATTTGGCACTGGCGTGGATAGAGATGATTTCGTCAGTTTCCCCGGCAAGCTTATCGTAGACGTCGGCGAAATCCCGGGGCGAGGGCACGGAGGTGGTGGGGTAAACTGAGCCGTAGAGCAGTTTTTGGTAGAACTCGTCCTCACTGATATCCACCCTGTCCCGATATGCCTTCTGCCCAAATATGATATAGATCGGCACCACGGTAATATCTATCTCTCCGGACAATTCAGGAGCGATGTCACAGATACTGTCGGTCACAATTTTGACTGTCATAGAAAGCCTGGTGAAGCTGTAGTTCGATTTGCGATATTCTAACTCGGGGGAATGTAAGTTGTCCAGTTAATTTGCAGGAATTTCATCTTGACCGCACACGGAAGCGGGGTCTATCATAAGTGCATAAGACTGGATGCGGTACGCCGCTGTTTTTAGGTGATATTAGGTAAACGGATAAGAATCTATAACAGGAGACCATTATGGACGTTAAAGAAGCGATAGCGAAAAGGCGAAGCATAAGGAAATACCAACGCAAAGAAGTTTCTGCTGACTTGATCAGAGAGGTGGTTGACGCAGCAAGGCTGGCCCCTTCCGCGAGCAACGCACAGCCGTGCAGGTATTACGTAATAAAAGATGATGAGACTAAAGAAAGGTTGAAGGAGAACCAGATTTTTCAACAGGATTTCGTGTATCAGGCACCTGTGCTAATAGTCTGCTGCTCTGACGTTCAATCGTACAGGCAGGGAGTAAAAGGATGGAGCGAGGAGAATGAGCACCGTGCGCTGAGAGACCTCTCAATTGCCTCCGCTTTCCTGGTCCTGAGGGCCACGGAGCTGGGATTAGCCACCTGCTATGTGGGCTGGATGAAAAAGGACAAAATAAAAGAAGTGTTAGACCTTCCCCGTAGCTACATGGTTCCCTTTGTTGTCGCTGTCGGTTATGGTAACGAAAAGCCGGGACCTCTGCCTAAGAGAAGCATGGATGAAGTCCTTTTATATGTAGACGGTCAGCGAAAATAACAGGATTGGGCGAGGTGCCCTCGCCACTACATTCACAGCCTCCGTGTAGTTTGTCCTCTTGACAAAATAGAAATTTAGTAGTATTATCTCGATATATCGCGATAATACACGATATAATTAATCTACTCCGAATAAGAGGGTGATGACAATGTTCAGAATGCATGGGATGTTCCGTGAACCCTGGCCGGAAAGCCCGTTCCAGAAGGGGGACCTGAAGTACGTAATTCTCGATTTGATAAAGGATAAGCCCCGACACGGGTACGAGATAATCAGACTGCTGGAGGAGCGGTCTCACGGCTTCTATACGCCCAGCCCGGGCGCTGTCTACCCTACGCTTCAGCTTCTGGAGGAAATGGGCTATGTAGAAGCAGTCCAGCGGGACGGGAAAAAGATCTACTCCATAACAGATGAAGGTCGCAAGTTTCTTTCCGAGCGAAAAAAATTTGCCGAAGACATCAAGGGGAAGATGCGAGACCACTGGGATCCCCGGGATATGGACGAGATGCGAGAGGCGATGGTTGAAATCGGGAGGCTGGGGCGACTGCTGGGGAAGCATTATCGCGACCTTGATGCGCCGAAAATTCAACGCATCAAGGATGTTATTATTCGGGCCTATAAGGATGTTGAAGCAATACTGGAACAGTGACCCGGTTGGTATGTACGTCAGGTCTCTTAAGAAATCTGAAAGGAGGTGGCAGATGGGCGCAATGGACGAAATGATGGAGGCTTTCCTCGGCAGTATGAGTAAGGAGGATAAGCAGGACATGATGAGCAAAATGATGGAGAAGTTTTTCGCTGATATGACTGCAGAGGACAAGCAGAAGATGATGGAGCAGATGATGCCCAAAATGATGGAGGGGATCAACATGATGGAAATGATGCCCAGGATGATGATGAGCATGATGTCAGGGATGACGGGAGGCAGTCAGGGTGCAGGGATGCCGGCAATGATGCCGCATATGATGACTCAGATGATGCCTCACTGCGTGAATATGATGGTTCCCGGCATTGCCAAGGAGGAGCGAGTCGAATTCGTTTTGAATATGGTCACAAGTCTGATGGAGCAGGGGACTGCCGGAATGTCGGAGGAAGAGAAGAACGAATTCGTAGCAAAGGTGATAGAGCGGGTCACAAGGTAGGGTATGAGTAAATTACAGAGATGGCACTCTTAGCTCAGTATTTTTCGAACCTAACCCGATCGTGGTAGATGTAGGGGCGTTCAATTGAACGCCCCTACGTAAAATATATCGAATGCCTGTTTCTTTAGGCCAGGACACCAGCGCCGATGAGTTCGGCGAACTCGGCGTCACCCATCTTCAGAATCTCTTTGCAGACATACTCTGTATGCTCGCCGAAAGAGGGAAAGGGTCGCTGCGGCTCCGAGGGTGTTTTGGAGAGCCTGAACGGGGGCCGCTCGGTGAGGTGTTTACCCATTTCCTGATGGTCCATTTCCACAAAATGCTGACGCAGTTTTAGCTGCGGGTCTTTGTCTACAAGGTCTTCGCCGGTCTGAAGCACGCCTGCGGCTATACCCACCGCCTGTAGCCTGGTCATTATCTCTTCAGGAGTGTAGCCCTTGGTCCACTGTCCCACCAGCTTGTCAAGCTCATCCTGGTTCTCTGTCCTGTGCAGCGGGGTATCGAATTTGGGAGATTTAGTCCAATCGGGATTGCCCATTATGTTACATA
Organism: Chloroflexota bacterium; assembly: GCA_021787935.1. Classification (GTDB taxonomy): domain Bacteria; phylum Chloroflexota; class Dehalococcoidia; order SZUA-161; family SZUA-161; genus JACWAE01. Next base: position 252 of record JAJYLC010000046.1, on the reverse strand, counting down.
AAGCTTGCCATTCTTTGTCGGTAGCTATGGCTATGGCAACCCATCTCTCTTCGCCCTTGCAGGGATACACCCCGTGAGGTGCATAGCCAAGGTTGTGGTTGCCCATGCGGTTCTGTATCCTGCCGTTGACGGTGTAGTCCATCACCACCGGGGCCGCCAGATGCACGCTGGCTTCCAGCATGGCCAGGTCAATATACTGCCCCTTGCCGGTGCGGCGGCGGAAGTCGAGAGCCGCCATCAGGGCAATGAGGA
>JAJYLC010000045.1 GCA_021787935.1 Chloroflexota bacterium | reverse complement strand
TTTAAAGGGAAGTAAGTGAGATCGATACACTCGTGATGCGGGAGTATCGCAGGGGTGATGAAACATGCCAAAACGTAAGAAAAATAAAGGCCTTTTAAGCGACTACCGGATTCTGGACCTGACCGACCACAAGGGCATTTACTGTGGAAAGGTTCTCGGAGACCTGGGCGCTGATGTTATCAAGATCGAGCCGCCGTGTGGAGACCCTTCGAGAAATATTGGCCCCTTCTACGAAGATATCCCCGATCCTGAGAAGAGTATTTACTGGTGGGCCTACAATACCAGCAAAAGAGGCATAACCCTGAACATCGAGTCTGCAGACGGAAAAGAGATATTTAAGAGTCTGGCTAAGACCGCTGATGCCGTGGTGGAGTCGTTTTCACCGGGTTATTTGGACAGGCTGGGGCTGGGATATGCTGCCCTTTGCGAGTTAAATCCCGATATCATTGTCACCTCCATCTCCCCCTTTGGCGGGACAGGCCCCTACAAAGACTGGAAGGCTGATGACCTCATAGGTTGGTCGATGGCCGGACAGGCATATGTCACTGGTGACGATGACCGTCCTCCATGTCAAATCAGCTTCCCTCATAGTTACCTTGTCGCAGACGCCCATGCTGCCTCGGCGACGCTAGCAGCTCTTTACTACCGGGAGACATCTGGGGAGGGACAGCACATTGACGTCTCCATGCAGGAATCTATGCTGTGGACAACACTTCTGCTGGTGCAGTTCTGGGACATGATGAAAATAAACCTCTTTAGGGCCGGCTCCAGGCGTTCGATGGGTACAGCTTTGTTCAGACTCGCCTTTCCCTGCAAAGACGGCCATGTGGGCTTTCTGATCGCAGGAGGCCAGCTAGCTTCTATCTCCATGCCGCCATTGATAAAGTGGATGGCTGAGGAGGGGATGCTGGGTGCTTTTGAGGATAAGAAGGACTGGGAGGCCAAGGACTGGACGGAGAAGGTAGATGCCATGGCATTGACGCAAGAAATCGTGGATGCCTGGGAAGACAGTTTGATTAAGTTTTTTGCCAGCAAGACCAAGGCTGAGATATATGAGAAAGCGCGGGAGAAAGGCATGATAATCTACCCCGTAAGCACTACCGAAGACCTGGCGGAGAACGCCCAGCTTAAGGTCAGGGATTTTTATGTGCAGGTAAAACATCCGGAACTGAGGGAAGCTATAACGTATGTTGGGGCTCCCTACAAGATTGCGGAGGCGCCCTGGAAAATATCGAGACGCGCTCCCCTGATCGGGGAGCATAACCGGGAAATTTATGAAGGAGAGCTAGGCTTGTCCCGGGATAACCTGCGCATACTCAAAGAAACTGGCGTCATTTGAACTCTGCGGTATGCTAGTGAGGAGGAAGCAGGTGGCGAAAAAGCGCATATTTGAAGGGGTCAAAATCGCTGATTTCACCTGGCTGGGGGTCGGCCCTATCGCTATGAAGTTCATGGCCAACATGGGGGCGACTGTTATCCATATCGAGTCCGTTACCAGACCGGATATCTGTAGAGTATCGCCTCCTTACAAAGACTGGAAGCCAGGAATAAACCGCAGCGCTTTCTTCGCCGTCTACAACGATAGCAAGTACGGCATAACCCTCAACCTACGGATGCCTCAGGCCCAGAAGCTCGCCAAGCGGATTATCAATGAATGGGCGGATGTAGTTGCCGACGCCCATCTCCCGGGCATCATGGAGAAGTTCGGCCTGGACGATGAGAGCTTGAGGAAAGAGAAGCCGAGCCTTATCCATGTCGCCACCGCGCTCCAGGGCAAGACAGGCCCTTACAGTGCGATGCCTGGACATGGAATGGTGGGTGTATCGCTGGGCGGCATCACTGAAATCACGGGATGGCCTGATAGAGACCCGACAGTGCCTTTTGGAGCCCTGACTGATTTCCTCACCTTCCCGCACATGCTGACTGCTCTCATAGCGGCGCTTATATACCGAAAGAAGACAGGCAAGGGACAGTATATAGAGCTCTCTCAACTGGAATGCAGCGCTCAGTTCCTAGCGCCGCCTATCATGGATTACATGCTAAACGGGCGAATTCTGGGACGCATGGGCAATAGGTGTAACTACGCTGCTCCGCATGGCATCTATCGCTGCAAAGGAGAAGGAGAGAGATGGTGCGCCATATCTGTGAGCAGCGATGAAGAATGGTGCAGCTTCTGTAATGTCATCGGCAATCTGGGATGGACTAAAGAGTCCAGATTCGTCACATTTGTCGGTCGAAAAGAAAATGAAGACGAGCTAAACGCATTTGTTGAGGGATGGACGGTTAACTTCCCGCCTGAGGAAGTAATGATGCGAATGCAGGCAGCGGGAGTGCCGGCAGGCCTAGTGGAAAGCGGCGAAGACCTGGTGGCAGACCCCCAGTTGAACCACCGTGGCACCCACGTTATTCTGGAACATCCCGAGATAGGACCACACATCTACCATCCTCCCCCTTATCGCTTCTCGAAGACACCTAATGTGCTTACTATGCCGGCCCCTTGCCTGGGTCAGCATAATGAATATGTGTTAAAGGAAATTCTAGGGATGTCCGACGATGAAATCGCGGACTTACTTGTAGCAGGTGCTCTCGAATGAGCGGGAACTAGAATTTAGTGAAAGGAGGGGTAAGGGCCATGCTCTATCTACATGAGCTTCTGGATGTGCAGCCGGGCATGATAGATGAATATATAGATGCCGCTGAAAATCATCTGATATCTGGCTGGAACCGCTATGTGAAGACGGTAGGCTTTTTTAAAAACGCCTTCTGGCACCGGGAAGCTCTCGCCTTATGGGAGATGGGAGAGGAGGCGGTCTCGGTAGACAGCCTTGGCGGTTTCACCTTCAAGGACCTCGATGGTATGGCGTGGCAGCGGCTGGCACTGAAGTACCGGCAGGACTGGTACGATAGCTGGCTCGAGGCTATACCTTTCTCACCCACGGTAGAAACGATTAAAAAGCGCCAAAAGAAAGGCGATTTCACCGGCAATGCGCTTTATTACTGGGAGCAGACGAAAGTATTGCCCGGAAAGATGGATGAGTTCCTTAAGGCGATGAAAAAGGAGCTGGTGCCCGTGGAAGAAGACCGTGGCATGAAGCTGGCTGGCTGCTACTGCTGGTTCGGTGCCTGCGGGCGGCAGAATGAGATCACCAGCCTGTGGTCGGTTAAGGACTGGGCACATTGGGGTCAGATGCGGAAGGCGCGCTTGAAAGACCTAGCATTTCAAAAATGGAAGGAGAAGGCGATCGGCTTGACTGTGGAGTCGAGCTACAAGTTCTGGATTCCAGCCGATTGGTCGTTGCTCCGCTAGCCACCAGATCAAGGGAGCATAATAGCACATAATCTGTGTGAAGGGGAGGTACAATGCTTTATTTACATGAGACTCTGACGATTGTCCCCTGGACCGAGGATGAATTCTGGCATGTAATGGAAACTGATTACGTACCTCAAGTGGAGAAAATCGGGCTGCGTCTGGTGGGGATGTTTAAAGTAGGAATAATATACAGCGAGAATATAGCCCTGTGGGAGCTGGACGATTGGGCGGCACTGGACCGATTACGGAAGTTTCAGGACAAGGACCTCTGGATGAAGACGTGGAAGCTGGAGTCTATCCGGTACCGGACCGATTGTGTGGGAAGAGTACTGGAACCTGCTCCCTTCTCACCGACTCTGGCACAGATTAATAAGGGAGACTATAAGTCCACTTTCTATTTACACTGCATGGCCCGGGTCTTTCCGGGTAAAGTCAACGAATATATGAACGCAATTAAAAAAGAGCTAGTTCCCATAGCCAAAAACTGGGGTATGCAACTAGCTGGCTGCTATCAGGTGGCGGCGGGTGAAGCCGACAGCAACGAGGTCTTCAGTATCTGGACGGCAGGCGATATGATCGCAGCCTGGGGAGCCATACGTGATACAGCACGGAAAGACCCTGCACTTAAGCGATGGGAGGCGAAAGCAGGAGTGTGGCGTAACGACGTAACTTATAAATTCCTCCTCGGGTTGGTCTCGTTTTCTCCATTGCGTATGAAACCAGAGTTACTAGAAGCTGTGCAGCTTATGAAAAAGGGATAGGCATTGTGCGAAGCGCACTTTAGGAAGGTAGGGTGAAGGGATGGCTAAGCTTAAGGAAGCAGTGGTAGTAGATTTCGTGCGAACGCCCTTCGGCAGGGCAAGCAAGAAAAAGCCAGGGTTTTTTGCTGATGTTCGGTCCGACGACCTGGGAATCATTGTAGCTCAGGCGCTGATAAAACGAACCCGGGTCGATCCTGGTTTAGTAAATGACATAATAATCGGTACGCCGACTCAGATTGGGGAGCAGGCTAATGTTGCCAGAGATATCTCCCTGGCGGCCGGTTTTCCTTTTGAAGTCGCGGGCGTAAGTATGGATAGGGCCTGCTGCTCCAGTATGGCTGGCGCTCAATTCGCTGCGATGGCTATTCAATCAGGCCAGGCAGATGTCATTATCTCGGGAGGGCTGGAGAGCCTGTCCCATTTCCCTAATCCTGTTATCCTCCCCGATGCAGATTTATTTGAGCTTGCCAAGGAATACGCCGCACGCTGGCAGGCGAACGCCAAGATATTCGATAGGATTGACCCCACCGCCATCATGGGTCTCGGCCTTGCCGCCGAGTTTGTTGCTGACAAGTTTGATATCTCCAGGGCGGAACTCGACCAGTGGTCACTGAGGAGCAACTTGAGGGCTGCTGAAGCACAGAAAGAAGGGAAGTTTAAAAATGAGATGATTCCGGTGCAGATCAGGATGCCCGATGGAACAGAGGTGGTCTTAGACCACGATGAATGTGTCAGGGCCGACTCCACTATCGAGAAGTTGCGCTGCCTGCCGCCCGTTTACAAGCCGGATGGAAAGATAAACGCCGCAAGCTGCTCTAAAGAGGTCGACGGAGCTGCTGCGGCAATGTTCATGTCTAAGGAGAAGGCAAAAGAGTTGGGATTAAAACCAATGGTTACTATAAGGTCTATGGCCTGGTCGGGAATTGATCCCCAGATTGCGCCGTATGGCGCCTGCATGGTATCTAAGACAGCTTTGGAGAGGGCAGGCCTCTCGGCAGCCGATATAGACCTCTGGGAGACAAACGAAGCCTTTGCAGTAGTGCCCCTGGTGCTGATAAAGGAGTTGGGCATTGATCCGGCGAAAGTGAACGTTAACGGCGGTGCCTGCTGCATCGGCCACCCTGTGGGAGCGAGCGGGATATGGCTGCTGGGTACAATGGCTCATGAGATGAACCGCCGTCATTCCCGATACGGATTGGCATCTATACCAGGAGGAGCAGGGCAGGCGACGGCGATACTGGCGGAAAGGGAGAGATACTGGAAGGGTCGCTCTGCTTTTCTGGGCGAACTGGAAACAGCCACAATTTAGAATAAGCGAGAGGAGCCAAGATGGATTTCCGATTTACTCCCCAAGAGGAGGCATTAAGAAAAGAGTTTAACGATTTTTTTCAGGCAGAGATGAAATATGCCCCTCCTGAGTGGGGGACATCGATGGAGGCTATATTCGGAATAGATTGTTGCTGGGAGTTTCACAGGAAGCTGGCTAGGAAGCTGGCCGAAAAGGGCTGGCTGTCACGTGCCTGGCCTAAGGAGTACGGTGGAGAAGATGCTTCACTCATAGAGCAGTTCATATTCAGCGATGTGATGGGCTACAACCGGGGAGCGGGAGTTGACCACTGGGGCATAAGCCTGCTGGCTCCTACCCTCTTGGTAAGTGCAAGTGAGGAGCAGAAAAAGGAGCACCTGCCTCCCATAGCACAGGCGGAGCGGTTCTGGACACAACTATGGAGCGAGCCGGGCTCCGGCTCAGATTTGGCTTCCCTGACCACCCGTGCCGTAAGAAACGGAGATGATTACGTCGTAAACGGCCAGAAAATATGGAGCAGTGGCGCCCATCGCGCCGACTGGGGCTTCCTGCTCGCCCGGACAAACCCGCAGGAGAGGAGAAGCCGGGGGCTGTCCTTCTTTCTGTTAGACATGAGGACTCCGGGCATCACCATAAAGCCTATTTACAGTCTGGATGGCTCACACCTGTTCAACGAGGTTTTTCTTGATGATGTTCGCGTTCCGGCACGCAACATGGTGGGTGGAGAAAATCAAGGCTGGGTAGCTTCGCAGATGACAGCTAATTTCGAGCGTTCTATGATCGAGCTCTTTGCCTACTTGAAGAGAGAGTTGGGGGAGCTTTTAGAGTTCTGCCAGGAGACAAAACGCGATGGCAAGGCGCTGTCCGAAAACGCCCTGGTCAAACACAGGCTCTCCCAGATGGCAATCGAAATAGATATTGGCCGCACCTTCTCTTATTCGGTACTCTGGAACCAGATTAAGGGTGGCCTGGTGATGGCGGCGCCCATGGCTGCAGGAGCTAAGATACTGGCCACTGAGATGGTGCAGCGGTTCAACTTCAGCGCGTATGAGATCCTAGGGCCCTATGCGCAGGTGAAAGAGTCCAGATGGGCCCCATTGCAGGGACGGTACGAAAAGGAATGTCAGCAGTGCCTGGGGTTGAGCATGGCAGGAGGCACCTCTGAGATAATGAGAAACCTCATCTGCGCTATGGGATTGGGTTTGCCCCGAAGCTGGTAAGTTAGAACACACAGAGGGCTAGAGAACTATCGTCATGGAGTGGAAGACCAGGGTAACCGAGCTGTTGGGTTGCAGATACCCTATTGTTGAGGCCGCCTTCGGCGGGTTCGGCAAAGCAGTCCTGGCAGCCTCTGTTTCAGAGGCCGGAGGATTCGGCATCATAGAGGCAACTGCTCTGGGCACTCCCGAAAAGCTGCACAATGATATACGCAAAGCCAGGTCCATGACCGATAAACCATTCGGCGTAAACCTATCGCTCATAGGGCATCCCAGAATAAACGAACTCTGCGATGTTGCCATAGAGGAACGCGTAGCAGCCATATTCACATCGGCTTACAAGGCTGAAGAGCTCGGCAAGCGCATTAAGGAAGCAGGGATACCCTGGATTCATAAAGTAGGGACGATAAAGCATGCTCTCGCCACCGAGCGTCATGGCCCCGATGCACTGGTCGTAGTGGGGATTGAAGGCGAGGGTGAGAAGGCTGCCTCTCATTTGACAACGCTGACAACAGTCAGCATGGCCACGAAAATGCTCAAAATTCCCGTGATTGCGGCCGGTGGTATCGGAGACGGACGCACCTTCCTGGCAGCGCTGGCGATGGGTGCGGAAGCGGTATATTTGGGCACTGTGTTTATGGCTACGAAAGAGTGCCCTATCTCTGAACGTCATAAGCAAGCCCTGGTGAATGCCAGTCCCTACGACCCCGAGGTACGCGACAGGGTATTTGCACCACCCCCACCGGGGCTGGACGAGCTGACGAGGAGACAAGAAGTTTATAAAGTGGTGGGCGACGCAAAACCGCATTCTACGTCGCATCCCCTGCCTGTCATGGGTGGCTCCATGGCGGTGGGAGCGATCGAAAGAGTCGTCACCGTAAAAGAGTTGATTGATAATATCATTTGGGAAGCAGAGGAGCTTCTGGTGGGCAATTCTCCCCTGGGACGGATATTAGCTCAAAGGGCTAGCCACATTCTGAAGGAGGCATAGATGCCTTATAAGATGGTTCTCGTTAACAGGCGGGACGGCATCGGGACTGTCACCCTGAACCGACCGGATAAACGCAATGCCTTCAATATGGTAATGATGGGCGAGATGGATATGGCGTTTGAAGAGTTGGCCAAAGATAAAGAAGTGAAAGCGATTATCCTCACAGCAGAGGGTAAGGTTTTCTCAGCAGGCCTTGATTTCAACTGGGCAGCAACAATGGATACTGAGAATCTGCCACCCATGGCCAGCACGGTCAGAGGACGCGGAGTTGCTTATGATGAGAAGAGTTTTCTGACCCTTGTGCTTAAGATACAGAGTATGCCCAAGCCGGTGATTGCTGCCATAAACGGCCTGACGCTGGGCGGTGCCTTTGTTCTGGCTATAGCCTGCGACCTGAAAATTGCCTCAGAGAATGCGCAGTTCGGCATGCTTCAGGTGAAACGGGGGCTTATCCCCGACGGTGGTGGTACGTATCTTCTGCCTCGTGCCGTGGGGCTGACCAAAGCCCTGGAGTTGGCACTTGTGGGCGATATGGTAGATGCCAGAGAGGCAGAGCGAATCGGCCTGGTGAACAAGGTTGTCCCAGCTAGTGATTTGATGGCGACATCCCGAGAAATGGCGACCAAGATAGCCAGAAATGCGCCGTTGGCAGTGGCCATGACAAAGGCAGCTATGTATAGGGCGCTTCATGAACCTGACTTGGCGGAGCACATGGACTACGAGGTCTATATCATGAGCATACTCTTTGGTACTGAGGATTTCCAGGAGGGCATGAATTCACTCTTTGAGAAAAGAGAGCCGACATTTAAGGGTAAGTGAGCGGCAGTGTGAAGGGAGCCCGAACCATGATATTTCTACAGGAAATACATGAAGTCATCGGTGGCAAGATGGAGGAGTTCTCTGAGGCAATGCGGGATCGCTGGAAGCCACTCATTGAGAAGGACGGGCTTGCCAGGGTGCTCTGGTTTTGGGAACTCACTATGATGACTAATATAAGCTATACAGCAGTCTCTATCACCGCTGTCCGTGATTGGCAGTCGTGGGGCACACTGGTCAATCAAATGGTGAACGACCGCAAGTGGAAGAAATGGAATCAAGATGTGTGCCAGTATCGCCGTGACGTCGTATCCAAGATGCTTCTGCCCAACCGCTTATCACCGCTCCAGGAAGTCGACTTCGACTCTGTAGGAACCGCGCCCGACGATGGAACTCCTGGGCTCTACATACTTGATACCGGCTGGCCCTATCTGGGTAAGCTGGAGGAATATGTAGTGGCTTTACATAAAGTATATCAAGCGCAGGTCGCAGCCATACAGCCGCCTGTTATCACGGTAGTTGCTGGCTGGCGCACTTGCCCTGGCGGCGGACCCTGGCATGAGGCAATCGTACTCTCAAAGATTCACAACTGGGAGCTACTGTCCCTGATAATCCCCCACGGCGTGCCGCCGTCGCAGCCGGGGGACTGGATGATAGAAGGGCTGAAGTACCGCGACCGCTGGGAAAGCAAGCTCCTGCGCACAGAAAGCTGGTCTCCCATCAAATAATCTGGTTTCGGGGAAAAACAAATTGACAGAAAAGACTTTGTCTCCCGAGCTGAAGAAGTACATCGGACGTTCATCGGGATTCTTCGAGGGCCCTGATGAGGTAAACAAGGCAATGATCAGGCACTGGTGCGAGATGGTCGAGGATGCAAATCCTTTATATACAGATGAGAAATATGCTAAAAGCAGCGAATACGGGGGCATCGTGAGTCCGCCTACCATGCAATCGACCTGGGTATATCCACGCTGGTGGCCGCCTGTTGAAATGCCCCCCGACATAGGCCCGGCTCAGCTAGACCTGCCGCTGGAGGATGTCCCCATCCCTGCAGTCATCAGCCTGACAGAAGAGTACCTATTGCCAATTCGCCTCGGCGACAGAATACACTATATGACCAAGTTGGATAGTATATCGCCTCTCAAGAAGACGCGTGTCGGAGAAGGCTACTTCATAACTACTACCAACTATTATTTCAATCAGCGGGATGAACTGGTAGGAACCAGCCAGTATGTTCTATTCAGGTATAGACTATAGACAAGAGCCGTTACTTACAGCTCAAAAGGATCGGGGAGTCTGGTCAGTGTCTTATAAAACTATATATTGGGAAGATGTTGTAGAAGGAGATAGTCTACCGAAGGTCTCACTTGAGCTCACTCGAGATCGCATAGTGATGATAGTCTGCGGCACGAGAGATATATTCCCCCTGCATCATGACATAGATTTTGCCCGGGCTTCGGGATATGAAGCACCAGCGGCTCCTATAGCTTTCCTGCAGGGCTTGTTGGGACGATGTCTGACCGATTGGACTGGGCCGACCGGAAAGATTCGAAAGATAGCACTGTCCCTGAATTCGCCGAACTATCAGGGCGATACTATTGGTGTTACTGGCAAGGTAACAAAAAAATATATGGATGCTGGTAATCACAATATCGATTGTGAACTCGTTATGACGAAACAAGACGGCACGGTAAGCGCCAGAGCCCAGGCTACCGTGATAATCCCAAGTCGTACTTCAGGAGGTCTGTAGAGCGCCAGTCTGATAATTGGCGAAGGAAAGAAGGGCAGAAAGTATGCTTTATCTGTATGAGACCACCTACCCATTCCCGGGCACCATGGATGAGTATGTAAATGTTATGGGCACTGATTTACTCCCTGGCTTGGCCCGTCACATGACTGTGCTGGGCGTTTTCAGAATTGCCTTCAGACATCGCGAGAGCTTCTTCCTGTCCGAACTCCCCAAAGGTGTAGATTCCCTCGAGGGCTTGTCTAATTTTGTCATACACGAGCGCGACGGGCTGACTTGGCACCGCGAGGGTTTCAGATATCGCGACGAGTGGTTCGACAGCCTGCTTGAAGGGTTGCCCTTCTCGCCCACAGCGGCAGAGATCAAAAAGCGCCAGAAGCGGGGCGATTTCACTGGCAATGAGCTGTATTACCGCCTCATTTACAACGTCGTATCTGGAAAGACGGACGAGTTCCTGAAGGCATTTGAGAAGGAACTGCTGCCCCTGGAGGAAAAGCAGGGAATGAAGCTGGCGGGCTGCTATCGCTGGTTTGGCGCGTGCGGGGAGTCTGGCGAGATTATAAGTTTGTGGGCGGTTAAAGACTGGGCCAACTGGGGCAAGATACACGAGACCCGGCTCAAAGACCCGAAATACCGGCGATGGACCGAGAAAGTATCAAGCTTGTGTGCGGAGTGGAGCTATAAGTTCTTGCTCCCTGCACCTTACTCCTTACTTCATTAATCTGGAGGGATTTATCATGCTTTATCTATATGACAGCATAATGATCGTCCCCCGGCTTCAAGAGGAATTCTGGAAGGTGATAGGCAGCGATTACCTGCCCGAGGCTGAGCAGAACGGGCTGCGCCTCGTCGGGATGTTCATGATAGGAATCCATTACAACGAAAACCTGGCGCTCTGGGAGTTGGATAATTGGGCGACCCTGGACCGTGTGCAGAGGCTTCATGATAAACACCCCTGGATGCAGTCCTGGAAGCGAGAGGCTGTAGACTACGTTACAGACTCGGTCGGCAAGGTGCTACAGCCCGCACCGTTTTCGCCTACGCTGGCCAAGCTCAAAAAGGGCGACTATAAGTCTACTATTTACCTGCACACGCTGGCGCGGGTTTCGCCCGGCAAAGAAGATGAGTACATAGAAGCTGTGGGAAATGAGCTTGTGCCTATGGGGAAAAACTGGGGTATGAGGCTGGTAGGCTGCTACAAAGCTGTGGCGGGAACTGCTTCCAGCGGCGAAGTTATCAACATTTGGACGGCTGGCAACGTGCACGGCGATTGGGTCAAGATTCGCGAGGCCTCGTTGAGTGACCCGGCATACAAGGAATGGGAGACCATGGCAGGGAAATGGCGTCCCAAGGTGGTTTATAGGTTTTTATACGGTCTGGTTCCATATTCGCCCTTGCGCACTCCGTTTTTGCAGGAAACAGCGGTAGAGGAGGTGAGAACAGTAGCCATGCCCGAAGTGGAATGGAAATAAGCTCGGAACTAATACGCAGTCTAAAATTCAAGAAGGAGGAAAAAAATGGCCGAAAAATTGCCTGAAGAGCTACAAGAATCCATAGATGAGTATTACCTGGAGATGAGCCCAGAGATAAAGGACTTAATCCACAGCTGGCTGTACCGGATTGTAGATGCAGCCTATCAGGGGATTAGCGAGCTTCCCGCGGAGCACAGAGATACAATGTTGATGAAAATGTCGAAGGCTTGCAGCGACCAGGCCAAGATGGTGCTGGACTGCAAACCAGGTATGAGTTGGGAAGCATACAAGAAGCAAATGGCAGCATTGAAGCCTCCCTTTGGCCCCAGGAAGATCACCCAGGTAGGCGACATCGTTCACTGGACCTACGTTCCACCTAAAGATAAGAAGGGCCGTCCGATATGTCAGTGTCCCCTTGCCATGTACGGGATGATGAAGGGCAGGCCGGAGCTTTGCGGCTGCTCGGCGAACAGCGTTAGGGCTTATATAGAGGAATACACCGATAAGAAGGTGGACTCTGTGGAGACATTGGGCAGCCCTCAGGTGGATGGCACGGATGAATGCCGCTTCTTAGTGCATCTCAAGCCCTCTCGCTTCACCACTGCAAAACCTGAGGAAAAAGCTGTTAAAAAAGCGAGCAGCGCGAGCCGCCGTAGAAGATCCAAGTGAGCAAAATTGCAATATTAGATGCAATGAGTTAAGGTGGAATTTATAGAAGGGAGGGCAGATGGCGCACGAATTTACTCCAGAAATAAAAGAATTGATTTACAAGGAATGGGTGCCTCGCATCCTGGCAGGAGTCCTGCAAGGCGTCAGGGAGCTGCCTGCAGAGCACAGGGATTATGTGATGATGAAAATGTCCAAAACCTGCGCTGACATGGCTGTGTGGGCTCTGGGAATCAGACCCGACATGACTTATGAGGAGATGAAGAAGCACCTAACGGATCTGGAGCCACCCATGGGCCCCCGGACAATCACGCGAGTGGGTAACATAATCCATTCGACTTATCATTGCAGTATAGACGATGACGGCAAGCCCATTTGTGAGTGTCCGGTGGTCAAAATGGGTATCATGGAGCCGTTCCCTGAGCTTTGCTCCTGCGGCGCTAATATGGCGGCATACTATTTTGAGACTATTGGCATGCCGACTGCGCGGACGGAATTGATGGGCAGCCCGAACACCACAGGCGAGCCGGCCTGCCAGTATGTCATACACTTGAGGAATCCGCAGCATACGACGCCTGAACATGAAATGAAGGCCAAAGCCAAGGCGGTCAAGAAAAAGGCAAAGCGTAAATAGACTAAACTGCGGATTTCCCTACCTAGACCGCAGGACGCCCTAGCTGGATGCTTTGAGGAGGTGGTGATGCCTAAAGAATTATCTGAAGAAGAGAAAGCGCAGCGCGAGTTTTTCGCCGGACTGCAAAAAAGTGAAGTCTTCAAACGTATCTTCCAATCTGATTTTGACGAGACCGCCCGGGAGATGTGCCTTGAATGTACTGGCAGGCAGTGCAACTCTTTATTCATGCCATATGCGCAGCTCAACACAGATGTTGATATAGACACATTTATACAAAACCTGATGGATGCCTTTCCCGGCGCGAGGAAGCTGGAGAGGAAGGGCGATGTCATTTTGTATGACTTCTATCCAGATGTCAAAGGGGAATGCTCCTGTCCTATCATTACTATGGGTCACATAGAGCCTACCCCCCATTGGTGCCGCTGTGGCAATTACTTCAATAAAGCTATGTGGGAGGCTGTTGTGAAACACCCGGTGCAGGTGGAGCTACTGGAGAGCCCACTCGCCACCGGCTCGGACATCTGCCGCAGGCTGATATATCTTAAGCCGCCTGCCATTACTACCGGGGCGCCAAGAGAAAAACAAGCCAAAGTCATTGCGAAACCTTCCACTGAGATAAAGCCCACTACAGGGAAGCCTCCGGCTTTAAACAAGGAGATAGACGTCAGGGAGGACAAAACGGTGAAAGAGCTGATAGATGAACTACAGCTTTTTCTTACCCCTGTCTTATTGAAGATAAATGACGAGGTTTTTCCCTTCAGTGGAGTAAAGGGTAAAAAGCTAAAAAAGGGAGACAAAGTTACCGTGGTATCAATGATACCAGGAGGATAACCGGCAAGCATCGAGCGACGGTGCTGTCTTAGACAATCGGAGAATGAGAAACCATCTTCCCGCATTTAGAATACGTGTTCAAGGTCTGATGGGTGAATAGACAAACTCGTAAACGGAAAAAATATCTGACTGATAGATATTCCAGACAAACCCTTTTCGCTGGCATAGGCGAAGCTGGGCAAAAGAAGCTGGCTAAAAGCTTCGTAGTAGTTATGGGTTGTGGTGCGCTGGGGACGATTATTTCAACTACTCTAGTGCGATCGGGTGTAGGGAGGCTCCGAATCATTGATAGGGATTTCATAGAGTACCACAACTTACAGCGCCAGGTACTTTTCAATGAGAGTGATGTCAAGAACCAACTCCCCAAGGCGATCGCAGCAGAGCGTCATCTGAAAAAAATTAACTCAGAAGTCGAAATTGAAGGTGTAGTAGCAGATGTAAATTATTCAAATATCGAAAGATTTATTGAAGGTGCCGATGTGATTATGGATGGGATCGACAATTTCGAGACCCGTTTTCTTATTAACGATGCTTCACTGAAGCACAAGATTCCTTGGGTCTATGGAGGAACTGTCTCCTCCTGTGGAATGAGCATGACTATCATGCCAGGTAAGACGCCCTGCTTTCGATGCATTTATGTAGGCCCATCGAGCGGAAGCATACAACTGACGTGCGATACGGCCGGCGTGATCGCGCCTGCTCCCTTCGTAATCGGTTCCCTCCAGTGTGCTGAAGCTATGAAGATACTGGTTGGGGGGAAGAAGATCAATCCAGACCTGATTTCTATAGACGTCTGGGATGGAGTTTTCAGTCGATTCAAGATTACTCGTCGTGCAGACTGTCCGGCTTGCAACGGTAAATTCGAATTTCTGGACGCTAAGCTGGGTACAAAAACTACATCCCTATGCGGCCAGAATGCTGTGCAAATCGTAAACCCGGATGTCAAAGATGTGTCTCTCGCGACGCTGGCTGCTCGCCTTAAGCTCATAGGACGCGTTAGTCAAAACGAATTCATGCTGCGGTTCAGCGTCAACGACTATGAGATGGTCGTTTTCCCAGATGGTAGAGCTATCATAAAGAATACTACCGACGAGTCCGTCGCGAAAGGACTCTATGCAAAATATATTGGGATGTAAGATGCTCTTGTGATTTATTTGGATAACGCAGCCACGTCATGGCCTAAGCCTGAGATCGTGTATCAGACTATGGACAAGTTCCTGAGGGAAAGCGGAGGTAATCCAGGCCGGGGCGGGCATAGTCTGGCTTTGGCTGCCGAAAAGGTTGTTGAAGAAACAAGATTGCTGGTGGCGCGCCTGATCAACGCTCCTGCTAAGGACCGGGTTGTATTCACCTTTAACTGCACGGACTCTCTGAACCTTGCATTGAAGGGCCTGCTCAGCCCGGGCGACCATGTTATCACAAGCCAGATTGGTCACAACTCACTTGTTCGTCCACTGAGAAAGCTTGAGGAGCGAGGTGTCGAGGTCACAAGGCTAGCTCCTCAGACGAATAGCTGGGTTGTTTCCATTAAGGATCTAAAGGAAGCGTTAACCAAGAGGACTAAACTTGTTGTGGTCACACATGCTTCGAATGTGAACGGGATTGTACAACCGATCGAGGAGTACGGTGAAATCGTAAGGAGACATGGCTGCATTTTCATGGTAGACGCTGCTCAGACCGCAGGCACTTTCCCAATAGATGTTCAGGCTGGCAATATTGACCTCATTGCTTTTTCCGGACACAAGGGCCTGTTCGGGCCACCGGGGACCGGGGTACTCTACTTGAGTGAGCGTGTTGAGCTCGATACCCTGCGCGAGGGCGGCACAGGCTCACATTCAGAGTCTGAGGAGCAGCCGGCCGAGCTACCTAAAAAGTACGAAAGCGGGACGCTGAATACAGTCGGCATTGCAGGGCTTGGTGCTGGCCTTGGCTACATTTTCGAGCACGGAATAGAGCGCGTTCGCTTGCATGAACAGGCCTTGGTTACTCGGTTGTTAGGGGGTCTGTCTAGAATTACCGGGATTACCATCTACAAACCCAAAAACGTTCTTAATCAGGTGCCAATTGTCTCCTTTAACTTGAAGGGATGGCAACCGGCAGAGGTGGGCGCAGTCCTTGACCAGAGCTTCGATATCAAAGTGAGGGCGGGCCTTCACTGCGCAGCGGCAGCCCATAAGACGTTCGGTACGTATCCGCATGGCACAGTACGTATTGGCTTGAGCTACCTCAATACACCGGATGATATAGAGGCGGCTATCGACGCTCTGGGTAAGATAGCTAAGTCCCCGATTGAAATGCCGCAAGGCTCGCTTGAGCCAACCAGAAGTAAAAGTAAGAAGCATTGATTCTTCATATTATCAACTTATTTTGAGGAGGAATGAAAATGACTCAAAGCTTACCAGACGGAATGTCCGAAGAGGAGAGGGGCCAGCGCGAATTCTTTGTAGGGCTGCTAAAGACAGAAGTATTCAAACGCATGTTGGAGTCCGACTTCGGTGATGAAGCCAGAGAGAAGCTTGTAGAGGTAACGGGTAGACTGTGATGCAACCTATTCCTGCCGTGGGCAGAGCTGAGCACAGATACCGATGTCGACACCTTCCTCAAGAACATGTCAGACAGGTTTCCCGGAGTGCGCAAGTTCAAGAGGACGGGTGACATCATAGATATCGAATTCTTCGGTGGTGAAGGGTCGTGCGGCTGCCCCATGATACGCGATGGCTATCAGGAAGCTAAGTCAGGGTGGTGCCGATGTGGGGATTACTGGTATAAAACAATGCTTGAAGCTGTGACGGGACAACCTGTTGAAGTGGAGACGACCAGCAGTTGTATTCGTAACGGATCGCCCACCTGCAAGAGACGGGCCTATCTGAAAGCTTCTTCGAAGCAGGCGAAGAAGAAACGAAAATAGCATTCTTAAGGAGGAATGAAAATGACTCAGGAAATGTCTGAAGAAGAGAAGGCTCAGCGAGAATTCTTTATCGGCTTGCTCCACGCTGAAGTTTTCAAGCGTATGTTCGATCCCGATTTCGACGAAAAAGAGAGGAATAAGTGCCTTGAAGCCACGGGCAGACTATGCAATTCTCTGTTTCTTCCCTACGCAGGTCTCAGCACAGATGTCGATATAGATACGTTCATAAAGAACTTTAACGACGCCTTTCCCGGTGAAAGGAAGCTGGTGAAGATAGGCAGTGTCATTTATTATGAATACTTTCAAGGAGCAGGCAGCCATACTGCCAAGGGAGAGTGTGGCTGCCCTATGATACGTCAAGGGCATCTAAAACCGAATCCTCACTGGTGCAAGTGCGGAACAAATTTCGAAAAGGCTATGTTTGAGGCTGTTGTAAAGCATCCCGTGCAAGTGGAGCTATTGGACAGCCCCCTGGCTACAGGGGCTGATGCCTGCCGATGGTTGATTCACCTTAAGCCTCCGGTTATTACTACAGGAGGCGCTGAGGAGCAATAGTTCCAGGAGGTATGAATATGGCAAATGCTGAAAAGGCATACTACGTCGGTACCGACATGAATTGTGGTGGATGCTGCCTGCTCAAAGTGCATGTAAAAGATGGCGTGATTACGCGGCTGGAGACAGACGACGGAGATGAGCCTCAGCTCAGGAACTGCCTCCGCTGCCGCGCGTATCGCCAGAGGATATATGCTCCGGACCGACTTCTTTATCCCCTGAAAAGAGTGGGGGAGCGAGGCGAAGGTAAGTTCAAGCGTATAACGTGGGACGAGGCGCTAGAGACCGTGGCTAGCCAGTACAAGCGAGTCAAAGAGACTTATGGCCCCGCAGCAATGATATATCTCACCACTGGTGGAGACATCGGACAGGTGCACAATACCAGGACCGCAGTGCGCGTCTTCTGCCTGGCTGGCGGGTGCACCCTGATGTGGGGCGTAGCCTCCAACGAGGGTTGGATGTTCGCTTGCCAGGCCACCTATGGCTATCCGGTGGGCAACGACCAGCGCGACCTTCCCAACTCTAAACTCGTCATACTCTGGGGCATGAATCCGGCGGTCATCATCGATGGCTGCGGAACAGCTTACCATCTCGCCCTGGCTAGAGAGAAGGGCACAAAATTCATCGTAGTCGATCCCAAATATACCGAAACAGCAGCTCTGGTCGCTGACCGCTGGGTGCCTATCAGGCCGGGCACCGACTCCGCTGCTATGATTGCTATGGCCTATGTCATGATTACCGAAGATATCTACGACAAGGAGTTTATCAACAAATACACCGTAGGTTTCGATAAGTTCAAGGAGTATGTTCTTGGCAAAGAGGATGGCGTACCCAAGACACCTAAGTGGGCTGAGGCTATCACCGGCGTGCCTGCCCACACAATAATAGAAATAGCCAGGGAGTACGCCACTACCAAGCCAGCGGCACTGCTGCCCAGCAAAGGCCCGGGGCGCACCGCTTTTGGAGAACAGTTCCACCGCACAGCTTTCACCCTTGCGGCGATGACTGGCAACATTGGGAAGGTTGGAGGCAGCGCAGGTTCCGAAATCACGCAGCGCGGCGAGATTCCGTTCCCTATGGGGCCGGCGATGAAAACAGGAGGCAATCCGGTCGACGCCAGCTCGCCCATGCGTAAAGATGCTCTTCCCACCCCGATTTCGAAGGGGCCCGGGTTGGTGGCACGGCTGCATAATTCCGAAATTTGGGATGCCATACTTAAAGGCAAAGCTGGCGGCTACTATAGCGACTACAAGATGGTGTACATCGCCAACGCCAACTATCTCAATCAATACCCCAACGTAAACAAGGCGGTTGAAGCGATGAAATCACTGGAGTTTATCGCTGCACAGGAGCAGTTCATGACTCCGACGGCGAAGTTTGCAGATATCATTCTACCGACTTGCACCTTCTTTGAGCGCAACGATGCCGTATGGGGTGCTGGCCCACACGTGGCTTATCAGAGAAAGGTAATAGAGCCTCTCGGCGAATCACGCTCTCATTTGTCCATATGCAATAGCCTCGCTGAGAAGCTGGGCATCACAGGTTACAACGACAAGACAGACGAACAGTGGCTGGAGCAGATTATGACGCCGTGCGTCGGCGACTTCGAGAAATTCAAGGAGGCTGGCGTAAAGAAATACTATAATCCGCCGTCCATCCCGTTTAAGAAGGAGATCTCTGACATTGATAATAACCCCTTCCCCACACCATCGGGGAAGATTGAGATCTTCAGCCAGCAGATGG
>JAJYLC010000163.1 GCA_021787935.1 Chloroflexota bacterium | reverse complement strand
TATGTATGTCCAATCCTCTCAGATTTTCCCCGGTATAGTTGTCGAAGCTGAAACTCAGCGAGTTGTCTTCGATAGCACCAGATTCGAGGGAGAGATAACGACTTACTCTCAAAGGTTGGATGACCCTGAGATTTTCACATTAAGCGAGGAATATTCGACAGTATATCGCAGATTTTTAGAAAACGACCTCTCAGGCTATCAGGCCATAAGAGGACAGCTCACCGGGCCGGTGAGTTTCGGCTTTAAAATCGTGGATGAAAACTCTAGGCCTATCATCTACAACGAGGAGATAAGGAATATACTATTTGACTTTATTCAAAGGAAAGCAAACACTCAGTGCCAGGAGTTGCGTCAGAAAAACAAGAATGCATTTGTCTGGTTGGATGAGCCAGGCTTGGGATGGGTATTCAATAGTATGTCCGGCTACGACGATGTCCAGGCCAAAAAAGACTATCTTGATTTCATTAACGGGCTTCAGAGCACTAAAGCGCTGCACCTTTGTGCCAATGTGAATTTGCCGTATCTTCTCGAGCTAGGTGTGGAAATCCTGTCTTTCGATGCTTATCAGATTCAGACTATGCCCCGGGAATACGCTGTAGGAGTAGCCAAATTCCTGAAAAATGGTGGTGTCATCTGCTGGGGAATTGTGCCTACAGACTCTACAAACCTCGGCAAAGAGAGCCCGCAGAGTTTGTGCAAGCTGATTGCTGGTTATTGGGAGGGGGTCTCTCGACACACAGGGCTTGTTCCGACTCAGATAGCCAGGCAATCCATGTTGGCTCCCGCGAGATGCTGCCTGAAAAATATCGGCCAGGTCGGTGCCGCTGACGACATAGCTTGCTCGGTCCCAGATGAAGGGAATTCCTCCAGCATAGAGGAGAGGCTTGTTGAGCAGGCATACGCCTATCTTCGAGAGTTATCCCAAATCCTGAGAAACAAATATAGTTTGTGACTTACTTTGTGAAATCTATTTTTGAATATGTACGGGGTAGCCTAAAATCAAAGGTAGCAATGCCTTAGAATCGGAAACTATATTTGACACCTGAAGGTGGTCTGAGTTACCATAACTTTACTGCCTGAGATAAGATAATGGAGATAACCGGAGCTAATGCAATGGGAACAAATCCGTCTACAAATATAAACAAAAGTCTGTACGAAATCAGATGGCACGGCCGTGGCGGTCAGGGGGCCATAACTGCGGCCAAGATAGTGGCTCAGGCAGCCTTCCTAGAAGGTTACCGTGGTGTAACGGCTGCACCATCATTTGGTGCGGAGAGAAGAGGAGCCCCGGTAAGCGCATCTACCAGGATTTCTCAGGAACCGGTCATGGTCATGTCACAGGTTGAAAATCCGGACGTAGTGGTTGTTCTCGATCAGACATTACTCAAACGTGATGGTGTAACCAGCGGATTGAGCACAGGAGGATGGCTCATTGTTAATTCGGGTGTGGATCCCAAAGAGCTTGGAGTCGAAGGCCGGTTCAACATAGCCACTGCCGATGCTACCAGAGTCTGTCAGGAGTTGGGTCTGATCGTTTCCGGTCTAATCGTTGTAAATACAGCCATATTGGGCGCGTTTATCCGCGCCACTAAAGCGGTCAGTATGCCCAGCGTAGAAAAGGCAATAAAAGGACGGTTCCCCAAAGAAGCTGTCGAGATCAACCTTGCAGCAATTGCAAGGACTTACGAAATGACTAAGCTTGAGGAATTGAGGAAGTAGAAGGCTGTGCAGACCAGAGGCTGCGGTCATATATGCGGTGAGTCATCGCCGGGTATCGGGGAAGCGGGGAAAACCGGTGAATGGCGCGATTCTTATCCGCTGATTGACCTCAGGAAGTGCACCCCTGCTAAGCAGAATAAGCCTGCATGTTTTCAGTGCTGGCTTTATTGTCCGGATGCAGTCATAAGCAAAACCATCCCTGTGCAGGTGAATCTAGAGTATTGCAAAGGATGCGGGATATGCGCTGAGGTATGTCCGGTGCATGCGATAACCATGGTAGCTGAGGAGACCTCCTGCTCTTCGTAGGAGCTATCGGTAGATTGATAGATAAGAAGTCGGGTAGTAATTCAGATATACAGATATTAGATGGCAATCGAGCTGCGGCTATAGGAGCGAAGCTCAGCCGTGTACAGGTAATAGCCGCTTATCCGATTACGCCTCAGACGCCGGTCACAGAAGCTCTCTCCGAGTTCGTAGAACGAGGGGAGCTCGACGCTCAATATATTGCTGTTGAGAGTGAACATAGCGCTCTCGCTGTGTGTACTTCTGCTTCTATCGCGGGAGCCAGAGCTTTCACCGCCACAAGCTCACACGGCTTGGCCTACATGCATGAGATGCTGCATTGGGCTGCGGGTACACGGCTTCCGTTAGTACTTGCCTGTGTTAACCGCGCTATTGGAGCGCCCTGGAACGTGCTGAATGACCAGCAAGACTCCATATCGCAGCGGGACACCGGCTGGATACAAATCTACGCTCGAAACAACCAGGAGATATTAGATTCCGTAATCCAGGCCTATAAAATCGCGGAGACAGTTTATGTACCTGTTATGATTTGCTATGATGGCTACATCCTGTCTCATACCGAAATGCCCGTCGCTATTCCGCTGCAGCAGGATGTGGATAGGTTTTTGCCCCAGTACAGACCACACACAATACTGGATTCGAGCAACCCTAAGAACTATAACCTGGTGACACTGGCAAATCCCAGAATTAACGCGGAGGGTGTGCTCTGCCACGGCTATATGGAACTGAGGTACCTCTTGCAGGAGGCCCTGCAAAACTCAAGGGAAACCATAAGGAAAGTGGGCCAGGAATTTGGCGAGCTGTTCGGGAGAAGCTACACGGACTTGCTGTGGAAAGAAAAAATGGAAGATGCCGACATAGTAATTGTCGCCATGGGCAGCCTGGCTATGGAGGCAATTGTAGCTTCGAAAATGCTTCGAGAGGAAGGATACAAGACAGGCGTACTTGGTTTGAGACTATTCAGACCTTTCCCCAAGGCTGATGTGCTGAAAGCATTGAGCAAATCACGTCTTGTGGTGATTTTCGATAAGAATATCAGCTATGGCTCGGAGGGAGCCGTCTGTTCAGAAATCAAAGCAGCCCTCTACGGAAGTCAGGTGAATGCAGCGATACGAAACTTCATTGTAGGACTGGGTGGGCGCGATGTTACAGCCAGAGAGATGGCAGATGCGGTAAAGAAATCCATAGCGTCGCTCACCGAAGGCGTACCTAATAAGGGATATCCTGAGTGGATATGCCATATTTAAGGGGGCACTCATACCTAAAATAAATGCAGTCAACCTAACTGAAAAAGAATATATGCTTCCAGGGAACAGGCTCTGCCCTGGTTGCGGCTTATCTCTCGCATATCGCCACATTTTGAAAGCATTCGACGGGCAGGTTATTGTTACTGTGCCTGCTAGCTGCCTTACGGTTCTTCATGGCATGTACCCGGTCACATCAGTGACTGTACCGTGCGTCAATACACCATTTGCCACGACCGGGGCGTCTGCTTCCGGCCTTGTTGCAGGGCTGAAAGCGCTTGGCAGAAAAGATTTAACGGTATTGGCTATCGCTGGGGATGGGGGCACTTACGATATAGGAATTCAGTCATTGAGCGGCGCCACTGAGAGAAAGTCCGATTTTGTCTATGTCTGCTATGACAACGAAGGCTACATGAACACGGGTAATCAACGTTCCGGCTCCACTCCTTTGGGCGCTATTTCGGGCACTACGCCGATTCTGGGCAAGCAGCAGAACCAAAAAGATATAGCAGCAATAATGGAAGCTCATGGCATTCCCTATGTCGCTGCCGCCA
>JAJYLC010000044.1 GCA_021787935.1 Chloroflexota bacterium | reverse complement strand
CTGGGACGCGTCTTCGTGATACGGCTTGAGGACGGCGATATGCTCCCCGGATGCATCGAGAAATTCGCCGAGGACAAAGGCGTATCCGTAGGTCATGCCATCCTGGTGGGCGGCATCGGAGAGGGGCAAATCGTGGTCGGCCCCCGTTACTCCCATAAAATGCCTCCTGAGCCGATGCTGCTGCCCGTCGACGGCGCCCACGAGGTGGCCGGCGTGGGCATACTTGCGCCCGGCGAGAATGGCAAACCTGTATTACACATGCATGCCGCTCTGGGGCGCTCCGGGCAGGCCATGGCCGGCTGCCTGCGTCCCGGCGTCACCACGTGGTTGGTTGGCGAGGTCATCCTCCATGAAATCCTGGGCGCCAGAGTAACCCGCATCAAAGACAAAAAGAGCGGCTTTGCCCTCCTGCAGCCCGTAAAGGGCAAATCCAAAACGTAGGTGTGGTTCGCAAACCGTCTTGTGAGGAACTCCCACTGAAATGTGATAAATTTTTAATCTTTCACCCCCCCATTTTATAACTTCTTCATTCTCCAAGCTTAATATTCATACTATTACCATAAAGATGCGTCCCCAAGAGGTGAAAAGTATGAACTGGGACAAAATACCTGATGAGTCCGTAATTGACAAAGTCATGGCTGGTATGCGCGAACGCAACTTTAACCCGGTGCTGGTGCCGGACAGACAGAGCGCACTCGAAAAATTGAAGCAGATGATCCCTGCCGGGGCCGGGGTCATGACCGGCTCATCCACCACGCTGGAGCAGATAGGCTTCATCGAATACCTTGCCCAGAAGAATCACCCCTGGCTCAACATCAAGGACGGCATTTTAGCCGAAAAAGAGGCCCAGAAGCAGCGAGACCTGCGGCGTGCCGCCACGATTTCCGACTATTTCATCGGCAGCGTCCAGGCGATAACCGAGACAGGGCAGGTAGTCGGTGCGGACGCCACCGGCAGCCGCCAGGGAGGCTATGTTTATGGTGCCAAAAACGTTATCTGGGTAGTGGGAGCAAATAAGATAGTCTCCGACCTTGAGAAGGCCCTGAAACGACTCATTGAGCATTGTGTGCCTCTGGAGGACGCCCGGATGAAAAGCAGCGGTGGTACAGGCACTTTCATCGGCAAAATAGTCATCTATGAGCGTGAAGGATTGCCGCAGCGCATCTCGACCATTCTGGTCAAAGAGAAGCTGGGCTTCTGAGCCTGAACCACCCCAAAGTACAAACCTTATCCCCTGGACAAAACCCTAGACAACACTAAAGCTGCCTGCCATTGCAAGCCTGACTCGTTCAGGGAGCGGAATACTAGGGATTACTAGGTGCAGGATTCACGCCCCTACAATTCACAATTTATGTCGTTATGTTTCTTAATAGAGCGGCCAGCTCCGACAAGAAAGCCTGGAGCAGGTGCTCCAGGCTACCCAAATCAGCCAGGCACACGGATGACACAAATGTAGGGGCGTTCAATTGAACGCCCCTACGCCAATCCAAAATCTACCTTGTCCAGCCCTGTTAAGGGCTATTCTTTGTATTCGGCGGGCGTTATGGTCATCTCCAGCCTGTCGGTGAAGTTGCGCAGCACTACCATGCCCAGCTTCTTGCCGATGACGTCCTCGGTCAGCATGTGATGTATGTCATCCACCCCAGCCACCGGCTCCTGTCCCAGCGAGATGATGATGTCGCCTTCTCTCAATCCCGCAGCCTGCGCCGGGCTGTGCGGCGCTACGCTCATCACCTGCACGCCCGACTCGCTCTTCAGCAGGTAATACCTCACTACCCTCACAGGCAACGGCACCATCTGCCCCGAGATGCCCAGATAGCCGCGGGTGACCTTGCCTTCTCTTATGAGCAGGCTCACCA
The DNA here is from genome assembly GCA_021787935.1 of Chloroflexota bacterium. Taxonomy (GTDB): domain Bacteria; phylum Chloroflexota; class Dehalococcoidia; order SZUA-161; family SZUA-161; genus JACWAE01. The sequence goes on along the minus strand of JAJYLC010000044.1, from coordinate 17,207 downwards.
CCCAGCGCAGTGTGTTAACCGGTATCGAGAAGCAGATGCCCTGCGCGAACTGGATTATCGCCGTATTGATGCCCACCACCAGGCCCCGCGAGTCCACCAGCGGCCCGCCACTGTTTCCCGGATTGAGCGCAGCATCGGTCTGTATAACGTTCTCGATAAGCCTGCCGCTGCGGCTGCGCAGAGAACGACCCAGTGCGCTCACCACTCCGGCGGTAACCGTGCTCTGGAAACCCAGCGGGTTGCCGATAGCGATGACCAACTGCCCCACCTTCAGCTTGCTCGAATCGCCCAGTTGCGCTACGGGCAGTCCCGAGCCGGTAACCCTCACCAGCGCCAGGTCCGTAGCCGAGTCCCGGCCTACGAGATAAGCCCCGAAATCGCTGCCGTCGGGCAGGCTCACCTCTATCTCGTCCGCGCCCTCCACAACGTGGCTGTTGGTCACCACGTATCCGTCAGGAGCTATGATGACGCCTGATGCGCTGCCTTCTCCCTCGTTGGGCCATCTGCGAGGCCGGTCCGAGGATTTCTTCCTCACCCGTATGCTCACCACAGCGGGCCCTACCTTCGCCACCACGTTGGTCACGGCTCTGGAATAGGAATCCAGGAAGTCCGCCCCCTCCTCGAAAGAGGGAGATGCCGGCTTCTCCGCCTCGGCAGCAGCGGGGTAATCCAGCAATTTAAACTCGAAATCAGATGTTCCATCAACTACATCCATCGCAGTCCTCCAGATTCCATGTTATCCTAAGATGGCTCGGGACGCAATCAAGCCAGGCTGGTGAAGCGGGGTAGCCTGGATTCCTGCTGCCGCAAGAATGGCATATACCTATGCAAATCCTCCTATATTTCACTTTGTGAAGGGTGACTTATACCGCTCTGTTATCTCTCCCTCAAGGGCGAGAGGATTTGGTAGGGCAGGTTGGGAACCTGCCCTACGCTTTATTTTCCTCTTGATTCTCCTGCGAGCGACTCCTATAATCTCAGCAGGCGTAAATTTCCTGAGAGAGGAGAGACGGCCATGGCAGAGCAGAGAAAACCTCCTTATATCGAGAAGGTTGACGAGCGCGGCAATATACAGGTTTGGATTGTCGATGGTGTCTATATCCGTGGCAATATGGATGAGGAATTCACCAATTTCGGCCAGCACTACCGCTTTTCTTACATCCCGGTAAACGAGTTCTGGATCGACCGAGAGGCCGAGAACAATGAGCGTCAGTTCTTCATTGACCATCTGCTTATGGAGCACCGTCTCATGGCTAAAGGCATGCGTTACGAGGAAGCCATCGTAATCGCCGACCGAGCCGAACGCAAACAGCGGCGCCGTGCCGGAGACCTGAAAATCATGACCCATGCAGGTAAGCAATTGCCGGAAGGTAAAGAGGTTCACGAGAGGCTTTGGCGTCAATTACAGAGCGGCTTAAGCGTCTGGATTGTCAACGGGCGGCTGGTGCGCAGCGCCTTCGACATCGACTTCACCGAAGGCGGACATGACTACGTTTATGAATTCGTGCCTGAGAACGAGGTATGGATAGACAATGACATCGATGAAGCCGAGCGCGGGTACGTCCTGCTGCACGAGCTACACGAGCGAAACCGCATGTCCAGTGGCTGGCCCTACAACAAAGCCCACGCCGAATCGAGCCGCCTGGAGTACCACTGCCGCCATCACCCCGACGAGCTTCACGACAAGCTGGTAGAAGAAGGATGGGTGTAATACCTCTTAATTGCCATTTTTATTTAATCGATTTTTTCATATCCGAAATGAAATACGAAGAGCCAAAAGCAGAGATTATCTTATTTGCTAAGGAAGCGTCCTTCAGCCATACAGTGTTGCGACTTGATAAGCTGCCTTCAGAACCGCTTGCCCCAGCCTCCCTTCATTCTTCTTCTGACAGCCCGCCGGACTTGGTACTTCACAAAGTGCTCAACGTAACCGGAACTGAAGTAACCTTCGAAACGTATGGTGCTACGGATAAATTGCTGACGCCTGGCCGTATCTACATATTTAGAAGTTGGTGGAGCCCAGATCAACTCGAACTTGCTCGGGACACCACGAGGGTTTGGCGCAAAAGCAAATTCGCATCAAGTGACGGGCTTGCGTTTCGTATAGCAGATGGCGGAACCATGGTCCGAAAAAAACTGGAAGGAGAGAAAATCCCCCCGGGAGGCTTCGTGGTTCCTGGTGGCTGGTGGCATGAACATTGCAGGTTGTGCTGGGAAAAGATTACCGACATCGCCGACATCAAGGGCTTCCGGGACTATGGCTATACTGATGGGAAGGATTGGCTTTGTGAATCGTGTTACGAGAAATATATCGTCTCTGGACTCGGGAAAAAGCTAGGATAGCGGCCGCAGAATTGGTGCAACGTTTGCGGACTGCCTTTTTTGTCTCCGCAAATTCCCCCTTTTCTAAAGGGGGCAAGGGGGATTAGGCGCCCCGATAACGGAAGAGGGTGATACGAATGACAGAAAACAAGACTACCGAAGAGCCTGTGAAAGAAAAAAAACCAAGCAGCTCTACAAGAGGAATACTTCTGGCTTTTCTTTTCGCCATCATAGGCGTTGCCTCAGTGATTATAACCATCGAACTCAGCAACAGAGGCACCTTCCACTTCGTTACATCCCAGCGAGACCACCTCATTGCTGCAGAACTGGCTGTATTCAGTATCTTCTTTGTAGAGATAATAGGTAGGCTTGCCAACAACCGCTTAGGGCGAGACGCCGTTCGTCGCGGTATGTCTGCCAGGATAATCATTCGCACCGCAGGCTACCTGGTTGTGGGAGCTGCTATAATCTCGATCCTGGCCGCCAACGCCTCTCTCGCGATAAGCGTCGGCACTATAACAGGCGTAGTCATCGGATTCGCCACGCAGAGTCTCCTTAGCAACATGCTCGGCGGCATAATACTGGTGGTCAACCGCTTGGCGCAAGTTGACGATGAGATAACTTTCCTAGGTAGCACAGGCCGCGTAGTCGAGACCCGTCTCCTCTATACTGTTATTGATGCTGGCGACAGCCTGGTTTATATACCCAACTCAGCCATGCTTACCAACGCAGTCCAACGAAAAAAGGGCTCAAGGGCGCGGTAACATCAGGCTATGGAAGACGAAGTCCTTTTGACCGATGGTTCGATAACGCTCCGGCCCTTCCGACCGGGCGACGTTTTGCCCCTTTATCAGGCAGTGAGGGAGTCCCTCCCTGAGCTCCTGCCCTGGTTGCCCTGGGCATATTCCGATTACTCCACCAAGGACAGCAGGAAATGGATCGAGTTATGCGCCAGGACATGGGCTAAAGGCAAAGAGTACAATTTCGCCATAATAAATTCCCAGGACAACAGCCTCATCGGCGGCTGCGGCCTGAACCAGGTCAAGCGCAGGGCACGCTTCGCCAACCTGGGCTACTGGGTCAGGAGCGAATACACCAGGAAAGGGGTCGCCACCGCAGCAGCGCTGCTGGTAGCGAGTTTCGGATTCAATGAGCTGGGGTTGACCCATATTGAGATCGGCGCCGCCACCGGCAACAATGCCAGCCTGCGCGTGGCGGAGAAGGTAGGCGCTATCAGACAGGGAATTCAAAAGAGAAAGATAGCCTTCCGCGATAAAGTCTACGACAGGGTGGTGTTTTCGCTCACACCTGAAGACCTCGGGAACCGGGGATAAGATGGAGCAATCGCTCTACCATGTCCTGGAGCAGGTGCTCCAGGCTACCCTGAGTTGCGGGGCAGCCTCACCTGCTCAGAGTAGCCGACCCCGGAGACTGGTTTGCCGTCCAGAGAGCCGGATACAGTTGCCCTGCCCTCCCAAAAGTGGAAAGTGGGTACGGACAGAGACTCAAACATTCGAATCTCCTGCTGAGCATGCCGCGCCCTGAGCACCAGGTCCAGGCCGCGAGCCTGCTCTCGAACCCGCCAGACAACTCCGTACTCTTCGCCGCTCTCCGGAGAAACCCAGGATTCCAATTTTTCCAGCGCGATTTCGCTCGTATGGTAAACCGAGTTGTCGGAGAACATCGCCGTCAAATCGTATGACCTGACCGATTCGTCGGGGTTGACGATGCGCCAGAAAACAAGCTCGGCGTTGTTGTCGAGTTGGACAGCAAACCAGTCCCAGCCTCCCTGGCCCAGGGAATTAGTCCACTGATGGTCCATCCAGCCTGTACCATCGACTTCGAGCTTCTGCCCCTCCAGCTCGATCCGGCCCTTAGCTTTGAGGCGACTGAGAGAGTAATAATATGAGTCTCCGCCAGACCACTCGCTGACCCCACCGCCACTGCCCGGAAGAGGAGGTTTCTCTGAGACAAGTGCGATATCGAGGCCAAGCCCGGCACCATAGGATTCGAGCTTATAGGAAAGCGAACGCTGGTCGGTGCGAAACCAGTGGTCGCGACCCCAGCGCAGGTCTAGCTTCTGCTCGACATAATGCAGTGCCGCGCCTGAGATGAGATGGTGAAAGCGCTCCGCCGCAAAGTCGGAAACGGAGAAAATCCTGAGCCCGAAAGTGAAATAGGCTACCATGGCACCGTACTCCCGGCCTCCGGAGTCAGTGAGGCTGAAATGCCCGTACCACCACTCCACAGGAAACGCCGGGTGCGCTCCCTCGTCGCGGGGAAATCGGAGCTTCGTCGTAGCGGCCTTTTTTCGCACCACAGTTGAATTTTCGCCCGCCATAGCTGCCTTTGTCAAGCTGGCACCGCGAGCCTCAGGCAGATGCAATTGGCCTGATTAGGTGGTAAACTAGACAAATGCCAAAGAGTGCAGATAATTCTCCCAAGATAGGGGGAATTGATTTTGATATTTAGAGCGACGAACATGGGAAAGAAAGGGGTGAAGGATGGCAGATAATCTGGCAATAGTTAACAGGGCCATCGAGGAACATCACACCATCAGAAGGCATGTGAAGCTTTTAGGAGACTCCATGAGCGACCTGGAGGCTTTGTTCAGCTTACAAAAGGCGCGTCCCGACTGGATTCTCAGCTCACCGGAGACTCTCTCCGAGAAACAGGTTAATTTGCAGCAGACAATAAGCACCCTTGGCGATGGCTTGAAAAACCACTTCAGCTTCGAGGAAAGGCTGTTTCCGCCCTTGTTCGGTGAATTGCTTATGCAGGCGCTTTTACTGGAACACAGTGGGATAAAGAAACAAATAGAAGAAACCGAATCGTTTGTTGCAAATACAAAACTGGAGGGATTGAGCCAGAGGGAGCTGCTGGCCAAGAAAACCCAGATACAACAGAGGATCGAAGGCATACTCCAGCTTGTCGAGGAGCATGCCGGCAGAGAGGAAACCATCCTGAAGATGTTGAAAACGGCCCTGGAAGCCAAAAAATAATTTCAGGGATATCCGTCCACGCACAGTCTGTCGCTGCATCGGTTATAATAATGATGGAAGTCATCATTCAAAGGGGTTTCAACCACGAGAATTGATAATAAAGACCCGAATAAGATATACAAAAATTTTGGGGATTGGCTGTTTAACTATGGGCATAGCTACTTTATACTGAGTTTAGCAATAGCCTATTATTATTACCTCATTAGCACAACCGACATAAACGACTACAGATAGTGTGGTGATCTCATCCCCAGTCGGTTTAATGCTTGCCCTAGTTCAAAATGATACACTACCCACTCCTGACCTGGCTATCTTGTTTTTTCTTTTTTGTAGTATAATAAGATTTAATGCAATTTTTTAGTTTGGAAATGTTTGGTGAGCAAATCACCAACGTCCGTTGATACAAATAAAAACGTGGCAAAAGAGCAAGCAAGTAACATTGATATAACCGGGCAGGTTGGCATCAATGCTCTGCCCAGACAACAGGTGCTCATCACGCTGGGCGGCGTGCTGCTGGCTATGTTCCTGAGCTCGCTGGACCAGACAGTTGTGGGCACGGCTATGCCCCGAATCATAACCGACCTCGGCGGATTCACTCAATACACCTGGGTAACCACAGCCTACATTATCACTTCCACCATTGCCATCCCTATTACCGGCAAGCTGACCGATATGTACGGACGCAAATGGTTCTACGTTGTCGGATTAGTAATCTTTGTAGTAGGTTCCCTTCTCAGCGGCCTCAGTCACACCATGACGCAGCTCATCTTCTTCAGGGGCTTCCAAGGCGTTGGCGCAGGGATAATGATGGCCAATGCCTTCACAGTTATCGGTGACATTTTCCCGCCCGCAGAACGCGGAAAATACCAAGGGCTTATGGCTAGCACCTTCGGGCTGGCGACCATCGTTGGGCCAACGCTGGGCGGATACGTAACCGACAAACTCTCCTGGCACTGGGTCTTCTTCGTCAATATACCTCTGGGGATCCTGATTATCGCCCTGTTCATATTTTTCTTCCCCCATCTCAAACCGGATGAACTCAAACATAAAATTGACTATCTGGGCATAACAGCGCTGATACTCGCTGTGGTGCCGATGCTGCTGGCCCTGACCTGGGGCGGCACTGAGTATCCCTGGGTTTCCGCTCAAATCATCGGTATGCTCGTTTTCTCAGCAATCATGATTCCCCTTTTCGTACTTTTTGAGAGCCGAGCCAAGGAACCCATTATCCCACTGTGGATACTTAAGAACCGCATCGTAAGTATATCCACATTCATCATCTTCGTCACAGGTTTCGGTATGTACGGAGGCATTATCTTCGTGCCTCTTTTCTTTCAAGGAGTGCTGGGACAGTCAGCCACTAACAGCGGTACCTTCCTTACTCCCATGATGCTGGGCCTAGTAGTAGGTTCTATTGTTTCAGGGCAGTTGCTCTCACGCGCAGGAGGACATTACCGGATGCTGGGCCTGGTGGGGCTCGTAATCATGGCTGGGGGAATGTTCATGCTGTCCCGGATGACACCTGAAACCACCAATGCGAGGGCTATAACAAACATAGTAGTAACAGGCATCGGGTTGGGCATTACCATGCCCCTTTACATCATCGCAGTTCAGAATGCAGTCCCCTATTCTGTCCTCGGGACAGCTACATCTGCGACTGCTTTCTTCCGCTCTATCGGCGGCGCCTTTGGATTAACTATCTTTGGTACGGTGATGAACAATCGTTTTGCCTCGGAATTTTTGGCGGGGCTTTCTGCTCAAGCAAAAGCAGTCATCCCGCCTAATCAACTGGACCTCCTGGTGCACAACCCGCAAGTGCTGTTCAGCATCAATGCCACAGACCAGCTAAAAAGTGCCTTCGAGCAAGCAGGGCCGCAGGGAGCAGCACTATTTCAGGAGGTATTTAACACACTTAAGTCTGCTCTTAACTCCGCCATAACAGAGGTCTTTTTCATAGCCCTTCTCCTGGTTGCCGTCGGCTGGGTGGCTAACTTCTTTCTTAAAGAGATCCCTCTGCGCAAGCACTACGGCGAAGGAGGAGAAGACGGCAAGGGTCCCATCGTCTAGCTCAATTTGACCCCTGCTCAGCCCTACCCTACCCGGAGCAATTTGTTTGGGAAATCATTTTTTCTTTTGAGAGCGCCGCCACTGGACATAAAGCGCAGTGCCTTCATCCAATGACACCTTGGGCTGCCAGCCCAACTCATCCCGGGCCTTAGTACCATCCAAGTATATCCCTTTATTGACAAACTTAAGCCCCGAGCGAGTCAAGTACGGCATATCCTTAACGTTCCGCAGCCTGGACCACTCCTCCATGAGCGCACACCACGTGTAGGCCACAGAATAGGGCATAGTCACCTGAACCCTTGGCCCGCCCATGGCTTTAATCATAGAGGCAGCGAACTTTCGCAGCGGAATTGCATCCGTGGGGGCTACGTTGTAGACCTCGCCTACGGCCCGAGCGCTGGTAGCTACTAAAATGGCAAAGTCGGCAGCATCCGAAGCATATACAATGCTGTACCTGGGATTCGACGCACCTGGCCACACTATAAGGGGCAGCGATACATGCCGATAGACGCGGTCGGCAAGAAGCCTGTCTCGCGGACCGTAGACTGCTGCTATCCTGATCATCGAGACCAGGATTCTGCCTTTCTTGTGGTACTCGAAGGCTACTTCCTCAGCTCGCATCTTGGCGAAATCGTAGTATGCATCCCGACAGAAGGCTACATCGCAGGGGGTGGACTCGCAAACCGGGGTATCGCCTTCGCAGAGCTTGCCATGAACGCTGCCGGTACTGACGTGAAGGAATCGGGGAACCCCTGCCTCCACGCTGGCCCTGAGCATGTTATCAGTGCCTTTTATAATCGAATCCTCAAACAATTTCCACGTTCCCCAACCGGGCGTCACCCTGGCCGCAGCATGGTAGACCACATCTACACCTTTGAGGGCGGGGAGCAGGCTGCCATAATCCTGGATGTCGCCCAATACGATCTCGGCCCCGGTGGTTTTCAGATGGGTAATGTTGGAGGTCTTCCGAGCCAGAGCACGCACTTCGTGACCCTGCGCCAGCAGACGTTCCACGATGTGGCTGCCCAGAAATCCGGTGCCTCCGGTAACCAGTGTCCTCATGATGTCCCTTTTATAAAAATTCGCCCGCCTGCCAGCATTCCCTTTAGCAGGCGGGCTGCAGTTTACATAAAATGAAGGCTGACGTCAACCAAGCATTCAAAGAGGAAGAGCCGAACTTCTAAGGTTTCTACATCTTCCCCTTGGTGCTGGGAACGTCAGCGCCAACACGCTCGTCTATTCTGGTGGCGGCATCCAGAGAACGCCCCAGAGCCTTGAACAGCGCCTCCACTCTGTGATGGTCATTGCCTCTGGTGAGAAGCCTGGCATGGAGGTTGATTTTAGCTTCAGTGGCGAACGTCTGCAGGAAATGACGGATGAGGTCGGTGTCCAGGCCGCTTATATCCCTGCCCTCCAGGACTGCCTCAACAACAGCATAGGGCCTGCCGCTTATATCAACCGCCACTAGAGACAGCGCTTCGTCCATAGGCACGACAGCGTCTCCCATCCTGGTTATGCCCCGCCGATCGCCCAGCGCCTTGTCGAGCGCCTGTCCCAGACAGATAGCGACATCTTCAAGGATATGATGATGTCCTACCTTAAGGTCTCCTTTCGCCTCGACTGTTATGTCGAACAAGCCATGCCGTGCTATCTGCTCTATGAGGTGGTCGAGCATTCCTATGCCGGTTTTTGCCTGGCACTTGCCCCTGCCGTCGAGGTCGAGCTCTAACTTGACCTTGGTCTCGGCTGTCTCGCGGTTGACTGTGGCCTGTCTTTTCTTGGCAGCCTTGGGGGCCTGAGTGGTCTTAGCAGTTTTAGCGGGTTTAGTGGCCATCTTACCCTCCTTTGTAATTTGCCAGTGCTTCTATCAGAGCATCGGTGTGCTCCGGCCTGCCCACACTTATGCGCAACATGTTCCTGAGCGAAGGGGTAGCGAAGTATCTCACAAAGATGCCCTTGCTATCCAGTCCTTCCTTTATCTTCCGGGCATTGCCTTTGACCACCCGGCAGAGGATGAAATTGGCCTGAGATGGCAAGGGGCTGAGAATCCCTTGCTTTTCCAGCTTTATGGAGAGCCGCTTCCTCTCGGTTATGATTGCCTTGACATTGGTCTGGAGATAGTCCTTATCTGCCAGCGACTCCTTGACAGCAATCATGGCCGCTGCATTCACATTATAAGGCATTTTTATCCTGCGGATAAGCTCTGCGATATTTGCGGGGAAAATTCCATAGCCTGCCCTGAGACCGCCCAGCCCTGCCCACTTGCTGAACGAACGCAGGACCACCAGGTTCAGGTACTCGGGAACAAGCGGTGCCACGGTCTGGCCGCAGAACTCATAATATGCCTCGTCCACAACCACAACCACGCCTGTCTCGACCAGTTTCAGTATGTCGCTTTTAGAAGTAGCGTTTCCTGAAGGGTTATTGGGGGAAGCAATGAAGATCACCTTTGTCCGCTTGTCTATGGCCGATTTTACACCCTTTATGTCTACCTCGTAGGTATCGCTGCGGGGCACGGTGACTGTCCTGCCCCCGCAAACCGCCGTGCTGAAAGGATACATCCCAAAGGTGGGGACACAGTCAATCACTTCGTCGCCCGGTTCGAGGAAAAGGCGCAGAACCAGGTCGATTAGCTCATCGCTGCCGCTGCCAGCTACTATGTGCTTCCCGCTGACTCCCACATAATCCTCTAAAGGCCCCATTATCTCTCGATGTAGCGGGTCCGGATAAATGTGATAGAAGGGGTATTTTGCCAGAGCGCGGCGCACTCGCGGCGAGCAGCCATACGGATTCTCGTTTCCATCAAGCTTTATCAGCTTGGCGACAGGGACTCCACAGCGCTGGCTGAGGACTTCTAGCGGAACAATGGGCTCATACGGCTCAATGTCCGTGAGAATGCCTCTAATAAGCTCCTCAGCGCCTCTGGCGGCATCCCGGGTCATTTACCGATTCCTCACTTTCCCAACTGTTCCAGTCTCTTCTCGACCGATACAGCGTGGGCGATCAATCCTTCAGCCCGTGCGATAGTTGCCGATGCCGGGCCGAGCGAACGTAAATCCTTGTCGCCCAGGTCAATCAGTATGGACACCTTGAGGAAGTCCAGCACACTGAGTGGCGAGCTGAAGCGGGCGGTTCTGCCGGTGGGCATAACATGGCTCGGTCCCGCTGTATAATCGCCAATGGCCTCGGGAGCGCCGATGAAGATGCCCCCGGCATGGCGAATACGGTCAAGATAAGAACGGGAATTTTTTACCATAAGGCAGAGGTGCTCGGGAGCATAGAGATTCACCAGTTGAATAGCCTCGTCTATATTGGTCACGACGACTATAGCGCCGTTTTGCTCCAGAGATTGCTTCGCAATGATGCGCCGCTCCAGTTTGGCAAGCTGACGCTTGATTTCCTCACTGACCTCGTCCGCCAGACGGGACGAGGTGGTGATGAGGATAGCAGTGGCCATTTCGTCGTGCTCTGCCTGAGCCAGAAGATCAGCGGCACAGAAAACAGGGTTTGCTGAATCATCGGCTATGATAACGGTCTCGGTGGGACCATGCAGCCCGTCCAGAGCTACGGTGCCGTAGACCTGCTTTTTAGCCAGTATGACAAAGATGTTGCCCGGACCGCAAATCTTGTCCACCTTGGGGATAGACTTGGTGCCATAAGCTAAAGCAGCGATAGCCTGAGCGCCCCCGACTTTGAACACGCGACTCACCTTCGCTATGTCCGCAGCTACCAGCGTGGGCGCGGGAACCGTGCCATCGGGGGCCGGAGGAGTGGCGATGATTACCTCGGGGACTCCAGCTACCTTAGCCGGTATAACAGTCATAAGCACAGTCGAAGGGTAATATGCCCTGCCTCCGGGGATATAGACCCCCACCCTCTCCATGGCGCTCGCGATGAAACCCATTCCATCCTCAACAAAGTCCAAGCCCAGCTTCTTCCTCTGCGTCTGGTGGAACACCTGCACCCTGTCGGCGGCCAGCCGGAGAGCGCTGACCAGCTCTTTGTCAACCTTTTTATAGGACTCGGAGATTTCTCCCTTAGTGACCTCAAGCTGGGCCAGGCCTATGCCGTCGATTTTTCTGCCGAAATCCAAAAGGGCATGGTCTCCCCTGCTGCGCACCTCGCTGAGGATTCGCCGCACCGCCTCATCAGGAGTGATATCCTCATCGAATATCTGCCTTATCCTCTGCTTGACGCTGGGCGAGGCAACCGCGAACTCGACGGCAGCATGCCCGATAAGCAGAGATCTGGCAGATTCCAGGTCCCGGACTATCTTCATTCCAGATACTCCTCAGCGGCTTTCATAGAATTTATTACGGACTGCTCGCGAAATGCCTGAAGCTGCTCACCGGGAACCATATTCAGAACCTGCTCACGCCTTTCATCGAAAGAAGCGAAAAATGTCTCCCGTTCCTCGGGTGTTATTTGTTGCGCCCAGGTAAGATACCTCTCAGCGAAGTGGCGAAAGTCCTCCCAGTTGGCTTTTCGGGCGGTAATGGTTAAGACGAACTCGCTCCACCTCTTCAGGTTGGAGGCGTCGATAAAGCTGACGGCAACGCCGCCAGCCGAGCCATTAAGCTCAATGCGAATCATTGACATATTCTTACTGTTGAGCCTTTCCGAGCGGTCGAGCTCGAATTGAAGCACCCGATCCAGAAGATTAGCTATCGGATTGCCTCCCACAGGCGACAACTTGCCAAAAAAAGGACGATAAATTCTGTATATCCAGGCCTCGTCGGTGACCAGATGCGAAAGATAACCGGCAACAAAGGACTTCGTCGCAGGGTTCAAATAAGTACTCTCAGTAAGCTCAGGATGAGCGCGTAACATAGGCTTTATTCCACTCTTACCGTCTTCGCTCTCCAGATTGAGGAAATGAGTCTCCTCCCGGCCGGCACCGAGGAAAAATCGTATATCCGGCGCCGTAGAGCCGAGGTAATAACTACCCTTGTTCTCATCCACGACCGGATGGTGCAGCCTCTCTATCGCTTCCTTTGCTATGCCCAGATGCAAGCAGATCGGAGGCAAAAATCTCCTTTCTCAAGAAACGCAGCTAGCTTCCAGGCCTTTCCTCATAGTTCCGACGAGATAGGCTATCTTATCTTTCTTGCCAGGCCGCTTTATTGCTTCGGTGTTTCCGATAAGGCATCCTGACGACTCAAACAGTGTATCTATGATCTTGAGATTGTGCCTGGCGATAGTTGAGCCAGTCTCGGTGTTCTCGATGAGTACATCGGCATCCTCGGGCAGGAATGCTTCGCTCGCCCCCCAAGTGGGGATAAGCTTATATGGCGCCAGATGATTGTCATGAGCATACTTATCGGCGATATTGACATACTCCGAAGCCACTCGCAGAGCGGAGTCCTTTTTCATTTTCCTTAAATCGTCCGTGCTTGAAGCGCGCAAATCATTACTGACCACGGCGACAATCCTCACCTTGCCGAAGCCGAGTCCAAACACTTCATCCACCGGACTCGAAGGGAATCGATAAAGGTGGTCTCTCAGCCAGTCCCTGCCGGTAATGGCCAGGTCGAAATTGCCATTGGCTATCTGCTGAGGCATATCCTGAGGTCTGATGACCTTTACCGTCACCCCCTCAAGGTCTGTACAGGGCCTGGACATAGCCCTGCCCACATTATACCCCTCTATCTTGAGTCCCACCTTATTCAAGAAGGCGACAGCATGGCGCTGCTGATGGCCATCTGGCAGCGCCAGATAAACTGAAGACCCTCTCACTACTGAATGCTGCGCTTCAAAGCTGGCAACGGCAACACGAGTTTCCTTGACATAAGATTTGACGGCTTCCCCTGTGGAGAAGGAGGCCAGAAGGCGTCTCAAGTCTTTTCTCTCCAGGCTATCCCTGTTGGCAATCAGGTAAGCGCTGCTTTCCAGAATCGGAACCACCGGAATCAGGCCCTGCTCTTTGAGCTTTCTTGACGAAGCCTCAGCGATTATCGCCAGCTCTGCATTCTCCGGCGGATAGACCCCGGCCGAACCCCAAACGGGGAATATCTGGAACCTCCTTAGCCGCTGCTTCAAGGCAAAGACCTCAGCCAGGTTCGGGTACTCACTGACGATGCGCAGACTATCGTTGTGGTTTCTCCATGCCTCCGGTGAGGAGAATCCAAACGACCTGGCAGCCACAGCGTAAATGTTTCGCCGCCCATAGCCCAAATCCCGGACCTTGACCACGGCTTCGCTGTGGTATTTGGCCAAAAGCTCCTCCACCCAGTCAAGGCGGCAGATGCCCAGGTCATAGTTGCCTATAGCTACCTGAATAGCGATGTCCTTCTCATGGAATACCTTTAGAAAAAGGCCGGACCCCCCCGAGCACTGCGGCCTATACGAGCGGGAGCCTTCAGTATAATCGCTGACGTTAAAACCCGCTTTTTTCAGCAAGTCCGCCGTCTCGTCTTGAAGTTGACCTTTGGGCAGGGCGAGCTTTACTTGCACCTCGCCTCCTCGAGAAGCTTCAATAACCCGGCAGGGGAAGTTTTGCGCTGCTTCTTGCCGCTCGACTGGTCGAGCAACTCGATTCCTTCCCCACCGCGCATATTGACTATCCAGCGGAAATCGGCAGTCTTTCTGTAACCCAGGTCGAACTCAGCGATATAGCCTGCATCGCGCAACTGCCGGGCTAACGCCAGAGAGGGCTTGAGCCGTTTCCCGTCCTGCGCCCTGAGCAAAACCCGCTCGCGACGCGGCACTTCACGGAGCAGATCCATAAGCTCGTCAATATACAGGCCAAAGCCTGAAGCGCAGACATTCTTACCACCTACCAGGGGGATAAGCTCGTCGTATCGACCCCCTCCGCCCAGCCTGCGCCCCGAGCAGTAAAACCCGAAGATAATGCCGGTATAGTACTCAAAGCCCCTCCCCGAGGTGAAATCAATCTGGTAGTCAAAACCCAAATTGGTCAGCAGGTTCGCAATCCTGGCAAGCTCATTCAGGCTGGGTTCGAGAGCAGGCAAAGACGAGGCTAAAACACCCCGCATGTTTTCCACAAAGCCAGGGGAGTTCCCTTTCAAACCGAACAACAGTTGCAGGTTCTTCGCCATTTCAGGGTTCCCGCTCTTCAGGTCAGACAGCACACCCGGATTTCCCGAGAAGACCTGCTCCAGCACATCGGCCTCTCTCTCCCCGGTCAACCCTAGTCCTTCCAGAAATGTCTTGATTAAACCGGCATGGGCCAGACGGAGCTCCACCGGCCCTATCCCAAGCTTGGCAATTGCTTCGAGCGCCAGAGAGATCAGCTCGACATCCCCCTCTGCTTTGCTGCCGCCGATAAGCTCAGCGCCGCACTGCCAGCGTTCCCTCGACTCCTTGCCCGTGCCCTCGAAGGCAAACATGTTCTCGACATAGCAGAACCGGGCGATAGGGAGATCCTGGAAATTCTCGACATAAAGTCTGGCTGTGGGTATAGTGCCATCGGGCCTGAGCGCCACCCGCTCCCCGCTCCAGCCGTCCCAGTCCAGAAAGGAATAGACCCGCCCCAGCATTTCGGGTGAGAGCGTGCCAGCGGAAGTGAACAAATGGAGGTATTCCAGGACGGGTGTCCTGATCTCCTGATAGCCCCAGCCCAGGCAGCAATCCCTGAATCCCGCTTCTATGCAGCGGAATTTCGCCATGTCCTGGGGCAATAAATCACGTGTGCCCTTGCACCTCGGCACCTTCATCCTTATATCACCTCGGTTTGACTGGCACTATTCTACACCCATTAACAGGGGTGTTCAACGGGATTTTTGAACGGATACACTAATATTTATGTAGGGGCGGTTCGCGAACCGCCCCTACGATAATCTTTACTCCTGTCACAATGAGCACCCGTCGCCACAGGAGTGGCGACGCTACACCCAAATGTCATTCTGAGCTTTAGCGAAGAATCTCGGGCGAATCGCCTTGACGACGTGTATTTGAGGTCATGCCAGGGGGAGGAAATCGAGGACGTTTAGTCGAAGCTGCTCTCTTCCGTTCCAATGGTCTGCTTCCAGATTATAGACAATGTCAAGATAGGTAGAAAGCTCCCGGTCTCCGAGGTCGAAGGCGATAGCGTCCCAGGTAACCTGGCCGTCACGCAGTTTGAGCCTGAGATGCTTACCACCGCCGCCGACGATGCGAGAGTCCACCACCTTCACCTTCTCACTCAGAAATACAGGCTCCTGATTGCCCTGGCCGAAGGGAGCCAGCCTGCTTATCATTTTGTAGAGATCTCTGCCTAGAGAGGATAGCGGCACCACGGCATCGATAATCAAGGCAGGGCGAAGGTCCACATCAGCCAGTTCCCGTGCCGCTATCTCCACAAGCTGCTTCTGAAGCCGTTCCACATTAGCTTGGGGTGTGACGAAGCCCGCCGCCTGGGAATGCCCACCGAATCGAGTGAGTAAATCTTCGCACTCTGTCAGAGCGGCGATAATATCGAATCCAGGGATGCTGCGGGCGCTTCCTTTGACTGACTCTCCATCCAGCTTCAGGATGACCACAGGTCGATAGAACTCATCCACCAGTTTTCCGGCGACTACCCCCAGCACGCCGTGAGGGTAATCGTGACCTCCGACCATCAGCAGCGGCTGGTCTATGCCCTCTGATAGCAGCTTTTCTCTGGCCTTAGCTAATACCTCGGCGGTCAGCTTTTGACGCTCGGCGTTCCTGGCTTCCAACTGGGCTGCCAGCGCGCGAGCTTGCGCTTGCGAGGTCGCGATAAGAAGCTCATAGCTGGTAACAGCGTGGTCCATTCTGCCACTGGCATTAAGGCGGGGGCCCAGTGCATACGAGATGCTGTCAGAATCAATGCCTCCGATTTCCAGCCCAGCGCACAGCACCAGCTCCCGCACGCCGGGCCTCGGATTTCGGTTCAGTGCCTCGATGCCCCTTCTCACCAGATACCTGTTCTCTCCGAGTAAGGGCACCATGTCGACAACCGTACCCAGCGCAACCAGGTCCAGGTACTTTTCCCACTCGGTATCCCTGTTTGTTACCCGGTACAGCGCCTGAAGAAGTTTGAAGGCAACACCGACGCCCGCAAGCTCGTAAAAAGGATAGGTCGAATCAGAGCGTTTGGGGTCGATTGCCGCCAAGGAAGCGGGGATACAAGCAAGCGGCACGTGGTGATCGGTTATGATAATGTCCAGACCCAGCTTGTGTCCATCCTCCACCTCTGAGACGCCGGTAATGCCGCAGTCAACTGTCACCACCAGGCTGACACCCTGCTTCTTCAGATTTTTAAGGGCCGTCAGGTTCAGCCCATGGCCTTCATCAAAGCGATGCGGTATATATGAAACGACCTTGCCGCCAAGCTCCTGAATTCCCTGTGCCAGAAGGACAGCGGCTGTGATGCCGTCGGCATCGAAATCTCCGTAGACAGCAATTAGCTCATCCCCGAGCAAGGCGCGGAGAACCCTGGTCACCGCCTTATCCATCTCCTGAAGCAGCAAGGGGTCGTGGGCCAGTCTTTCGTCGGCGGCGAGGAAGGCGTCGAACTGAGCAGGGTCTGTGATGCCGCGATTATGGAGCAATTGAATGAGTAACGGGCTGATATCCGGCTGTTCGGTTGAGCCTCTACCGCCGTGAGCCTGAGATGCGGGCTTGTGTCGAAGCCGCTGCGCCAGCGAGTCCGCAGAGATAGGCGGACTGATCTGCCACCTTTGCTGGGTCAATTCCGCACCCTGCAATTCTAGGGCCGTATTAATCAAGTGTACAGTCCTTTGGGACGCAAGTCAATCTAAATTTTCCAGATTTTTACAAATTCTGCAGGGATGTAAGGAGGCGCTTAAGCTCCCCTGTATCCCTCTTTGAACAAGTCAGGGACAAGTTTAGCAA
>JAJYLC010000043.1 GCA_021787935.1 Chloroflexota bacterium | reverse complement strand
AGGTGCAGGATATCGCTGACTTTGTGGGCGACTCCCTGGAGCTGGCGCGCAAGGCCACTCAGCTAGACGTTGAGGTCATAGTTTTTTGCGCGGTGCATTTCATGGCTGAGAGCGCGGCTATTCTCAATCCTACCCGCACTGTGCTCCTGGCGGAAAGCACTGCCGGCTGCCCTATGGCTGATATGATAGATGCGGATGACCTCAAGGAATGGAAAAAACGCTATCCCAAGACCACTGTGGTCTGCTACGTTAATACGACGGCAGCGGTGAAGGCTGAGAGCGATATCTGCTGTACCTCCGCCAATGCAGTCAAGGTGGTGGAGTCTGTGCCTAACGATGAGATACTGTTTATCCCGGACCAGAACCTGGGGCATTATGTTTCCACCAAGACCAAGAAGCGGATAATATCTTACCCGGGCTACTGTGTCACACACGCGCGTCTCAATGCTAAGCAAGTTATTGCGGCAAAGCAAGCTCATCCTGATGCCAAGGTCGTGGTGCATCCCGAGTGCACCGCCGAGGTCATCGAACTAGCGGATGCCGCACTCAGTACGTCGCAGATGGCGAAATATGTGAAAGAAAGCCCGGCGAAAAAGTTCCTCATCGGCACCGAGGAGGGTTTGGTTCACCGTCTGAAAAAGGAAAATCCAGACAAGACATTCTATGTTATTTCCAGAGCTCTGATGTGCCCCAATATGAAGAGAACCACATTGGAGGGGCTTGCCAAGACCATGGAGCTTAAAAGGAACGTGGTCGCGATCCCCGAGGATATAAGGTTGAGGGCGAAGAGGGCTCTAGATCGAATGTTGGAAATAGCCTAGGGGTAAAAGTGAAACAGTATGACTACATAATTATTGGCAGCGGAATTGCAGGACTTTACGATGCTCTGCTGCTTCAGGAGCAGGGTAGTGTTCTCATCCTGACCAAAGGGAGTATAGATGAGTGCAATACGAAGCACGCCCAGGGTGGTATTGCTGCTGCGATAAGCAGCCTCGACTCCCCCGAACTTCACTACAACGACACTATAGCTGCCGGAGCCGGGCTGTGCGATCCGGAGGCGGTGCGCATTCTCACCGAGGAGGCCGCTGACCGTATCGCTGACCTGGTAAAATTCGGGGTTCCCTTCGATACGGTCAATGGTGAGATCGCGTTGACCAAAGAGGCTGCCCACAGCGTACCGCGTATTTTGCATGCCGGCGGGGATGCTACTGGAGAGCGTATCGAGGTTACGTTGAGCAATGCCGCTCGTAAATCGAAGCGGATTACCATCTTTGAGTATTTTCTGGTGACCGAGGTCCTGGTTCGAGATGGCAGGGTACAGGGAGTTGCCGCTCTGGACCTGCACTCAGGTTCTGCGGAGGAGTTTGGCTGCCGTTTCCTCATTCTGGCTACCGGCGGCATAGGCCGATTGTTTAAGATAACAACTAACCCTGATATAGCCACTGGTGACGGCGTGGCTCTGGCGTATCGTGCCGGCGCCGAGATTATAGATATGGAGTTTTTCCAATTCCATCCTACGGCGCTGAGACTGCCCGGGGTGCCTTTGTTTCTAATCTCGGAGGCGGTGAGGGGAGAAGGGGGCATATTGCGCAATATCAAGGGGGAGCGCTTTATGCTTAAATACTCGCCCCAGGGCGACCTGGCTCCCCGAGATATCGTCGCCCGCGGCATAGTAGCTGAGATGAAAGAGACAGGAACTGACCGCGTTTATCTCGATGTCACTCATTTGCCGCCTCGCCTTTTATCCACTCGCTTTCCCCAGATATACCGGTTTTGCCTGGAGCACGGCCTTGATATTACCATTTCTCTGATTCCTGTGGTCCCTGCTGCTCACTACATAATGGGTGGAGTAAGGACAAATTACTGGGGAGAGACCAATATATCCGGCCTGTTCGCCAGCGGTGAGGTGGCGTCTACCGGCGTCCATGGCGCTAACCGGTTAGCCTCGAACTCGCTGCTGGAAGTGTTGGTATTCGGAAAGAGAATAGTGGAACGGACCAGGAGTGGGAACTCAAATACCTCCCCTATTCCTAAGACTGACATTTACTCTCTAAAAGAGCGAGACACTGGAGTTGTTAGCCATCATCATTTAAGTCTGACCGCTTTACAATCACTGCTCTGGGATAAGGTGGGCATTGTGCGCTCCGGAGAAGGACTTGGGGATGCATGTAATATCCTGGCTGCGTGGGAGAAGGAACTCAAACCACCTACTGACCGTCCCTCCTATGAACTGGCTAATATGGTGCTGGTGGGCCGCTTAATGGCAGAAGCTGCCTTAATCAGGGAAGAGAGCCGAGGCGCTCATTTCCGTTCCGATTTCCCGAATCCCTCGGATGTCTGGCTCAAGCATATCGTGTTCAAGAAAACTGTTTAGCTGACGCCTATATTAGGTATATGATTAAAAATTTAAGAGTGCCAGCAAAGCATGTTGAGCAGATAGTCCGCATTGCCCTAGCCGAGGACCTTGCCGCGCGTGATGTAACTACGGAGGCTCTTATCCCTTTCAGGCTGGAAGGCAAGGCATCTATCCTGGTCAAGAGAGATGGAGTGCTGGCCGGGGTAGATGTGGCTAAAGAGGTGTTTCGGCAGGTTGACCATTCATTGCGTTTTAGGGCTCTCTGCAAGGATGGCGCTAAAATTAAAAAAGGGAATGTGGTTGCTATTGTCGAGGGGAAGGTGGCAAGTATACTTAAGGCAGAACGGACAGCCTTGAATTTCTTGCAGCACCTCAGCGGCATCGCTACAGAAACGGCGCGATATGTGGATGCTGTCTCGGAGACGAAGGCGGTTATTGCAGACACACGCAAGACTACACCCGGCTTGAGGCTGCTGGAGAAATACGCAGTGCGCGCCGGGGGTGGCAAAAACCATCGCCTGAACCTGGGGGATGGCGTGCTGATTAAAGACAATCACCTGATGGCCGTGCGAAGTTCCGGCCTAAAATTGGCTGATGCTGTGGAAAAGGCCCGAAGACGCTCTCTTCGTAACGTGAAGATTGAAGTTGAGGTTGAGTCTTTAAAGCAGGCTCGGGAGGCGTTATCTGCTGGCGCCGATATTATTATGCTGGACAACATGAAGGTGAAGGACATGCGGCAGGTGGTGGAACTGGTACGAGGTCGGGCTGTACTTGAGGCATCGGGAGGGATAACGCTGGATAATGTACGTTCCGTTGCCAAGACCGGTGTCAATCTCATCTCTGTCGGCGCTCTGACGCATTCAGCAAAGGCGCTAGATATAAGCCTGGAGCTCGAGCTTGGATGAAAGCAGCAGGGCGGGCTTTTGGAGCGTTTTATAGAGCGTTCACCAATCGCTATCTCAGCTTCTTTTTCCGCATCGCTTTAGGGTTGATTTTTATAATATCCGGGGCAGCCAAGCTGGCCGAAGGAGCGGCATTTGTAGGCCTGGTCGAAGAGGCAAACATTCTGCCGCATTCGCTGGCAAGGGCATATGGCACTGCGCTTCCATATGTAGAGATAATTATAGGAGCGCTGTTGATCCTGGGGCTGTTATCAAGGTTTGCTGCTGGCATCGGCAGCCTTGCGGCTTTGAGTTTCATTGTTGGCAATAGCACCAGGCTTTACCGGGGATTGTATGGGGAGTGCGGCTGCTTCGGAGGTATCGCTTTTTTGCAGTTCAGCACACGGGATGCCCTTATAGTTGATGTTGTGCTTCTGATTATGGCCATCCAGATACTTGTCCATAAAGGGGAGTTTTTGAGCCTGGACTCAAAGGTATTCTCGAGGAAAATTCCAGTCACAGGTTGAACTAAGGACGAGGTCTTTTATCCGCTTCCCTGCTTCTAATATTTGGTGGCTATGACAAGGTAACGATGGGATTCGTCCCGGATTTCGATAGGCTTCAGTCCTGATGCTGCCAGCAACTTCTGCATTGCTGCTTCGTCTGGAATAGTGTCATTACTCACTGTATTACCTATCGATTTATGGAGTTCGTTAATCTCCTGGCGACTGGCTGTATGGCAGATAGCAAGTCGGCCTCCATTTCGCAGCACCCTCGCCATCTCGGCCATAGCTCTTGGTTTATCGAGAAAATGCGGGAAACAGGAGTAACAGACCACGATGTCGAAAGTCTCCTCCGAAAGAGGGATAGCGGCTGCATCGGCCTGAATATAGTGGATACTTTTAGGATGGTCGTTATTTCTCGCCTGCTTTAACATTTCCTCGGCAATGTCTAAGGAGACTATCATGCCCGCTTCGCCAGCGGCTTTGTACAGCAGAGGAATGAGAATGCCGGTGCCGCAACCCACGTCGAGTATGCTGTCTCCTGGCTTGATAGCCAGATTGTCTATCAACTGGGGCAATCGAGCCCTGGTCTCTTCCGGCGTCATTTGGTCCCATTTACTTGCCAGTTGATTGAAATACTCTCGATGGTTCATCTCTGACCTGCCATCTCTTGATTTTTCTTTTCGGTGAAAACAGGGCGGCCAGCCCGAAGATGAGCGAGGACGCAACTATAATAGCTGCTCCGCTGGGCACATTGAAAAGGTAAGATGCCAGAAGCCCGATCCAGCCTGAGACGATACCAAAAATCGCGGCCAGCAGGAACATTTTTTTCAGGCTGTAAGTCAACTGATAGGCGGCGGCAGCCGGATTAATAATCAGGCTGAAGATAAGCAGGCCGCCGATGGGTGACAGCGATACCGTTATAGTGGAGCCTGTCAGGAACAGAATACCATAGATGATAAGGCCTGCGGGTATGCCCACTGCTAACGCTATATCACGGTTGAAGAGCACTGCCTGGATCTCCTTGTAAAACAGTGTAACGAGTCCTACAACTATTGCTGCTACTACCCCAAGCAGTATCAGGTCGGTTTTGCTTACTGTCAGTATGCTGCCCCAGAGCAGACTGAGCATCTGGGTTTTGGGGCCGGACATGAGACCCATGAGGATGAAGGCCAGCCCCAGCATAAGAGAGAAGAGTACACCAATGGAGGTGTCGAGGTTCAACTCCCCTCTGGTGGCGAGCGGGCCGATGATAGCTGCGGTGCCCAGGCTGAAAATGAAGGCGCCAAGTAAGGGGTTAAATCCCAGCAAGACGCCGAGGATAGCTCCGGCGAAGGCGGCATGAGCCAGGCATACCCCAATAAACGATATGCCCATCAGCACCACGAAGACGCCGACGGTAGCACAGGCCACCCCACCCAGAAACGCCGCCAGGATAGCGTTTTGCATGAATTGATAGCCAAAGATGGATAGGTCCATTTAGCCTGCTTTAAGAAATATTTTCCTTCCTTCATGCTCTCTGGTCGTTATCGGGGCATCGTAAAGCTGGCTCAGAATATCCTGCTGTAACATTTCCTCCGCCGTACCTTGCTGCCAGATTCTTCCTGCCTTCATCAAGACGAGCCGGTCGCACGTATCCGGCAGCGCATTCAGGTCGTGGGTCACAAACAGGGTGGTGAGGTTGCGCGTCTCGTGTACTTTCTTCACCAGCTCCATAATCTCTTTTTGAGCGCGCCAGTCCAGAGAAGCCGTGGGTTCGTCGAGGAGAAGCATCTCCGGTTCCTGAGCCAGGGCACGGGCGATGGCAACTCGCTGTTGCTCCCCGCCTGAGAGGTGGCCGATGGGACGTTTAGCCAGATGGCTCATGCCTACAAGCTCGATCATTTCGTCCACGATATCCCTGTCAGCTTTGCCTGGCCTGCGAAATGTACCAAGCTGACTATAGCGCCCTATCATCGCTACCTCCTCGACGCTGATGGGCATTCTCGGGTCGATATTCTGAAGCTGAGCCACGTAACCCACTCGTTTTCTGATGCCGTTAACTGAGCCTTTCCTTATGCTGTGTCCCAATACCCAGACGCGCCCCTGGACGAGTTTACCCAGGCCGTTAATTAGAGTAATAAGGGTAGTCTTACCGGCTCCGTTGGGTCCGATAACGCCGACAAACTCGCCCCTTTTTACTTCCAGGGAGACGTCACGCAAGGCAACATCCTCACGGTAGGAGACTACGGCGTTCTCAATCTTTACTACTGTGTTGTTCATCTCATAAAGGTTTCTCAATGGCTGTTTCCTCTGTACGTAGCTATTGCCTGCAACATAAGGTTGACGTCGTTTTGTATGGCCTTCTCCCAAGTTTCAGTATTGGGGAGTCCACCTGGGAAGTTGGATACGGTTACCGGAACGACACCGGCCCCAATTCCAGATGCAATAGTCGCTGGGGTATCTGAGGTGCCGCTTTGGAGATTGCCAATTACTAGGGCTGCTCCGGCTTGCTTGCCCTGGTCAATGAGTCGCTGCATTATTTGGGGGGTGATGTCGGTGTCAGGGCTGGGGTAAGAGTCGATAACATTGAACCCGGCCCACTGCACAAAGTCGGTTATCTGGGCATCGCAGAGTACGTTGATCTGGCTCAGGTTCCCTGCTGCAAGCTCAGCTTTAAGTTCGTTGTCTTTGGCACTGATAGCTGCAAACTCTGAATTGGCGTTACTCTGGTAATAGCTGGCATTCTGAGGGTCCATTTCAGCCAAAATGGAGGAAATATTTCCTACTGCCTGGGCCTGAACTGCCGGTATCATCCAGTTGCCTGCAATATTAAGCGATATAACCTTAAGCCCGGGATTGTCAGCGGATTTGATTAAACCTGTAGTGAACGTCTCGCCCTGCCAGCCATGCATCAGGAAGAGCCTGGCGTCTGCGAGCATCTGGACATCGCTGGGTTTAACATCGAATTGCCCGGGGCACTGAGCTGCCGGTATGATATCAGCGACCTGAACCTTATCTCCCCCAACCTTCTGGACAATCGAAGCGATAAGGGAGGTTGTTGTGACCACCTTCAGCTTGCCTGAAGCCTCTCCTCCGGAGCATCCCGAAAGTAGAATCGCCAGGGTTAACAAGATTACGCCAATCAGCAAACTGGCTCTTAGTCCGGCCTTCTTCATGCTCTATCCCCCCAACTATGCAGGGTTATCTAAGGCTGCTCCACAGCAACTCTATGCTGTATGAGGTCGATCTTTTTGATTCTAGCCTGTAGCTTCTTCTCATTGCCCAGAATGTCTATAAACGTCAAATGCTTTCCATCAACCTCAATTAATGCAACATCACGCATGATTTCCTTTTCCTTGCCGCTGCTGGTAAGATAGGCTGTGGCTTCACACATTTCCTCCTCCTCTCCATCGACCCGAATTCAATCGAGTACAGATGCAATCAGATGCAATTAATGGTCAAAAAATTTACTTACGGCATTCTACACAGTTACCGAAGACAGCTAGGTGGCTCAAATCAGGCCTGAATCCGTATTTACGCAGAATGGTTCCTTCGACCGGTTTGAGCACAGCTTCATCTAGCTCGAATATCCGGCCGCACTTCCGGCAGATGAGATGATGATGATGTCCTTTTTCTACGGAATGATAGCAGAATTTGCCGCCGCCGAGGTCGGTCTCTGTAACCAAACCTAGCTCCTTGAGCAACTCCAGGGTGCGGTACACAGTGGAGATATTTACCTGGGGATATTTGACATGTATTTGCTCGTATATCTCCTCAGCGCTGATATGGTGGTCGCTGCCATGTATTGCCGATAGTATCATCCGTCGCTGAGGGGTCATGCGGTAGCCCTGTTCCCGTAAAGTCTCAGTGCAACTCACTTTTTCAACCTCAAGGAGATAGTAACACAAAAAAAGGCTTATTGCAACTAGTTGCAATAAGCCTTGATAGAAAACTCTTGTCTATAGTAACAGCTAGCTGTGCCGGGGCTTGAGGCGCTCTTCGCTGTCGATGAAGATGGTGACCGGACCGCTGTTGTGTATCTCGACCAGCATGTTCTGGCGGAAGCGGCCGGTTTGCACTTTGAGCCCGGCAGCACGCAAAAGCTGGACGAAATTTTCGATCAGGAGTTCTGCTTCCTCTCGGGGGGCTGCATCGGTGAAGCTGGGGCGGCGGCCCTTGCGCGTATCTGCCAGCAAGGTGAACTGGCTAACAACCAATATCTCTCCACCAATGTCGAGTGCAGAGAGATTGAATTTGTCTGCTTCGTCGGAGAAGATGCGCAGGTTGGCGATTTTATCTGCAAGGTAACTGGCGTCTGCTTCTGAATCACCTTTGCCGACGCCGATAAGGACAACCAGGCCTTGTTTGATTGCGGCAACTATTTGGTTTTCGATGCTGACTGAGGCTTGAGAGACCCGCTGCACCAGGGCTCTCATTTGGTCTCCTGGGCTTTCTCTTCCTTCTTTGTCTCTTTCTTCTCTGCCACCTTTGCTTCGCACTCGGGCTCTTTGCACTTGCCTGTGGAACTGCACGCTGAACCTCTGCCGTAGTCGGTGCAGTAAAAACCGCTTCCTTTGAAGACTACAGGCACTGAGTGGATAAGGCGGCGTGCTTTCCCTGAGCAGCGAGGGCAGGTAGCAACAGGCTCCTCATCGAACCTTTGCTTCCGTTCGAATCTGGAGCGGCAGCTGCTGCATTCATATTCATATATAGGCAAGCTCCACCTCAGAAAAAGGCGCCCCTATGTCGAGCGCCGCTATTTATTGCACATACATTAGCACTCCTTTTTCAAGAGTGCTAACAATTTATAATTTAACATCTTAATCAAAGCCTGTCAAGTGTCGCAATGGCCACCTTAGCGGCTATTGTCTTTTCATTGTGCCTATGCTAAACTGTCTTTTAGCCTAAAAAGCTCTTAGGCGAAAAATCTCTGGTCCTTCCCATACGGGATGGATTGGATAGCTGGAGAGGGTAAGGTTTCAAAATGACAGAGCCCGTCTCAATGAAGTTGTTGCTGGAGGCAGGGGTGCACTTCGGGCACCAGGTGGGACGCTGGAATCCGAAGATGAAGTCTTATATATTCAGCCAGCGTAACGGTATTCATATCATCGATTTGGAGCAGACCGTGGTCTTGCTCGGTAAGGCGACTGGTTTTATTCGGGAGGTGGTGGCGGGAGGCGAGAACATTATCTTGGTGGGCAGTAAAAAGCAGGCGCAGGAAGCAGTGGAGCAGGAGGCGAAGCGTTGCGGCATGTTCTATGTCAATCAGCGCTGGCTAGGAGGAATGCTGACTAATTTCTCCACCATTCAGTCTCGTATTGACTATCTGGTACGCCTGGAGGACCGTAAGGCTCGCGGCGAGTTGGAGCGCCTGCCTAAAAAAGAGGTCTTAAAGCTGGAAAAAGAGATGGCACATCTCAACCGGTTACTGGGCGGTGTTAAAGAAATGACCAGGATCCCGGGTGCCCTGTTTATTATCGATCCCTCAAAGGAAAGAAACGCTATCGCTGAAGCCAGAAGGGTGGGGGTCCCTATTGTGGCCATTGTTGATACTAATTGCGACCCCGATGAGGTCGATTATCCAATTCCTGGCAATGATGATGCTATCAGGGCAGTGGCGCTTTTTTGCGCTGCGATAGCTGATGCTGTCCTGCAGGGGAAGCAGGACAGGGAGGCGCTGGCTGAGAAGATGGCAGCCGAGGTAAAGGAAGTCAGTGGGGCGGCGCCAGTTGCGCAGGGTGCTGCTGCAGAGCCTGGTAAGACTCAAGGAACAACCGTTACAAGTGAAGGTTAGGGGGATATATGCAGGTTTCCGCTGAAACGATAAAGATGCTACGTGAGCAGACTAGCGCCGGGATAATGGAGTGCAAGCGAGCCCTACAGGAAAGTGGCGGCGACATTACTGCTGCTACCGAAATATTGAAGCAGCGTGGATATGCTATGGCTAAGAAGAAGGAGTCCCGCGCCGTGGGGCAGGGGCTGATTGAGGCCTACATTCACGGAGGGGGCCGAATCGGGGCTTTGGTGGAGGTAAATTGTGAGAGTGATTTCGTAGCTCGTACCTCCGAATTCAAAGAGTTGGCACATGATCTGGCGATGCAGATAGTAGCCGCCCAGCCCAGATTTGTGGGGCGCGAAGATGTGCCGCAGGGTGAACAAGCTGCTGATGAGGACTGCCTTTTACTTCAGCCATTCATAAAGGACCCAGGCAGAAGGGTTCAGGACGTCATAACTGAAACAATTGCTAAGCTCAGGGAGAATATCAAGGTAAAAAGGTTTGTCCGCTTCGAGCTAGGGCTGGATGGAAAAGACGCATAGTCTTAAATATAAGCGTGTTTTACTGAAGCTGAGTGGAGAAGCCCTCATGGGGGATGGGGAGTTTGGAATCGACCCTGCCACCCTGGGGAACATCGCTCAGCAGTTGAAGCGGATAGTTGAAAGCGGCATACAGGTTGGTATCGTTGTGGGTGGTGGAAATATCTGGAGGGGGGTAGCTGCTGAGGCCAGAGGAATGGACCGGGCCACTGCCGATTATGCCGGTATGCTGGCCACCATGATCAATGCCCTTGCACTTCAAGATGCCCTGGAAAAAGATGGGGTGGTCACCAGAACCCAAAGCGCCATAGCGATTCAGGCTATTGCTGAACCATATATTCGACGGCGCGCCATTCGTCACCTGGAGAAAGGGCGCATTGTCATCTTTGCCGCGGGGACAGGGAATCCTTATATGACTACCGATACGGCAGCAGCCTTAAGAGCTATAGAGATCGGCGCAGACGTTTTGCTCATGGCTAAGAACAACGTTGACGGAGTTTATGACTCCGATCCCTCAGTCAATGCGGGAGCTAAAAGGTTCGATAAGTTGCGCTATATCGATGCTCTGAGAATGAGGCTTGAGGTGATGGATTCTACCGCACTATCTCTATGTATGGATAACAAGCTACCCATAATTGTATTCGACCTTCGAACCCCTCACAGCCTGGAACGTGTGGTGGCAGGAGAGCTCATAGGAACGCTGGTTCATGGTGGCGAATAGCGCACGGTGAGGCGGTTTCCTTAACCAAGCTGGGGAGAGCTATTCGCGTTTTCGAAACTTTAGCGTGCTTAGATTTTAAGATGAGGGTCGGCCATGAGCAGTGAAGAAGTCTTTGCTAGCGCAGATACCAAAATGCGCAAGGCGGTTGAAACCTTAAAGCACGAGTTGGCGACTATTCGCACGGGAAGAGCCCATCCCGGACTCGTCGAGCATATCATGGTTGATTATCACGGCACCCCTGTCCCGCTTAACCAAATCGCCGGCATCGGCGTCCCCGAGGCCAGGCTGTTGGTGATTCAGCCGTGGGATAAGCAGGTTCTACCGAATGTGGAGAAGGCGATTCTCAAGTCTGACCTGGGATTGACTCCCAATAACGATGGCAATGTCATTAGGCTTGCTGTCCCTCAGCTTACTGAGGAGAGGCGCAGTCAGTTGGTCAAGGCGGTGCGGAAAAGGGTGGAGGAGGGGAGGGTAGCAGTGCGCAATGTGAGGCGGGATGCAGTGGAGGGCCTGCGAAAACTCAAGGAAAATAAAGAGATGTCGGAAGATGAGCAGAAGCGAGCTATGGCACGCTTGCAGCAGCTAACCGATAAGTTTATCGAGGAAACCGACCGTATAGCGAAAAGCAAAGAGGCCGAACTCCTGGAGTTCTGAACTGTGAGGATTGGTGGTGGCCGATAAAGCATCGTCATCAGCGATTGTGAATAAGATTTCACCTCTGCCCAACCATGTAGCCATTATTATGGACGGTAACGGAAGGTGGGCAAAGCAGCGCGGTCTACCGCGACTTGCCGGACATCAGGCAGGCACCAACATTGTTCGCCGTGTTGTCGACCGCTTCAGTGATTATAAAGTGAAATATCTCACCCTTTATGCTTTTTCCACGGAGAATTGGAGGCGGCCCGATGAGGAAGTCAATGGTTTGATTCATATCCTGGCCCAGATGATCGACCGCGAGACTAAAGCCCTTCATGAAAGAGGGGTCAGGCTCTATCACCTGGGGAGAGCTGATTCTCTGTCGGCAGAGCTGCAATCTAAGGTAAACAAGGCGATGGAACTGACCCGTAATAATATAGGGATAACACTGAGCATCGCTTTTGACTACGGAGGCCGCGCCGAGATACTCGATGCCGTTCGCCGTATTGTCAGGGACGGCATTCGTCCTGAGGATATTACCGAGTCCCTTTTCTCGAGTTATCTTTATATCCCCAATGTACCCGACCCCGACCTAATTGTTCGTACCGCCGGAGAGATGCGCCTGAGCAATTTCCTTATCTGGCAATCGGCTTACAGCGAGTATTACGCCACCCCTACTCTGTGGCCTGACTTTAATGAGCAGGAAGTTGACAAAGCGCTGCTAGCTTACAGTCGACGAGAGCGGCGCTTCGGCGGATTGAAAGCGGAAGGAGAAGCAAAAAGGGCCTGAGAAAGTTCTATTTTCAGGGCCCTCGTTAGCTGATGCTTCGGCAAAGAGTCCTCAGCGCAGTAATCTTTGTCCCTATCCTCTTCGCTTCTATCTGGTTTCGCAATCCGTGGTTTTCCATAGTGGTGGCTGTTGCTGCGCTTTTGGGGGTTCTTGAGTTCTACTCTATGGTCAGCCGCAGGGGGTGGCATCCCCTGACCTTCTTCGGCATGTTATGGACTCTATTCTTCATTTTCAATGCGTATTACACCCCCAAATATAGTTCGGATAATGTCTATATTCTTGCGACTTCGGCGCTGATTGGCCTGGCTATTACGCTGTCGTTGGTCTGGATGCTCTTCCTGCGTCGCTCGGGCGAAAAAACTATGGCAAGCTGGGCGGCGAGTGTAGCCGGCATATTCTACATGGGATGGCTTTTGAGCTATTGGGTCTTGATAATGAACTCTTATGGCGGTGATTGGAATGGCCGGAGCTGGGTGTTTCTTGCTCTTTTCTCCACTTTTGCTGTCGATACCTCCGCTTATTTCGTAGGACGGGCCTGGGGCAGACACAAAATGGCGCCGACCGTATCCCCGGGGAAGACCTGGGAGGGTGCGGCGGGGGGACTGGTCGGAGCGATAGTAGCAGTTATCATCCTGGCTGTCATCCTGGATGTAGGCATTAGCTACAGTGAAATGATTATCCTGGGTGTTATCATCGCTGTCTTTGCCCAGTTGGGCGACCTGGCAGAGTCCAAGCTTAAGCGGAGCATGGGAGTGAAGGAGGCGGGTAATCTTATCCCCGGGCACGGCGGCATACTTGATCGCCTTGACAGCATTGTCTTCACAGGTGTTGTGGTGTACTATTGTCTACGATGGTTCATCGGGTGAAGCGGCTGGCGATTTTCGGCTCCACAGGCTCGATAGGGCGGCAGACGCTTGAGGTTATTCGCGCCTTCCCTCAGAGATTCCAGATTGTTGCCCTGACAGGGGGAAGGAATCTCACTCTGCTGAAGGCACAGGTACGCGAGTTCAAGCCAAAGCTGGTCTCCACAGAGTCAGGACTCAGGGGTGGAAGAATGCCCGGAGCAAGCCATCTCTCTATGGAAGAGATTGCAGCCCATCCCGACGTCGAACTCGTGGTTGTAGCCACTGCGGGCAAAGCCGGCCTTGGCCCTACGCTGGCGGCTATTCGTGCCGGAAAGACAGTCGCCCTGGCCAATAAAGAGGTGCTGGTGATGGCAGGGGAGATTGTAACTGCTGAGGCAAAGCGCCAGGGTGTTGAGATACTCCCCATAGACAGTGAGCACAGCGCCATCTGGCAGTGCCTGCGCGGCGAGGAAAAGAAGGATATCGCCAGGCTGATACTCACTGCATCCGGCGGCCCCTTCCGCTCTAAGACTCTCAGGCAATTAGCTAGTGTTACTCCAGAAGAGGCCCTGAAACATCCCACCTGGCAGATGGGGACGAAGGTAACCATCGACTCCGCCACTTTGATGAATAAGGGCATGGAGATTATTGAGGCACACTGGCTTTTCGGTGTCCCTCTTGACCGCATCGAGGTGGTGATTCATCAGCAGAGCATAATTCATTCCATGGTGGAGTTCGTTGACGGCTCGATAAAGGCACAGTTAAGCCTTCCCGACATGAGATTGCCTATTCAATACGCACTCGCCTATCCTGAGCGATGGCGGGGAGTTTTTCGCTCCAAAGTGGACTTCGGCAGGATAGGCTCTTTTAACTTTGAGGTGGTGGATTTAGACAGGTTCCCCTGCTTGAGGATTGCCCGAGGGGCTGCTGAAAAGGGGGGGACATATCCAGCGGTGCTCTGCGCTGCCGATGAGGTAGCCGTGGAGCTTTTCCTGGCGAAGAAAATAGGCTTTCTTGACATAGCGCGTCTTGTAGAGAAGGTACTCGAGCGCCACAGCGGGGTAAGCCAACCTTCCCTGCAAGATATTATCGCCGCCGATGCCTGGGCGAGGGATGCTGCCAGGGCTGGATTTTGAGGTAGGGAATGTTTGTAGTAACACTGATAATATTTCTGCTCATCCTAGGGCTTCTAATCTTCGTTCATGAAGGGGGGCACTTCATCGCAGCTAAGCTGTCGGGGATAAAGGTGGAGGAATTCGGCATGGGCTTTCCTCCCAGGATCTTCGGCATCAAGCGCGGTGAGACGATATATTCGCTTAACTGGATTCCACTGGGTGGATTCTGCAAGCTTCTAGGGGAGGAAGACCCCAGCGAATCCAGAAGCTTTGCCAGCAAGAGGCCTTCTATCAGACTGGCTACGCTGGCGGCGGGCCCGTTCATGAATGCGATACTTCCTATCTTGCTCCTGACCATAGCGTTCATGGTGCCCCGGCAGGTGGAAGTAGGCAAAGTCACGATAGACCAGGTTGCGCCGGACTCGCCTGCTGCTCAAGCGGGGATTGTGTCTGGTGATACCCTGCTCAGCATTAACGGGCACACTATCCAGAATATCGGCGATGTTGTCTACTATATTAATCTTGATCTGGGAAATAAGATTACGTTGGGACTCAAAGATGCAGAGGGTAATCTGAAAACGGCAGAGGTGGTACCGCGTTGGGACCCTCCTCCCGGCCAAGGGGCAGTAGGTATACAGATGAGCATGGTGCCTACTGGAAATATTACGCAGTCTGACCCGTTCTGGAAAGCCGTGCCCAAAAGCATATCGTCAATCAAAGACACTTTCGTATTGATGGGAAATCAAATAACGAGCTGGTTCGTGCAAAAGAAGGCACCTGAGGTCACGGGACCTGTCGGCATATTCCAGCTTACGGGTGAGGTGAGAGCGGCGGGTCCTTCTTACCTGTTGCAGTTCATAGGCTTCATCAGTATGAACCTGGCGATAGTAAATATATTACCTTTGCCTGCACTCGATGGGGGACGAATTGCCTTTGTGTTTTTAGAGGTGGTAAGGCGGGGGAAGCGCGTCTCGCCCCGCACTGAGGGATTGATTCACTATATTGGTTTTGTTATGCTCATTGCCCTCATACTGGTAATAACCTACTTTGATATAGTGCGTGTTATCAGAGGTGGGAGCCTGGTTCCATGATAAAGCATCGCCGGGCATCTAAGGTAATCCGGGTAGGCGGAGTGGAGATAGGTGGCGCCGGGCCGATCGTGGTGCAGTCTATGACCAAGACCGACACCCGGGATATTAAGGCTACTGTACGCCAGATTCGTCAGCTTGAGGAGTGCGGCTGCGAGATAGTGAGAGTAGCGGTGCCCGATATGGATGCCGCCAGAGCTATTGTTGACATAAAGAAACAGGTCTCAATTCCTATTATCGCCGACATTCATTTCGATTACCGGCTGGCGCTGGAGGCGCTGAAGTCGGGCACTGATGGATTAAGGTTGAATCCAGGTAACATCAGTGATGCCGCCCAGATTGCCGCTGTGGTGCGTGCAGCTAAAGAAAGAGAGGTGCCCATACGCGTGGGCGTGAACGCAGGCAGCCTGCCCAAGTCCTCGAAAAAGAAAGCACCGGTAGTGCAGCGTATGGTGGATGCCGCGCTCGATGAGGTTCAGCTTCTGGAAAGCCTCGATTTCGACCTGATTAAGGTCTCGCTCAAGGCTTTCGATGTCCCCACCACCATAGAGTCATATGAAGCTATCGCGAAGAAGATTACCTACCCGCTGCATCTGGGCATCACCGAGGCTGGGTTGCCCTGGAGTGGGGCTATCCGCAGCGCGGTAGGATTGGGCGTGCTGCTTTACGAAGGCATCGGGGACACTATTAGGGTATCGTTGACCACTGCCAACGCCTGCCAGGAGGTAGAGGCTGCCTACGAGATACTGAAGGCGCTGAAGCTGAGAGAGCATGGCCCTACGCTGGTAAGCTGCCCTTCCTGCGGGCGCTCTGAGAGCGATATTGTGGGATTGGCTGAAATGCTCGAGAAGAGGCTGAAAGGGGTCGAAAAACCGATTAAGGTGGCTGTGATGGGGTGTGTGGTGAACGGCCCAGGCGAGGCTAAGGACGCAGATGTAGGCATCGCCTGCGGCAAGGGCAGGGGCGTCATCTTCAGAAAGGGTGAGAAGGTGAGGATAGTGGAAGAAGACGATTTGCTGGAGGCATTGATGAGAGAGGTGGAGAAAGTCTAAATAATGTGAATTAAAGAGTGGGGTAAAGTATGCGTTTGTCAAATCTATTCGGTAAAACATTGCGGGAGGTACCAGCGGAGGCGGAGACTGCCAGCCACCAGCTCTTGCTCAAGGCTGGCATGATTCAGCAGTTGACGGCAGGGGTCTACTCCTATCTGCCGCTGGGATGGCGCGCGCTGCACAAGATGGAGCAGATCATTCGCGAGGAGATGGACGCCGCCGGCGCCCAGGAGCTGTGCATGCCTGTGCTTCAGCCCATCGAGATGTGGCATGAGAGCGGACGGGACCTCGCCTTCGGCAAGTCACTGTTTACCGTCACCGACCGCAGGGAGCGTCAACTCGTTCTCGCCCCAACTCACGAAGAGATGGTAACTGAGCTTGCCCGCCGCTATGTAAAAAGCTACCGCGACTTGCCTTTGATGCTGTACCAGATTCAGACCAAGTTCCGTGATGAGCCGCGGCCCCGCGGCGGCCTCTTGAGGGTCCGTGAGTTCAGCATGAAGGACTGCTACAGCTTCGATGCTGATGAGGCTGCTCTTGACTTAAGCTACAAAAGTATGGTCCAGGCCTACAAGAATATCTATACCCGCTGCGGGCTTAACGCCATGCTCATAGAGGCCGATAGCGGCGCTATCGGGGGCAAAGACTCTCATGAGTTCATGGTGGCGACCGAGGTCGGCGAGGATGAGATTATCTATTGCAGTCGCTGCGGCTATGTGGCTAACGCGGAGAGGGCCAGCTTTGTCAAAATGAAGCTGAATGAGGAACCGCTCCTTCCACTGCAGGAGGTGGCTACACCCGGAGCCAAGACCATCGAGGAGGTGGCTAACTTCCTGGGTGTGCCCAAAAACCGCACCCTTAAAGCTGTTTTCTACTCGACAGACGGGGAGTTGATCTTTGTCACGATAAGAGGTGACCTGGAGGTTAATGAGGTCAAGCTTAAAAATGCCCTGAAGTCCGCCGAATTAAGATTGGCTAATGATGAGGAGGTGCGGAGATCCGGGTTGGTGGCTGGCTCAGCGTCAGCAGTGGGGCTCAAAGGCATCAAGATAGTGGCTGACGACTCGATAACCTCGGGACATAATTTCGTGGTGGGTGCCAATAAAGATGGCTACCACCTCAAGAATGCCAACTATCCTCGCGATTTTGCCGTGGACATCATCACTGATATAGCCCTGGCGAGGGCAGGGTACCAGTGCCCCAAGTGCGGCAGTTCACTGATGTCGAGGCGCGGAATTGAAATAGGGCACATATTTAAGCTGGGCACTGTGTTTAGCCAGAGGCAGGGAGCTTTATATATTGACCGGGAGGGCGTTCAAAAGCCTTTAGTGATGGGGTGCTATGGCATCGGGATAGGTCGGCTGCTGGCGGCGGTCATCGAGGAA
Organism: Chloroflexota bacterium; assembly: GCA_021787935.1. GTDB lineage: Bacteria > Chloroflexota > Dehalococcoidia > SZUA-161 > SZUA-161 > JACWAE01. The sequence goes on along the minus strand of JAJYLC010000043.1, from coordinate 1,677 downwards.
AACCACGATGAAAAGGGTATTATCTGGCCTGTCTCTTTAGCGCCTTACCAGGTTTATCTCTGCGCCCTGGGCATGGATGAGCGGGCAGTTGCTGAGGCTGCGGAGAAGCTCTATACTGAGCTCTGTGGGAAAGGGTTCGAGTTGCTTTTCGACGACCGCAAGGAGTCGCCGGGAGTAAAGTTCAATGACGCTGACCTTATGGGGATGCCTGTGCGGCTAACGGTGAGCCGCCGCACCCTGAAATCGTCCAGCGCCGAAGTAAAGCTGCGCACTGGCAAGGATATCGAGCTTGTGCCTCTGGCTGAAGTGACTGAGAGACTCAGGGCTCTATTGAAATAAGTATTATTTAAAGGGCGAACATCCATCGGTTCGCCCCACATTGTGGTTCCCGAACGAGCTAGAGGGGTTGCATTCTAACCCGAAAAGTGCTATAGTGCTCGTACGAGGAAGTTATTGTAAGTGGGTTTTACCCACTTTTTTAATTGATTGGGGGCTGTGGGAGTACAAAGGAGGCCAGGCAGGGATGAAAACGGATTTCATACTTGCTATTACTCAGTTGGCAGCGGAAAGAAATCTGCCCAAAGAAGTTGTCTTCTCTGCGGTGGAGGCTGCATTAGTCTCCGCTTTCAAGAAGGATGACCTGGGAGCACAGCATAATATCTCCGTGAAGATCAACCCGGCCAGCGGCGATGTTAAGGTCTATACCCTCAAGATAGTGGTCGAGAAGCCCACCGACCCCTATAAGGAGATCTCTTTGGCTGAAGCGCAGAAGATTAAGAAGGATGTCAAGTTAAGCGAGACTATTCCTATAGAGTCCACACAGTTCCATGCAGGACGTATCGCTGCCCAGACTGCTAAGCAGGTGGTCTTACAGCGACTTCGCGAAGCGGAGCGTGAGTTTATATTCGGAGAGTATGTAGATAGAGAAGGAGACATAGTCAGCGGAATAGTGCAGAGGGTAGAGCCGAGACAGGCCATTATCGACCTGGGCAAAGCCGAGGGCGTACTTCCCTCTGCTGAGCAGATGAGGACGGAGCGTTATCGGGTAGGGCAAAGGCTCAAGCTGTACCTCCTGGAGGTGAACCGCACCAATAAGGGGCCGAGGCTCATATTATCGCGGTCTCATCCTAATCTGGTGCGCCGCCTGTTCGAGTTGGAGGTGCCCGAGATCAGCAATGGCATTGTAGAAATAAAGGCGGTAGCTCGGGAAGCGGGCTTTCGCAGTAAAGTGGCTGTAGCAGCGCTGCAGGAGGGGATCGATCCCGTGGGCTCGTGCGTCGGGTTGCGTGGGGTAAGGATACAGAATGTGGTCAATGAACTGGGCGGCGAACGGATCGATGTGATTCAATGGCATTCTCACCCCAAGATGTTCATAGCTAATGCCTTAAGCCCGGCCCAGGTGGTAAGTGTGGATGTAGACGAAGCGGAGAAGTCAGCGGTCGTGGTTGTGCCTGATGGCCAGCTATCTCTGGCTATTGGCAAGGAAGGTCAGAATGCCAGGCTTGCTGCCAAGCTAACCGGCTGGAAGATAGATATAAAGAGCGCCAGTGTTGCCGAGGCTGAGAGGAAGACCATGGTTAAAGAGGCTCCTCCCGAGGCTGTGGCTGAGGAGCCAGAGAAGGTGGAAGAAGAGGGACCTAAGGTTAAGGAGCGAGTTGCACGGGTGAAGGTGGCCGC
>JAJYLC010000042.1 GCA_021787935.1 Chloroflexota bacterium | reverse complement strand
TCCATTCTGCGGTTCTACCTTGAGGAAGTAGCGCCATACTAACGGTGGATTCGATATAGCCGGTGTGGGCTGTGTCGGTACCTCCTCGGCAGCTACGATGCAGAATCGCTGTTTGAGAAAGGCCTCTACTTCTGACTTCGCTTCCTGGCATAGGAACATTATGTGAAAGGCGTAGTATTCAGGGTATTGCGGGTATAATCCATAGATGGCGAACCCGCCCCCCAATCCGTTGCCGCGGAAATGCATGTTGGCTATGGCTTTAATTACGCCTTTGCCGGAAAACAGCTTTCCACTGGTGTCCATCATGCCAAAGATAGAGCAGGCGTCTATCGACTTGTCGTCAGAGTAGGGGTTGTTTATCTTACTAAGGTCTTTCATCTCTTGAGCCCTCCTATAATAGTGGCGTCTTTCTTCAATCGCCTCTGCCACAGCTCCTTGGGCAAAGAAATCAGGCCGAAGTTATCGCTCAAAAGCATCTTCTTGAAGTTGCTCACTTTGACTCTGTCTCTCATCAGACCGAAGAGTATGCCTGCCGTTTCGGTAGCGCCCACGCAGACCATTCCTATAATCAGGTCATCCTTCAGGACTACCCTTTGGTAAACACCATCCCTTTGTTTATTGATAAGCTCATAACCGTCGCCCTCCGGTGGAACTGCTATACCCGCTGCGGCGATGTCCAGACCGAAGTAATTGAGCGAGTTCATTCCCGTGCCGCCGGGATATTCAGCTTTAACTCCGGCCATGTTGTAGCCGGCAACCCTGCCTCCAACATAGGCATTGGGCCAGATTGGGGTCAGCCTGTTGGCGCAGTAGATGAAATCGTAGGCCTCGGCTGCATCACCGCATGAGTAAACATCGGGATAGCTCGTGGCCATATGATTATTCACCACTATACCTCGGTTTATCTTTATGTCTGTGCCTCTGACGAGCTCGATGCGCGGAGAAACCCCTATAGCGACCACCACCATGCTGCAGGGCATGTCTTCTCCATTGTCCAGCGTTACCCCTCTAACCAAATCCTTACCGGTAATTACAGCCACAGTGCGTCCTGTGATGATTCTGATACCAGCTTTCTTTAAAGCCTCCTCTGCGATCGAGGATGCCTGCTCATCTAGGATGGTGTTCAGGATTCTGTCCTTCATTTCCACTACCGTGACCTTAACCCCGCGCTTTTTCAGGGCTTCGGTTACGCTTATGCCGATAAGTCCGCCGCCGATGACTACCGCGCTGCCGGCGTTCTCGATGAATTCGTCGATGGCCTTGGCATCGTCGAGCGTTGTGAAGGTGAAGATGCCTCTTTTCCCGGCCCCTTCCATCTTCGGGACTATGGGCACTCCTCCGCTCGCTATCAGCAGCTTTTCCCAGGAGATAGGCTCACCGTTTTCGACCTCGGCGGTATGCTCGCCGAGGCCCAGGCTTCTGACCTTCTTCCCCAGGATTGAGGTGATATTGTTCCGGTTGTAGAACTCGAGCGGGCGGAAGAGCATACTCTCAAGGCTGCGCTCCCCGGTCAGGTACTTCGAGATAAGCGGGCGGGAGTAGCTGGGATAGGACTCGTCGGAAATCATGATAATAGAGCCTTCCTTATCCACCTCGCGTATCGCCTCTGCAGCCCCAATGCCTCCGGCCGAGTTCCCTATAATCAGATATTTTGCTGTCAGCGACTTTGTCTTTGACACGGTATCTACTCCTTGGCCCCGGCCATCTTCAAGAAGTTGTCATACATCTTCAATCCGATAGTGCCGCTTTTCTCGGGATGAAATTGAGTCGCCACCAGGTTGTTCTTGATAAGCACGCTGCACAGAGTTACGCCGTATTCAGTAGTCCCGGCTACAACCGTGCTGTCTTCCGGCTCGGCGTAATAGCTGTGAACGAAATAAAAGTTCGATTCATCGGGAATATCATCGAAGATGGGATGCCGGACCAACTGTTTCACCTGATTCCAGCCTATGTGCGGCACCTTAAGCCCTGCGGGCAGTTTCCTGACCGTCCCCGGAATTACCCCCAGGCACTCGTTCCAGCCCCCTTCCTCAGTTGATGACATCAAAACCTGCATCCCTACGCAAATAGCGAACAGCGGCTGGCCCTGGCGTATTACTTCCCGAATAGCTTCATCCAGGCCAGATTCTTTCAGACTCTGCATGGCATCTGCGGCTGCACCGACGCCGGGGAAAATCACAGCGGCGGCATTCCGCACATCCTCTGGCTCCCTGGTAACCTTTGGCTGGTAGCGCAGTTTAACCATAGCATTGGTGACACTGCGCAAATTTCCGGCCCCGTAGTCGATTATGGCAATCACCTGACTTCACTCCCATCGGTGCTCAGCACCAGCGCTTCATTGGGACAATTAGCAACGCAGACCGGTGTATCCTTATCAGCGCAGAGATCGCACTTGGCGATAACCTTGTTGTTCGTATCTTTGACCAGGGCGCCGTTGGGACATGCCAGAATGCAGGTCCAGCATCCGGCGCACTTCTCGCTATCACATGTAACTATGCCGGTCGCCGGGTCCTTGTGCATGGCACCTGTCAGGCAGGAATAGACGCACCAGGGCTCGGTGCAGTGACGGCATTGGACGGAGAAGCAGACCTCGCCGTCCCTCTCCACACGGATGCGGGGCAGGGGACGGGGGCTTTCCTTCTTAAAGGCCTTGATTACGTTCTTGGAACGGGAGTGCTCTGTCTGACAATAGACCCGGCAAAGGCCGCAGCCGATGCAGACCTCCTCATTTATCAGTATCTTTTTCACCTTGTCACCCTCGTTATGGGCAAGCGGTTAGCGGCAACCGCTTGCCGTATGTTTTGAGGATATCACCTTTATTTCAATTTGTCAATAGTACTAGACCCGGAAAATGATACAAAATTATGTCAAAAATTGCCGTATCAATCATTAACATCGTCTGCCGAAGCCGATAGTTTCGGTGTTGAGAAGAGTAGCCAAACGCTCTCTGCTATCAGAATGGACACCGGATGTATTTATATAGTATAATCCCGCCACGATTAAGCTCAGGAGAGGGGTATGGCGAAAAAGCTCTACCGAAGTCGAACTGATAGAATAATCTGGGGAGTTTGCGGAGGCCTGGCGAACTACTTTGACATCGATCCCGTTATCATAAGAGTGGTAGCGGTGTTGCTGATATTCGCCGATGGTCTGGGCATTCTCGCTTATATCATAATGGCGATTGTGGTGCCCCTGGAGGGCTCGAAAGCTGCCACACCGCGGGAGGTGGTGCAAGAGAACATAGAGGACATCAAAACATACGCCGGCGAGATTCGCTCCACTTTTGAGAGGAAAGAAGGCGGGTCAGCCGATGAGACTGGCTTGCGGCGTAGGCGCAGCATTTTTTTGGGGTTTTTAATTCTAGCCATCGCGATAATTATACTCCTGAGCAACTTAGGCTTTTTCTGGTGGTTCCACTGGGGTATTTTCATCGGTCTAGGTGTTCTGGTCATCGGCCTGTACATAATATTCACAGCCGCCAGGAGGTAGCCATGGCAATCGTGCAGGTAAGTATCGTTCCTATCGGAACTAAAACGACTTCTCTAAGCAAGTACGTTGCCCGGTGTGTCGAGATTGTGCAGAATCAAAAATCTGTAGCATTCCGGCTGACCCCGATGGGCACCGTGCTCGAAGGCGATCTGGATAAAATACTGAGCGTGGTCAGGAAGATGCACGAGAGCGCGTTCGGGGAAGGCGTGCAGAGAGTAGTTACCATTATTAACATAGATGACCGTAGAGACAAAAAAGCTACGATGGAAAGCAAGATGAGTTCGGTGGAGAGCAAGCTTCGCCGTGCCAAGCGGAACCCAGGCTAGATTAGTTTTGAGATGCGCTTACACTATCGACGGTACCTTGAAGGTTTTTCTGTCATTCTGACCCTGAACGAAGTGAAGGGGGAAGAATCTCGGTACCTCGTCATAAGCATGGTAGGTCGGAGCACCTGCTCCGACCTGGGCCTGGAGCGGGTGCTCCAGGCTACCGAAAAAGATTGCTTCGAGATAGAATAAAATGTGGAGGGCACTTTTGCAGCGCCCTCCACTATTGATTACCTTCTGTTTTAGATTCTCGAGCCCAACTCCTCTTCAGTGATCACCACCGAACGAGGCTCTTTTTATGAGATTAACCTCTCGACCTCTTTTCCTCGAGTTGAACTCAAGGGTCCCCTTCGCCCCACCATATGGCAGGGCATCAACAATCCACCTGCCTTACTCCATACATTGCGTGAAGCCTCATGGCGCACCTCCTAGGTCCTGATTCGGAAGCACCTCTTGGCTCCGTATACTATTAATAACATACTTAGCTTCATTTGTCAAGTTTATCCTACGGGAGCATTAATAAATTATCTTTTCCCATCTTGGTTTTATAAGGTGGGTAGAAACCTGCGCACTCTCGACAATTTCTTATAGATGGGGAGTAAACTACGCTATAAAATTGTCAAGTCGAATTCCAATCAAGGATTAGTTAGGGAAATCATAGAGGTTTGTCAAATCACGAGGCGATATATTTGGTAAAAGAGGGCAGCATAATGTACGAGTGATGGTTTGGGTTAGCAATTCTCGTATTTGTTGGCCACAAATACTAATTACCAGAGTTGTTCAGCGCCTTTTTTGATGTCCTTTGCCTGTTTTCGAAAACCTTGCTCAAGCAGAGATTCCTTCTTTCCCCTTTTGCGTGCCACAGTGTCTTGCCCTCGAGTGTGATATGTGTAGGTTCTAGTTCTCTTTGTCACCGCCATTTCTGTTATCCTCCTCTCAACATGTTAATCTGAATGAGACAAGTATAATGGTAGGGAATCGTTTATGCAATTACGTAAAAGCGGTTTACAAAGAATTGATTTCAAATAATATGACTGTAAAATTTAGCACTTGACATCGTCCCCAAATCGTGATACTAAAAAAGCAAATGATTTTACATAATATGGTAGGGCAAAGGAGACAGATATGAACCAACTAAGACCGAAGGCACTACGGCAGGCGGAATATTTTCTAAGCTTAGCTCTAGGATTAGCTGGATTTTCAGTTCAGTTTTTTACATCGCAGAAGGTTCTTGCCATAATTTGGATCGTAATAGCTAGTTTGTCCTTTCTTTGTGTCCTACTATTAATGGTATTTTGGATATCCCAAAATAAGCGGCTTGAAAGACTAACGCAAAAAATAGTAAGCATTACTGACGTTAATCACTATCTACTATTTCTTGGAGTCACGGGTCTTGGTTCTAGTCTTATTCAAAGAGAGCAAAAGCTTCCGGGTATTACAATTGTGCTTATTGCTTTGACCTTTTTAGTCTGGTTTGTGGCAGATAACCTAGGGGCTAGGGCTAGGTTAGCGAAGTGAATGTACTTAAGTAACTACGGGTGAGGAGTAATCGCGAAAATAGTCATTTCGCCTCTTGATGGGCCATAATACCAGAACACTCTATAAGCTGCTGGTGTCTTCTGTTGAGCATACGCTTCAAAAACCTTTTCCCCGTTCGGCCCACTCAGACTCAGAAATGGATGGGTTTGCAGGCTGGGATGTCGTGGATTCTCAGCTAGAAGTTTTAGGGTTTTCTTGACAGCCTTATAGCGGGCTTTCTCCGATGGATTGTCCTTAAGTAACTTGTAAGTTGCCTTTGCCTCATCTGTCCATTGTAGCTCAAACAAAGCTCAGACCTTATAGAGTTTTAAGGTTAATCTTTGAGACTTTGCCCTTTGCAGCATCGGCAAGACCCCGCCGAACTGCCGCAATAGCAGCGGGATTCTTGAATAGCCAGGCTTCTGAGGCAGGAATTGTTACCTGAGGGTCTAAGACGATTTGCCCCGCGCTGTTGCAGTAGATATGGTAGATAATATCTTCCCTCACCAAGAAAGCAGGCAAAACTACCCTCTTTTTGGAATCCGGTTTTACACTACCGGGTATTCTCTTTAATTCTTCATCTTTTATTATAGTTACCATGGAGCTCCCGCCTGCTACCTACCTACATACACACGCATTATATCATGGTGGGATTATTTGTCAAGTGGGATTATCCCACTTGGGGATATTTTTGCAGGATATTATTTCCCCGAATTTTAAACTGAACCGCCAAATGTATACATTAATATGACAGGAGAATTAACTATGCTATAATAGCTCAAAAAAGGTAGGGTAATGCTCCTCTGGAATCTAGGGCTGCTGAGATCGGACCCGAAAGCATTCTTCTTGCTCATAGTAATAGTCGGGTTCTCTCTGCTCATCGCCATTACCGTCCATGAGTTCAGTCACGCACTAATGGCAAGCCGGCTGGGCGATCCTACTGCAAAGAGGATGGGCAGGCTTTCGTTAAACCCGATCAGGCACCTTGACCCTTTGGGGACTCTGATGCTGTTTCTGGTCGGCTTCGGCTGGGGCAAGCCTGTGCCCATTAATCCCAACTATTTTCGCATGAACCCCCGAAGGGGTATGGCATTATCGGCTTTTGGCGGGCCGCTGGCTAACTTTACCCTGGTTGCGCTGCTGGGGATACTGGTCAGGGTAGGAGTAGTGGCCTGGCATTCACCTTGGTCGTGGTCCTATCCGCCTTTTTACAGTTGGAATCCGGGATGGGTCGCTGCTGACATAGTAGGCTATGTTATTCTGCTCAACCTTATCCTGGGGGTGTTCAATCTGATACCTATACCGCCCCTGGACGGGTTCAATATTGCCCTCGGTCTCCTGCCCCGGGAGCAGGCTGCTGCTTTTGTTAGAATTGAGCCGTATGGCCCGATGATTTTGCTTGTAGTGGTTTTCCTGGGCTATTTTACCGGCTTTCTGGGGGACTTCTTGCTGCGTGCCGTGGACCTGTTTGCCCGCCTCTTTGTAGGGCAGCCACTCTGATATTTGAGGTGATTTGTGAAAAGGATTGCCATAATAGGTCTGGGCCTCATCGGGGGCTCCTTAGCTATGGCGTTGAAGGAGTCAAAAGCCAGAGGGACGGAGATTGTAGGATTCAGCAGGAGCGCCAAAACGGTTGCTGCGGCGAAGAAGTGCGGCGCTATAGACCGGTCTGCCAAGAATCTGGCGTCTGCTGTATCGGGAGCGGATATGGTTGTCATCGCCACGCCGGTGATGGCCACCAGAGAGGTGCTGGCGTCTATAGCGGAGCATTTGTCCCCTGATTGTGTGGTCACGGATACCGGCAGCACCAAGGTACAGGTTATGCAGTGGGCCGGACAGTACCTGTCTCCCAAAATAAGCTTCATCGGCGGCCACCCCATGGCTGGCAAAGAGACCTCCGGCATTGGTGAGGCCGACGCCGGTCTCTTTAAAGGATGCGTCTACTGCCTTACTCCTTCCTATCGCGCCACTCCGCAGGCGGTGCGAAAGTTGAAAAAGCTGGTGGAGTCAATCGGCGCTAAGCCTTTCTTTATCGATGCCGAGGCACATGATAACCTGGTGGCGGGAGTAAGCCATCTCCCCATGCTGCTTTCGGCTGCGTTCGTTACTGCCACTACGAAAAGCCGGTTGTGGCCTGATATGGCTAAACTTGCGGCGGGAGGCTACCGCGACCTCTCCCGTTTGGCCTCGGGGAACCCGGAGATAAACCGAGATATCTGTCTTACCAACCAGCAGAAGATTGTAGACTGGCTGGACCGCTATATTGAGGTGCTCAAGGGGTATCGCCAACTGGTAGCTGAGGACTGCGACGAGCTGGCCGAGATGCTGGCCCAAGCGCGGGAGGCCAGAGATAAGTGGCTGCGGGGTGAAGTCCCATGAAGCAGATAGTGAAAGCCCCCTATGCTCTCAAGGGCAGGATAAATCCCCCGGGGGACAAATCCATCTCTCACCGCGCAGTCATTCTCAACGGAATCGCCGCAGGCGATTCGAGGGTGGGCAATTTCGCTCAGTCTGCTGACTGCCTTGCCACTGTGGCGTGTATGCGGTCTCTGGGCGTGGAAATAGAGTCATCTAAAGGCGGTCTGGTTGTCAGGGGGGCAGGGGAGAGAGGCCTGAAGGAAGCTGACGACGTGCTTTGCGCTGAGAACAGCGGCACGACTATGCGGCTTATGGCCGGGCTGCTGGCGGCTCAGCCTTTCCTCTCTGTTATCACAGGTGACTGGTCGCTGCGCTCCCGTCCCATGGCCCGCGTTATCCAGCCTCTCAGGCTTATGGGGGCCCAAATCTGGGGAAGAAGCGGTGATTCCAGGGCTCCTCTGGTGATAAAAGGCGGGAATCTGCACGGTATTAGCTATACGCTCCCTGTCGCCAGCGCCCAGCTTAAATCAGCGCTGCTGCTGGCGGCGCTCTTTGCTGAAGGGGATACCGTGATAAAGGAGCCGGTAGCTTCCCGTGACCATACTGAGAGGATGCTCAAGACGATGGGAGCCAAGATTGAGGTGAAAGGGGATACTATCACGCTCTCACCAGGCCACCTGAAAGCTGTAGATATTGCGGTGCCGGGCGACATAAGCTCTGCCGCCTTCTGGCTGGTGGCAGGCGTTATCCACAGCCGGGCTAACATCAGATTGAGCAATGTGGGAATTAATCCCACCAGGAGCGGGATAATCGATGTCCTGAATACCATGGGAGCCGACATAGTTGTGACCAACGAGCGGATGGTGAGTGGCGAGCCTGTCGCTGACCTGAGGGTGCAGTCAGGCCAGTTGTCAGGTATGGAAATAGGCGGCGAGCTTATCCCCAGAGTGATAGACGAGATACCGCTGATAGCGCTAGCTGCCTCGGTAGCACAGGGGAAGACGGTAATAAGGGATGCTAAGGAGCTCAGGGTGAAGGAGTCCGACAGAATAAGCAACACGGTGAAGGAGCTGTTAAAGCTGGGCGCTGAAGTGCAGGAGTTGCCCGATGGCATGATAATTAAGGGAGGAAGTAAGCTGCGCGGTGCTGCCTGTGAGAGCCACGGAGACCACCGGCTGGCCATGATGCTCGGGATAGCCGGGCTTGTTGCCGAAGGGGGAACCGAGATTGACAACGCTGAGGCTGTGAATATATCATATCCCAGATTCTGGCAGGACTTAACGCGGCTGAGCGCCGCGAAGTCTTGAACTCAGGGAGAGAGGGCGATGAGCACTGAATTAATACATGTAGGTTTCGGCAATATCTTAGCGATGGATAAAGTCCTGGCCATTGTTTCCCCGGGCTCGGCACCGATAAAACGCATGGTACAGGCGGGAAAAGACAAGGGCCTTTTAATCGACCTGACCAGTGGCAGAAAGACGAAGGCGGTCATAATCATGGATAGCGGGTATATTGTGCTTGTCGCTCTTAATGCGGAGACCATCGCCAGCAGAGTGGCGGCAAGCCGGAGCGGTGGAGCTAAGCCGGATTAAAGAGGGAGTAGATGAATAGGTGACAGGCTCGAGTACAAAGCCATTGCTTATCGTCTTGTCCGGGCCCTCGGGGGTAGGCAAGGATGCGGTGTTGCATGGGATTAAAAGGAGAGGCTATCCCCTGCACCACGCGGTGACGGCAACAACCAGGCCCCGGCGCAGGGGAGAGATTGAAGGGGTTGACTATCACTTTGTCTCCAAAGCCGAATTCGAAAAGATGATTGAGAAGGGTGAACTTCTGGAGTGGGCTGAAGTCTATGGCAATCTCTACGGCGTGCCCAAAAGCGGGCTGCACCAAGCTATGAATGAGGGAAGGGATGTGATTGTTAAGGTGGATATTCAAGGAGCAGCTACTATTAAAAAGAATATCCCGGAGGCTGTGTTCATTTTCCTGGTGCCGCCATCTAGGGAAGACCTGGAAAAGAGACTTAAGCAACGAAGGACTGAATCAAGCGTTGATCTGGAGCTAAGGCTGAAAGCTGCTGACGAAGAAATGAACAGCATTTCTATGTTTGATTACGTGGTGGTCAATCACAAGGACGGGATTAAGCAGGCAATTTCTACAATCGAGTCTATTATCACTGCGGAGAAATGCAGGGTTAAACCGAGAGCGATTGAGCTCAGGGGTGATTGTGGGAAGCCGTAATAAATGGATAGGCAGGATAACAATTTCAAAGCTAGAGCGGTCCGGGAGATGTTTTGCAGGATCGCTCCTTACTATGACCTCATCAATTTCTTAATGAGCTGGGGACAGGACAGTCGGTGGCGCCGGGTGGCGGTGAGACTGGCACAGCCGGAGAGAGCGCTGGCACTTGACGTGGCTACGGGGACCGGCGATATGGCTCTGGAGCTTGCCAGGTATACGGATTCGGTGGTAGGGCTGGATTTGTGCTGGGAAATGATGAAGCGGGGCCAGGTGAAGCTGGAGAAGAAGGGCGCAGAGAAGAGAGTAGATTTTATTATGGGGGATGCCCTGGCTTTGCCCTTCAGCGATAATAGCTTCGATTGTGCCCTGAACGCATTCGCCCTGCGCAACGTGGCTGATATCAAGCTTTTCCTTGCAGAGTTGCGCCGGGTGATTAAGCCTGGAGGCAGAGTAGTCTGTCTGGAGTTGGTGAGGCCGGTATCTGGTATTATCGGTGCTCTTTATCGATTCTATCTATACAAAATAATACCCATTTTGGGCGGCCGGTTAAGCGGCGATGGCAGGGCTTACCGTTATCTCCCTGACTCAGTCGACGGCTTTCTGAGCATAATGGAGTTCCGGAAAATTATGGAGGAGATCGGGTTCCGCCAGGTTAACCATAGAAGCCTCAACCTGGGGACAGTTGCCGTATATGTTGGGGTCAAGTAGTGAGGAGAGGGCCGTGCAGAGGCAGATTCCGGAAGTGGTTGTTTCACGACTGCCGATGTATCTGCGCGCGCTGGCCCTTTTGAAGTCCGAGGGTGTAGAGTTTATCAGCTCGAAGGGGCTGGGGGACAGGCTGCGCATGACACCGGCTCAAATAAGGAAGGACCTGTCCTTTTTCGGAAAGTTCGGCAGGCAGGGCAGGGGATACAATGTGGGCCGGCTGCGCAGTGAGTTGCAGCAGATACTGGGACTGGACAAAAACTGGCTGATGGCGCTTGTCGGCGTGGGCCGGTTGGGGCGGGCAATACTGGACTATAAGGGTTTTGCGCCGGAGGGTTTCAAGATAGTCGCTGCTTTCGAAAGCGAGCCGGATTTGATCGGCAAAACAGTCAGCGGAGTGCAGATTGAGGATATCGCAGACCTCGAGACATCGCTTAAGGACAAGAAGATTGATATAGCTATTGTTGCAGTGCCCTCATCAGATGCCCAGGTGGTTATCGATAAGCTGATAAAAAGCGGGATTAGAGCTATTCTAAATTATGCGCCGATCTGCGTCAGGGTGCCCCGGGGGGTACGGCTGCAGGCGATAGACCCGGTACTGGCGCTACAAAGCATGACCTTCTATTTGAAGAGAGACTGACAGTATACTGCAGGTGCGCGAAAAGTTAGACTGTCGGCGGCCTGCGCTTTTTGCTCTTCTCCGCCACCCTGAGTCGCACCATGGAACGCCGCAACGCCGCTTCAGCGCGGGCATGGTCTATCTCAACAGCATGCTGGGCGATTCTCTCCTCGGCGCGGTGCTTGGCTGCCTCGGCTCGGGCGACATCTATCTCATCGGCCCGTTCGGCGACATCAGCAAGAACAACTACTTTGTCTCCTCGTACCTCGAGGAAACCGCCGCTCACGAACATCGACTCTTCGACGTTATCTCTCCTGACCCTCAGCTCTCCCGGCTGGATCATGGTCATCAGGGGAGCATGGTGAGGTAGGACGCCCAGTTCTCCTATGATGCCAGGCGCTACCACTATTTCGACATCCTCGGAGTAGACTACTCGTTCTGCAGTTATAATCTCAAGCCTTGTCTTAAGCATTCTCTTGACTATCCTATAATTTCTTTGCCTGCTCTACTGCTTCGTCTATTGTGCCCACCATTAAGAACGCCTGCTCGGGCAAGGAATCATGCTTACCCTCCAGGATTTCTTTAAAGCCGCGCACTGTTTCTTTTACGGGAACATATTTGCCGGGCCTGCCTGTGAAGGCCTCGGCGACGAACATGGGCTGGGAGAGGAACCGCTGTATCTTGCGGGCGCGGGAAACAGTGAGCTTGTCCTCCTCGCTTAGCTCCTCGATGCCCAAAATGGCGATGATGTCCTGAAGGTCTTTGTAACGCTGCAGCACCCGCTGTATCCCTCGTGCCACCTGGTAATGCTCTTCGCCTACGACGCGCGGATCAAGGATACGTGAAGTGGATGCCAGAGGATCGACGGCAGGAAAAAGTCCTTGCTCGGCGATGGAGCGCTCCAGAGCGACAACAGCGTCCAGATGTCCGAAGGTGGTAACAATGCCCGGGTCTGTATAGTCGTCAGCAGGGACGTAAATTGCCTGGAAGGAGGTGATGGAACCCTTTCTAGTTGAGGTAATTCGCTCCTCCAGCTCGCCCATCTCTGTGGCCAGGGTGGGCTGATAGCCCACTGCCGAAGGCATTCTGCCTAATAGTGCCGAGACTTCCATACCTGCCAGGATATAACGATATATGTTATCAATGAACAGGAGAACGTCCTGTCCCTCGATATCGCGGAAATATTCGGCCATGGTCAACCCTGTCAGGCCAATACGAAGTCTCACACCGGGCGGCTCATTCATCTGGCCGAAGACCAGCACCGTTTTCTCAATAACTCCTGAGGCCTTCATCTCGTTCCAGAGATCGTTGCCTTCCCTCGACCTCTCCCCGATGCCGGCAAAGACTGAGAAACCGCCATGCTCGGTGGCGATGTTGCGGATCAATTCCTGAATAATAACTGTTTTACCGACGCCAGCACCGCCGTAGGCTCCAATCTTGCCTCCTCTGGTGAATGGAGTAACCAGGTCCATCACCTTGATGCCAGTCTCCAGTACCTCGATCTTGGTCTCTTGCTCGGTGAACGGAGGAGGTGGACGGTGGATCGGCCAGCGCTCCTTAGCGGTCACCGGGCCGAGGTTATCCAGAGGAACCCCTTCTATGTTGAACAGGCGGCCCAGCGATTCACGCCCTACAGGAACGGAGATTGGAGCACCGGTGTCAATGGCTTCGGCACCGCGCTCGATACCATCGGTGGGCGCAAGAGCTATGCAGCGAGCCCAGTTGTTTCCTATGTGATGCTGCACTTCCAGGACCAGCTTGCCGCCATTTCGGGGGATCTCGATAGCATTATTCAGGGTTGGCAACTCGTCTGGAGGAAACTCTATATCGACCACTGTGCCGATCACTTGGGATACTCTACCTTTTGCCATGATTTTCTCCTGGTTATCTAGTTATGTTTGTGTAACTACCCCACCGGCGATGTCTAAGAGTTCCTTGGTAATCAACTCTTGGCGTGCCTTATTATAGGTCAGGGTAAGGTCATCGATCATTTCATTGGCGTTGTCAGTAGCATTGCGCATGGCTACCATCCTGGCTGATTGTTCGCTGGCTATGGACTCCAATATCGCATGATAAACTTGCATCTCTATGTAGCGTGGCAGTAGTTCTCCCAGAACCACTGATGGCGACGGCTCGTAAATATAATCTATGTTTGCTGTGCGTTCGAATTTAGTTGGCTCGATTGGTAAAAGCTTCTGTAGCACGGGTCTCTGGGTGACAGTGCTGATGAACTGGGTGTAACCCAGGTAAATCTCATCTGTGAGCTTGTTGGTATAGTCATCTATAACCACACGCGAGATGGGCGTAGTATCTACCAGAGCGGGTTTGTCGCTGATCGGTGTAAACTCGGCGCGTATATCCCGGCCGTATCTTGACATAAAATCTCTGCCCTTGCGTCCTACGGTGACGAGGTTCACAGGCACCTTTTGCTCCAAGATAAAGGAGGCTGCCCTCCTGTTCATATTGGCGTTCAAGCCTCCGCAAAGGCCCCTGTCGGCAGTGACATGGATCACCGTTATGTGTTTTACCTCTCTATGCTGAAGCAGAGGGTGACTTTCACCTTCTACTCTGGGTTGAGCAGCGAGGTTAGCCAGTACCTCGCGCATTTTCTCTGAATAGGGCCGTGCTGCGAGCACGCGGAGCTGGGCCTGCCTCATTTTGGAGGCAGCTATCATCTCCATTGCCTTGGTGATTTTAGCTGTGCTCTTGATGGAGCGGATACGGCGTCGGATGATTCGTATCGGGATCATTTTTCATCTTCCATTTAAAAGGACGCAGTCTGCATGAACTGAGTAATAGCGTTCTTAAGTGCTTCCTCGGTCTTATCGCTCAGCGACTTTTCCGAAGCTATAGCTTTGCCTATAGCTGGCTGATTGGCCTCCATATAGCGGTGGAATGCATCCTCGAGCGGGCTTATTTTGTTTACAGGGACATTATCGAGATATCCTTGGGTCACGGCGTAAAGAATCATAACCTGTTTCTCAAGTGGCATGGGCACATATTGGGGTTGCTTCAGTATCTCAGTAATTCTTTGGCCACGGTCGAGTTGTGCTCTGGTCGTCTTGTCCAGGTCGGAGGTTCCGAACTGGGCAAAAGTTGCCATCTCCCGGAATTGGGCGAGCTCAATACGCAGTCTGCCGGCCACCTTTCTCATGGCCTTGGTTTGAGCAGAACCACCAACACGCGATACCGAGAGTCCGACGTTCATGGCGGGCCTGATTCCTGCGTTGAACAGGTCGGTTTCAAGGTATATCTGTCCGTCAGTGATGGAGATGACGTTAGTTGGGATGTAGGCTGAGAAGTCGGCAGCCTGAGTCTCGATGATGGGTAGAGCGGTCAGGGAACCGCCTCCGTGTTCCTTATCATATTTTGCCGCCCTCTCCAGGAGGCGTGAATGGAGATAGAATACATCTCCCGGATATGCTTCTCTCCCTGCAGGGCGGCGCAGGAGCAACGATATCTGCCTGTAAGCCCAGGCGTGTTTGGAAAGGTCGTCGTAGATAATCAGGGCGTCGCGCCCTTTTTCCATAAAGTACTCGCCCATGGCGCAGCCAGAATAAGGCGCCAGATATTGCAGAGCTGCGGAGTCCGAGGCGTTTGCTGAAACAATGATGGTGTGCTCCATAGCGCCGTAGTTCTCCAAGGTGGCAACCAACTGGGCTACCTTGGCCGATTTCTGCCCGACGGCTACATATATACAGATAAGGTCGCCGCCTTTTTGGTTTATAATTGTGTCTATGGCGATGGCAGTTTTCCCGGTCGAGCGGTCGCCGATAATAAGCTCTCTCTGCCCTCTGCCGATGGGAATCATGCTATCAATAGCCTTGAGGCCTGTTTGCACCGGTGTGTTTACCGACATACGGGTAACCACGTTGGGAGCGATTCGTTCCACAGGCAGGGTTTTCTTGTAATTTATGGGTCCCTTCCCATCGATTGGCTGTCCCAGTGCGTTTACCACCCTGCCGACAAGCTCCTCGCCCACTGGCACCTCAACTATGCGGCCGGTGCATTTAACCTCGTCCCCCTCTTTGATGTCCGAATATCCGCCAAGGACGATTGCGCCGACGCTGTCCTCCTCAAGGTTAAGCGCCAGACCTATTACGCCATTGGGGAACTCGAGTAGTTCGTTGTATTTGACTCCGGCCAGCCCGTGAATACGGGCGATGCCATCGCCGACCTCAACTACAGTGCCCACATTAACTGCGGTAACTGCAGTCCCGAACTGCTCTATCTGTTGCTTGATAACTGAAGCTATGTCTTGAGCTCGAGCCATCTGTCCAACTCCTTTTCCCTTGTTTTAACGAGTTCTTCGTCTCTTAGGGTGCCCGAATCAGATTGGGTTTCAACGGCATAGTTATACCACTGCCTGCGTTAATCTCCTCTTAAGGACTTCGAGCTTTGACCTCGTACTGCCGTCTATAATCTTGTCTCCGATACGGGCGACGAAACCGCCGATGATATTTGGGTCGACTTCTGTCTCGAGCACTATCTTTTTCCCTGTTAGCGTTGCCAGGCGCTCGGACATCTTTCCCCGGTCTTTTTCATCAAGAGGCAGGGCAGTAATTACTTTGGCATGCTCCAGGCCCTCATAACTATCTGCCATATGCTCATATTCTGCCACAATTTGCTCTAGTATGCCTAATCTTGCCTTCGCTACCAGAAGGTAGGTAAAATTCAGGGCAAGCTGACTAATCTCCGGCAGGCACTGTTTGACCAGCTTCTCTTTGTCACTGAGGTGAAATTTCGGGTCTTCCAGGATTGGACGAATCTGAGGATCGCTCAAGGTAGTAGCGATGACTATCAGTTCAGACCGCCACTTCTCCACCTCGTTCTTCTCCCGGGCGAGTTGGAACACTGCCTGTGCATATCGTTTAGCAGAAGCAGCTCTAGCCACTAGGCCCCCTTCTTCAGCTTGGTGCTTTCTTCCAGAGTCTTCTGGATAAGCTGCCTGTGGGTTTCTTTATCTAAGGCTTTATTGATTACCTTCTCGGCAGCCAGGATTGCTATCTCTACGAACTCCCCGCGCAGTTTATCGATAGCCTCGTCTCTCTCTGCCCGGATCTCAACCTGTGCTCTGGCGACGATAGCCTCAGCATCTTGCCTTGCCTGCTGACGTGCTTCTTCTTTAAGCCTTTCGCCGATCTGCGCCGCCTGGGCTATCAGGTCCTGTCCCTGCTTGCGCGCCTGTGCCAGTTGCTCCTGCACCATCTGTTCGGTTTTCGCCACCTGCTGCTTGACAAACTCAGCTTGATCAATGCTCTCTTTAATTTTATTGGAACGCTCGTCAAGCATCTTGGTGATGGGCTTGTAAGCTACAAACAGGAGAAGCGCCACCAGTATCCCGAAGCTGATAAACTGTGTGAGAAGGCCATGCCAGTTTACTCCCAGGTTCTCTGTGCTGCTGCAGCTACTGAGCAGTACTGTCAGCATGATAAGTAGAGCGGCAAGGCCTATACGGTACCTCATGGTGTAACTCCCTTTACATGTCTTAGGAAACGGTTGTCTATCTTACGGATCCTCCATTTAGAAGACGATAGGTCGTCGTCTCATATAACGGCGCTTTGCCTGCGAAATAATTTACTTCGCAACAAAGAGGAGTATGATGGACACGACCAGGGCATAAATGCTGATAGCTTCGGCAAAAGCGATGCCAATCATCATATTGGTCAGGATTGGACCTCTGGCCTCAGGGTTGCGGCCCAAAGCCTGCATAGCTCCATTGCACAGCAAGCCGACGCCGATCCCGGGTCCTATGGCGCCAAAGCCCATCGCCAGTCCTGCGCCAAGCAATCTTGCTACATCTGAAGTCATTTCTCCTAATCCCCCTTTTTTGATATTTCTTAGTGTTCGTGTTCTGCTTCTGGTTTACTGACAGCCATAACCGCGAATACCAGTGTTAGCACGGAAAAGATAACAGCCTGGATCAGGCCCAGGAATGTCTCCAGCCCGTAAAATATCGAAGGAAATACCCAGCAAATTAGAAATGGTATGGTCAGAAGCAATACCTCACCACCCATCATGTTGCCGAAAAGTCGGAAGGTGAAGCTAATAATGCGCACAAATTCGCTGAGCAGCTCGAGTGCGCCAACAAAGGCATCGATGGCTCCGTAAAGGATAGTGGATATGGCAGCCTTAGCTTTGCCCTTGAAGAGTTGCCCCATTCCCTGCAGCAGCTGCCCGAACCTGAAGAATTTTCCCAGGTAGGTTCGCACACCTAATGATGTAGTCCCCCAGTATTCAACGCAGAGGAAGGACACCAGAGCCAGCATAAGGGGCACGTTAATATCTGTATTAGCAGAACGCAAAAAAGGCACGCTGACTACGAAGCCTTGATAATTCGGGAATATTGAAGGCAGAAAAGTATGAAAGAGGTTATTGGTGACTTCGGTCGAAGGGCCTCCTCTGCCTATGACATTGAATACAGGCAGGAGAGAAAGCCAGGCGTTCATGAGAACAAATAGAAAGATGGTAGCTACTATGGGGAAGAATCTGCGCCCGTTCTCTTTTCCTGCTACTCCTTCAACAAAGTTGAGCAATACTTCGATAACGGTCTCTGCCAAATTTTGTAAGCCTTTAGGAATAAGCTTCATCTTGCGGGTGCCGAGGAAGAAGATAACTCCCAGTGTTATGATACTAATCCATGCAGCGATAAATGTGTTAGTGATATAAAAGGGGCCAAGCGTTGCGAATGGAGCGGGCTGGGTGCCGCCGTAGTTTGGGGAAAGCTCTATCGTCGGTTGCGAAACCGGGAAAAACATACCGCCTATAACTATTAAGCCGATCACAACGACAGCGCCAATTAGCAGTTTGCCCTTTAGCCCCAATTTCGGCATTAGCTATTTTCTCCCATCATTTTTATCTATCAACATGGATTTGACCATACGATATACGCCGAAAAAAGCTGCTGCCAGTCCTATGAACAGCCCGAGGATGGTGCCGATAATTTCGGAGGTATTACCATCCAGTTTCTGACCTATCCAGCGCCCTCCCAGCGCGCCCAAAAAAATACAAGCGGCGATGTACCATCCAATTCCAACGAACCTGATAACCGCCGCCCATCTTGGACCCATCTATTGCACACTTCTGGAGATTATAACAAAAAACTGAAAGTGTGGTCAATATAAGAAAACCTGAGCTCGGCGGACGAGGTGTCGGCTATCAGATTGAGCCATTTCTGTAAAATGAAGATCTTATTTTGCTTCGGAAGTTTTTTATGGCTGTTGTTTGAAAGTAACATAGTAATTTGAAAGCCTTGGGAAATAGTACCCTAAAGCTAAGTAGTATACATCGGCTAATCGGCTTATTCTAGTGTAGGCAATAATGCCTAGAGAAATCTAAGAATTTCCAGGCATATGTTGAAGATGGTTTGGATGTAGGTAAATCGCCCTGGGCATAATGGGCAGGGTCAATAACCTGCCCGTAAAAATGTCTAATTTATTGGTGGTTTCTTTAAGGAAAGCTCCACGAAATCTATTGACAAGGTAACGAAGATATGCTAAAAGTGGTGCAAAGTGGATTAAAGTGGGTAAAAGTGGATGTTAATCGGAGAGTATGAGCTAAAGATTGACCATAAGGGAAGGTTGGCTATCCCGGTGAGGTTCAGGGAGACATTCCGCGGGGGCATGGTGCTTTCCCGGGGGTTCGATAAGTGTCTCATCGCTTATACTGTTGTGGAGTGGTCGAAGGTGGCTGAAAAGCTCGCTGCTTTGCCTCTGACCCAACTCAACACGAGGAGAATCTCTCGATTTACCTTCTCGGGCGCCTTTGATCTCGAGCCGGACCGTCAAGGCAGAGTGATTATACCCTTAACTCTACGGCAGTACGCCGAGATCAACGACGAGGTAGTTGTGGTCGGTTCATACAGCCACCTTCAAATATGGTCCAGGAAACTCTGGACGGCAGAAAAGAAATTCATGTCCGAGCACGCATCTGAGATTGCAGAGGCTGTGCAGATGTAATCATGATTAGTTTAACCATGACTGCTGCGTATAACCATGAGCCGGTTTTACTTAAGGAGAGCATCAATGCGCTCCAGATTCAGCGTGGCGGGAGGTATATTGATTGCACTGTTAATGGCGGAGGGCATGCTGCAGCTATTTTGGAGGAGAGTTCCCCGGGAGGTCAACTGCTGGGCATAGATGCCGACCCTGAGGCGATCAGGATAGCCAGGGAGAGGTTCAAGTCCTACGGCAACAGTGTTATTCTGGTCAACGAGAACTTCAGATACCTCGAGAGCATTTGCAGTAGATATAGCTTCCGCCCGGTGCACGGCATCATCTTTGACCTCGGCATGTCGTCGCTTCAGCTTGAGGCGTCGGGTCGTGGCTTCAGCTTTCAACAAGACGCCCCGCTGGACATGAGGTTCAGTCCCAGG
>JAJYLC010000041.1 GCA_021787935.1 Chloroflexota bacterium | reverse complement strand
TCCGATCTCCTGTCAGGCGGTACTTCAAACTTATACTCGACCAGCTTCCATATGGCCCGTTGGCCGCACTTGGGGCACCGTGGCAACAGTTCTCCCCGGAACTTATAGACCCTGCTCTCCTTGGCCGAAGGCTTGCATTTCGAAGCAGCGATATGCTGCACAAATTCGTAATCGCCATCGATAGGCGCCCTGATCGCTGTCCTGACCTCAGTGCCAAGCGGTATGTCAATCATCTTGCGCTGCTGCATCTTTTGCCCCCTTTAAGGTTTGAGTAATCATTAACGCAGTTCGTTCAAATAATAACATATACAGCAGCCGTTGTCGAGTGTTTCGATGAGATGTTCAGCAACACTTTTTAAACCCCTGTATCCCCCATTCTTGGGGGAAGGGGGAACCCCCCATACCCCAGGCAGGAGAAATCTCCTGCACCTCTGTCTCAAGCCCCGCGGGGAATTTAGAAATCCTAATTTCTAACTCTAAAACGATTTCTGATTACTTTAATGTAGAGCTCTTATAGTCAAGGACAAACTGCTGTGGTATGATACACAGCCAATAGAGCACCGCGAGGTATGACTATGCCAAGAAGACAGCCAGGTCGCAGAAAGCGGGCCGGTAAAAGCAGTTCAGAAAGTAGAGCGAAGAAAGATGCCAAGGATTTTGCCAAGAGCGTGGGGGGATTCTTACCTGTTATAGGGACTATTCTGAATATAGAGAGCGTATATCAGAACGGTAAAAAACTGATGAACTCCGGTCCCAAGGCATTGAAGTCCATGGGCAAAAAAAGGGTCAGGCGCATCGGCAAGAAAATCACAAAGCAATTCAAGCTATGGTAATTCAGAAACCATATTAGCTTTGAGCGTTCGCGTAGACACAAACCTGGTTCTTCCCAAGTCCCTTGGCGTTGTACATAGCATCGTCTGCCCTCTTCAGGAGCTCAGTTACACAAGAAACAGAACCCGGATATGCAGCCAAACCGACGCTTATGGTGATTGTTAACTCCTGGCCGGCTACCTTCGGCAGGCAATGCTCCACCTGATATCTGATTCTTTCAGCAAGTATGTATGCACTCTTGCTGTCCGTATCTGGAGCGAGCAGCACAAACTCATCTCCTCCCCAGCGAGATGCAACATCGGAGGAGCGGGTGTTTTGCTTCAAAATCTTCGCCACTTTCTTCAACACAACGTCACCCTCATTGTGGCCAAACTGGTCGTTTATTTTCTTCAATCCATCCAGGTCGATCATTAACAGCGATATGGAAGACTCATTTCTGGCGACTCGGGCGAACTCTCGATCCAGTTGGTCTAATAGATATCGGCGATTATATAGTCCTGTGAGGTTGTCTGTGAAGGCAAGATGCAGCGCCCGTTCGTATAGCCGCGCATTATCGATTGCCATACCTATTTGCATGGTTATGGTATCGAGCAAACGCATGGTTGATAGTGGGAACTGGTGAACGCTGTGGCTTCCGATAGCCACCACGCCAAGAACCTGCTCTTTGGACATTATCGGCACAACTGCAAATGACTCAATACCCTCGCCCTCGAATCCCATGGGCCTTACTCTAGACTCGGTACTAACATCTTGTACAATAATAGATTTACCTGAACGAGCAACGAGAGCAGTGAAATCTTCGTTGAACTTCATTCGCTCTGCATTCCTGAGAAGTCCGTTAGAAACTCCTCTATGAGCCATGAGGACTACCTTCCTGGTATGCTGATCGAACAAGAATATACCGACTGCATTAAAACCGGTCGCGTGGAGCACTTTGTCAATAACGTTGCCCAGCAACTCCGAGATATCCAGCGTTTTGCTTGCCGTGAGACCTATATTGAAGAGCGCTTCAAGCTGGCTGGTATATTCCCGAATCTGTTTCTCAGCCTTCTTAATATCCGAGATATCCATCGCCGACCCCAAAACAGAGCGCTTGCCGTCATAATGGATTGACATGAGCCTATCCAGCAGCCAAACAGCCTCGCCATCTTTTCTAATAAGCCTGTACTCATATGGCAGACTGCTCTCGCCTTTTAGAATTTCTACCGCTTTCCTGTGAACGAACTCCCTGTCATCAGGATGAACGTAGTCGAGGGAATACTTGCCTTTCACTTCATCGCTGGAATAGCCTGAAGTTTCCTCGAAGAGACGGTTCACGTATTGGAAACGCCCTTCCTGCAAGAGGTAGATGCCTGTCCCGGCAGTTAACAGCATCCCGCTGGACATTTGTTCACTTCGACGCAGCGCCTCCTCCATCTTGTTGCGCTCCGTAATGTCCCTGACAACTGCGACGAAGGTCCTGGGGCTGCCATCGTTGTCCTTTATAACCGAAGCTGTGAAGCTTAGAGGAATCTTCTTCCCATCCTTACTCAGAGCATCCATATCGATGGGGTCAGCGTAGCCTGTCTCAATAACCTGTTTGAAGATTGCGGCGGCCTTTTCGGAGTTCTTCTTCTTCCCCTGATAAGTCGGCAGTTCCAAAACAGCCCTGCCAACCAGCTCATCGGCTTTGTAGCCAAGCATCTTTTCAAATGCCTTATTAACATAGACTACTTCACCCTGCAGGCTGACCAGAACGATGCCATCGAGCAGACCGTCTAACACCGCTGCCGCGAGTTTACCATCTCCGAGCAGGCTATCAAAGGTAGTGACCTTGCTCATAACTTTGACTGCTAACTGTTTTCTATTTGAGACCGATTTTACACCCGCCATGTCGAACACTCCTGAGAATCTATTGGGGGCCGCTGTCAATACTCCTAGTTCGATAGCATCATGGCCCTCCTAATTGAAATTCCGAAAGGCACCTAACAACTATATCAAATTATTCATGTGCCTACACAGAGTTACTAGTACTGTTGCGGAATGGCTAAATAGTTGTATTCTAATATGTTAATCGTGACAGACTAGATACCAAGTTCACGAATCCTTCCTATTGAATGACGTAATAGCTCTGCGCCCGCGGGTCTCTCTGATTCTGATTGAACGGAGCGCAGCGATATGCTAGAATATTCACGGTTTTTAAGCATTCCAGCGCATTTTTTAGACTCCCATCTTGCGAAAGGAGCTTGATTAGATGGAGTTCGGCTTCACCGAAAAAGAGAATGCCCTGCGAAAAGAGCTCAGAGAGTTCATTGCCAAAGAGCTGCCGCCAGGATGGCTGGGAGAGGGTGGAGTTAATGAGGAATACGGCACCAACAAGGGCTGGGAAGCTGCTAAGGTTATGGCTAAAAAGCTGGCAGCCAGGAAGTGGCTCACTATCGCCTGGCCCAAAGAATACGGGGGCCTCGCTGCTTCTCATATGGAGCATGTCATTTACAGGGAAGAGATGGCCTATAACTCGGTGCCGGGCACCGACATGGGGGTTGGTGGCGTCAACTGGATAGGTCCTACACTCATGATGTTTGGGACGGAAGAGCAGAAGAAAAAGCATCTGCCCAAAATCGCTGCTGGGGAAACCTTCTGGTGTACCGCCTACAGCGAGCCCGAGGTCGGCTCCGACATGGCATCCATGAAGTGCCGCGCAGTGAGAAAAGACAATGAATACATAATCAACGGGCAGAAGGTCTGGATTAGCGGCGGTCATCGTGCCGACTGGTGCTGGATAGGAGTAAGAACAGACCCCGAGGCACCAAAACATAGAGGAATTACGCTACTTCTCCTGGATATGAAAACCCGCGGTGTAACCGTGAAACCACTGCTCAACATGGCTGGCTCATATTGCAACTCCGAGGTCTTCTTCGATGACGCCCATGTACCCGTGGAAAACCGTATAGGAGATGAAAATCAGGGCTGGCGTTACATTATCACGGCGCTGGATTTCGAGCGGACCGCCGGCATCGACCTTACCGCCAGAGCACATCGCATGGCAGACGAGTTGGTGAAATACTGCAAACAGGCAAAGCGAAACGGAAAGCCGCTGAGCGAATACCCCATGATACGCAACAGGCTGGCTGACCTTCTTGTCGAGTGCGAGGTGGGAAGGCTCATGTGCTACCGTATCGCCTGGATGGAGGACAGAAACCAGGTCCCGAACTATGAGGCTTCCACAGCCAAGACGCTGGGTGCAGAGCTGGGGCAGAAAATAAGCAACTTTGGACTGAATATCATGGGGCTCTATGGTCAGTTGGAACACGGTGACAACGCACCAATGAAGGGGATACTACACGAAGCGTACCTCTATACGCGCGGCGATACTATTGCCGGCGGCACCTCGGAGATAAATAGAAATGTCATCGCTATGAGGGGATTGGGGCTGCCAAGAGGATAATATAAAGACGTTTTAGAATAGGAAATTGTAGGGGCGTTCAATTGAACGCCCCTAAATATTAATTAATTACCTTCTCTTCAATAAGCTGGGCTATCTCCGACTCAGGCTTGCCCAGGAGTTCCCGGAAGACATAGTCGTTGTGCTCTCCAAGGAGAGGAGCATGCAGCCGGACTTCGGCAGGCATCCCGCTGAGCTTAAAGGGTATACCTGCGATAATGTCAACTCCTGTCGCAGGATGCTCGACCTGCAAGTGAGTTCCCCGCTCCGAGTAGTGCGGGTCTGAGAACCGTTCCATCAGGTCAAGGCACGGGGCTGCTGCTACACCTGCCTTCTGCAAGATATGCATCACATCATAGTAGCTGAGCCCGATAGTCCAGGCTGAGACAAGCCTGTCCAGTTCCTCCAGGTTCTTCTGACGATTGAACTTATCGCTGAACCTTTTCTCCTTAACCCAGGGCGGGTTGCCCATGGCGGCACAGAAGCTGCGCCACTCCTCCTCGGTATTTACCGCTATGGAGACCCACCTGTCCTCGCCCTGACAGGGGTAATTGTTATGCGGAGCCATGGTGGGACTGCGGTTTCCCATGGTGCCCAGAACCCTGCCGGTCATGAAGTACTCCATAAATGCCTCACCGATGACAGAGGCCCCCACTTCGATCTGCGCCATATCTATATACTGTCCCTTTCCCGTCCTCTCCCGATAGTAGAGGGCAGACAGCACCGCAAATGCCCCATGAATAGCCGAGGTCACATCAAGATAGGGCGTCTGCTCCCCAAGAACTCGCTCACCGGGATAGCCGATGAGACTGGAGTAGCCGCAGAGAGCGCCCAGAGACGGGGCGTAGGTGACTATATTCGATAGAGGCCCGTATTGCCCTGCAGCCGGCAGAGATATCATGACAAGCTGGGGATTGATTTTGCTCAGGTTTTCATATGCAAGGCCCAGCTTCCTCAATCCCTGGGGCGAGAAATTATCGAGCGCCACATCGCTTATGCGGATAAGCTCACTTATCAGCGCCATCCCCCTAGATTCGGACATATCCACAGTGATGCCCAGCTTGTTGCGGTTTATGCTATGAAAAACAAAGTCTGTCTCCGGGCCCACAGTGGAACGCCCCGGAGTCAGCCGGGCGCTGTCCAGCCGCTTGTTCGTCTCCACCTTAATGACCTCGGCACCCATATCAGCCAGAATTTCGCCAAGCAAAGGGCCTGCCCATACCCACGAAAAATCAACTACACGGTAACCATTCAAAGGATAATTTGCCATTTGCTGTAATTCTCCCTTACTTACGTTAGATAATCCCACTCCTGCGCAGCCTCACCAGGTCCTCTCTTGTATATCCCAGGCGGCCGCAGTATATCTCTTCGTTGTGCTCACCCAGCAACGGCGCCGGACGGCTGAGCTTCCAGGGGGTCTGCGAAAGCTTATACGGCGCGCCAGGGTATTTCAGCATGCCTGTCTTAGCGCGGTTCTTCTCCACAAAATAGCCCCGCTCCTTGAAATGAGGGTCGTTGGCAACCTCATCTATGCTCCGCACGGGAGCGAAGGTAATCTGGTCACGGCGGCATATTTCGAAGAGCTCGTCCTTCGTTTCCCCTATGATTAAAGCCTCCACCATTGCATCCATCTCGTCTGCATATTCCAGCGCCACCACAATGCGGTCTCTAAATCTAGGGTCTGCCATCCACTCCGGAGTGCCCATAGCTTCAAGGAACCTTTTCCACTGGAAGCCCTGAATAGCGATGAGGCACATATAGCCGTCTTTGCAAGGGAGGATACACCAGGGATAGACGCTGATTGTGCGATGCCCCGACCTGATGCTCTTCCTGCCCTCAAACACACCGAGATGCACACCATGGCCCAGGTGAATGGTAGCCCATATCTCAGCCTCTGAAATATCCACATGGCGTCCTTCGCCATCGGAGCGGCGGGCGAAAATGGCGCCCATAGTCGCGGTGGCCGCCATAGCGCCGCTCTGATAATTACTCTGAGAAAGTGGCGGAGCTAGAGGCTCCCGCTGAAGCTCGCCGGTACGCATGGTCTGGCCGCCGAGACCGGCGGTATTGAGCGAGTAGCCTTTATAATCTTTGTAGGGCCCGGTCTGGCCATAAGGGGTGATAGACGTTACTATTAGTTGCGGGTTTATCTCCTTCAGACTGGAGTAATCCAGGCCAAGGTCGGCCATTTGTTTGGGTTGGTTATTCTCTACAAGGACATCAGTATCTCTGAGCAACTGCTTCAGTATTTTTTGTCCTGTCTTCGTTTTGACATTTAGAGTGATCCCTAGCTTATTTGTGTTCAGATATAAAAAAAACCCGCTTTTTTCAGGGTGAGGCTCATCGTTGAGAAAAGGGCCGTGCCACCTTGACTCGTCTCCCGAGCCAGGCTCTTCTATCTTTATCACCTCGGCTCCGAGGTCGGCCATGAGCTTGGTACAATACGGAGCAGAGATACAGTTACCATACTCTATTATTTTGAGTCCAGAAAGCGCCTGTTCAGCCACTTATTTAGACCTCCAATCTAAACACGAATATCAACGTACAAGGCCACACAATGTAACGGGGGCTTATCTCAGGAATTGTCTGCCATGACCAGCTAGATATTATGACTTAATTGTCTCGTCTGAGCAAGGGGAAGAAGGATGTTACACCTAAGAGGCTACGAAAAGGCCAACGCATCCTATTGCTTGAACCGAGCTATGGGCAAAATGCTGGGCCAGAGTTGCTTTCAAGCCTTCCAGGTCATCTTCCATATTAGTCATGAACCCGAAACGATTGGTTAGATGCAAGGTAAGAGTTGCCAGGGGGTTTCTATGGACTCCACCGTACAGGAAAGTCGAACCGAAAACAACGCCGCCGGGTTTCAGAAAGACCTTGAGATTACTAAATACAATCCCTTTGCTCTTCATATTACCAGGCAAGCAGTGCAGCAGGTTCATCATTCCTATCGAATCGAAACCAGGGGCGTTAATGTCAATAGGATCTAAAACGTTCCTCTGGTATATCGCAGGTTCGTACCGTGCCAGGCGCTTCTTACATGCTTCTAGGCAATTGTTATTCAGGTCCATTAACGCGAGTCGAGGGTTGGTATCGGGAAACTTGCAGTGGTCCAAAAAATAGCCTGTTCCCACACCGACATCCAGGTGGTTTGCGGAAGCATGGCGGTTGTAAAGCTCAAGCATATGATGTGAAGGACATCCCCAAACAAAGCGGCAGTGCAGCCCGAGCAAGAGCCAATCGTATACCGCAAGCACAGGCTTGTTATAGAGGGATTGGGCGGTTTTTATGCGTTTGATGTCACTATCTTGCATTATCATACCTGGCACACGTGCACCTCAGATTCTTTATACTACCATACTACAATGATTCTACTGACTACTGCAAGCTTCGAGCAGTCACCCTTCTGTACATGGCCAGGAAAACGAGCAGAGCGGATAGACCTTGATTTAAATCGTCTAGCACTGTAGAATCCCTGTATCGGTAAAGGAGTATAGTATGACTCGACGAGGTCTGCGCAGCCCATCGCAAACACAAGAAGCAAGATTCAAGGAACTGCAGAACGGAGTGCGAAATATAAGCACCTCCGATGCCATAACTACCGCTGTTACCAGGATTCTAACGAAGGCGCCTGAGCTGCAAGAGTTTGTTCTAGGGTCTTGCCGATTCACCACCTATCCTCTTAAGGGCAGCATGATGAGAGAGGTGATACTGCGCCGAGGCCGCGAGACACCCGATATTAAGTTATATCTCATAGTGGTTTCTAGCCAGTTGGCGACAAAGCGAGAGAAAGTGCTTGAGTGGCATTTAGCCAGACAGATTGCTTCTGCATGTTTACGTGTTTTCAATGGTGGGAAATCACGGAGGAAGTTGAGGGGCGAAGCAGATGAGCTTGCTACGAGCTGGGGATTTACTCCGGTAGAGTGATACAATTCGAGATTACATCAAATCAGCGCCATAAGTCTCAGCGACTATCCGGCAGAATTTTAACCAGCACATTACGGTTTCTAGGCCCATCGAATTCACAGAAGAAGATACCCTGCCACGTTCCCAGCGCTAATCTACCGCCATCCACCAGAACTATCTTAGAACTGCCAAGTAAGCTGGCCTTGATATGGGCGGGTGAGTTGCCTTCAGAGTGATGATAGCCACCATGTTGAGGCACTACAGCATCGAGCTTTTCGACGATGTCTTCGACAACGCTGGGGTCAGCCTGTTCGTTTAGTATCACTGCGGCTGTGGTGTGTGGAACGAATATGTAGCAAATACCATTCTCAATGCGGCTGGAGTCCACAACCTCTTGCACGGCTCTAGTGATGTTCTGAAACTCCACTCTCGACCTTGTCTTTATGCTCAGCCTGTGTATCAATAAAATGGCCTCCGGCGTCCTGCTCAAAAGCCTCTATATGCTATCCGGTTTATCGCAAATTCGCAGCGACCTTAGCTGGTCAGCTATGAACCGGCTTTCTTATTCCGGACTGCGGCACTTGTCAGCGGGGACATCTCTCGGAGCTTCTGTACGATACCAGGCAGGACGGAAAGCACATAATCTACATCCTCATCAGTGTTATCGGTCCCTACTGTGAACCGAAGACTGCCGTGAGCCAACTCCTCCGGAAGTCTCGTGGCAACAAGCACATGCGAAGGATCGTTGGAGCCAGTGGTACAGGCGCTGCCGCTTGAGGCAGCTATACCCAGCAAATCCAGGTGCAGCAAGATGGATTCCCCTTCTACATACTGAAAGGCTAAACTCAAGTTGTTGGGCAGACGCTGTGTAGGATGCCCGTTTAGATAAACTTCTCCGATTTTGGACATTATGCCCTCACGCAAGCGGTCTCGCAACCCTTGGCAATATCGACTATTCGATTCCCTGTTATCAGCCGCCATCTTAAGAGCAACCGAAGTGCCTACAATTCCCGAGACATTCTCAGTACCCGCCCTGCGGTTATTCTCCTGAGCACCGCCTGTCTGCTGGGGCATAAACGGAGTCCCTTTCCTCATGAATAAAACGCCTACACCCTTCGGGCCCTGGAACTTGTGCGCCGACAGGCTCAGCATATCCACGCCTAGCTTATTCACATCGAGATCAAGCGCTCCAGTACCCTGAACCGCGTCGGTATGGAATACTATTTTCCTCTGTTTGGATTTATCTCTGACTAATCTGGCAAACTCTGCTACAGGCTCGATAGTGCCAATCTCGTTGTTGGCCAGCATTATACTGACCAGAATAGTCTTATCGGTAATCGCTTTCTCCAAATCATCTGCGCTGACCAGACCGAAGCGGTCAACCGGAAGATAGGTCACTTTGAAACCGAACTCCTCCAGATAGTGGCAAGTGTGCAACACAGCATGATGCTCGATCGCGGACGTGATAATATGGTTGCCTTCTTTCCGCAAGGCCAGGGCAGCACCTTTGAGTGCAGTGTTGTCAGACTCGGTGCCTCCGCTGGTGAATATGACCTCCCCGGGTTTACAACCTAAAATATTGCCCACATTCGCGCGTGCTTCGTCAACTGCCTTTCTTGCCTCCTGGGCGATGTAGTAAATGCTTGAAGGGTTGCCGTAAATTTGGCTGAAATAAGGAAGCATCGCTTCGAGAACCCTGGGATGAACCGCGGTCGTTGCTGCATGATCCATGTAAACTAATTTATGCTTCAACTTTCTTCCTCCCCAGAGACATTTGCCTTACTTTTAAACCATTGATAGTACACAAATCAGCCAGTGTTGTTTTATCAAGCACCTGAGCTACGCTATCGCGCACCTGTTCCCAAAATGGCTTTGAAGTACAAATAGTTTGTCTTCGGCAGAAACCAGGCTTTACGCCCTCTGCCACACACTCAGCAGGGGCAAGCGGCCCTTCCAGAGCACGGACCACCTGTCCTGCAGTTATCAATGCAGGGTCAGCAGTCAATTGATAGCCTCCACGTGCTCCACGCGTACCTTCCACCAGACCAACTCTGCGCAATACAGCTATGAGCTGCTCCAGATAGCTCAAAGAGATATCCTCTGACTCAGCGATCTCAGCCAGTGAGATAGGTCCTTTATGATAACCCTGCGCCAAAGCTATCATAGCACGCAGTCCGTAGCGACCCTTACTGGAAAACTTCATAGCATCAATTCCTTGTATTTTAGTAGGAATTATAACATCTTGGCGTACTACTGTCAACACACCCTGTGAGTAGATTATCCTTGACAATGAGGAGTGGAACTTATACAATTCGAAGCGGAGTCAAGCGGCTTCGCGGCCCCGTGGTGTAGCGGTCTAACATATCTGCCTGTCACGCAGAAGATCGTGGGTTCGAATCCCATCGGGGTCGCTTCTGATACTTTCTATTGACATATCTTTCACGCCAACCCGCCCCGCAAATAGGATAGGTATTGTATACCTTCTCTAGCTTCAAATCAGATACGGTTAACTTACCACTCAAGAATGTAGATGGTCACCCAGACGCTTAGGAAGTTTCAGAGGCGATAGGGATCGAAGCACTGACTGTGGTACCCTTCCCTAGGCTTGAGCGAATCTCCAACTTACCACCGAGCAATTCGGCACGCTCTTGCATACCAATGAGCCCAAGTTGATCACTGGCCGGAAAACCTGTATGCAGATGTGGCACATCGAAACCTACGCCATTGTCTCTTATATCCAATCTAGCCTCGCGCTCCCTAAAGGTCATGGTCAAAAACAGTTCAGTTGCCTTTGAGTGTTGTTCCACATTCCACAGCGCTTCTTGCGCAATACGATACATGCCCAATTCAGCGTCCGGCGGCAAGCGTCGCTCTTGCCCTACCAGCTCTAGCTTGCCTTCTACCCCGGTCCGCTCCATAAAATCCAGTACGAGCCTGCGGATTGATGCTACCAAACCCAGGTCATCCAAGATAGGAGGACGCAGCCTCCGTGCGAATTCTCGAAGTCCTTTGACAACCTCCTCAGCTATTCTTCTCGCCTCGCGCAGTTCTTCGATCGCTGAGGAAGGCAATGGCTCGGTCGTGTTTTTCATGCTATCCAGTTGGCGGACAAGCAAAGACAGAGTTTGAATTGTCTCATCATGTAGCTCTCGGGAGATACGCTGGCGTTCTTCTTCCTGGACACGGAGCACGTATGCGGCATAGGCCCTAAGACCAGCTTGCCGCTCCCGCACCTCGGTAACATCCCTGAGAAGAACCTGCAGAACTAAGTTGCCATGAATGTCGTTCATTCGGCTGTACTCTGGCTCTAGGTAGATACGCGAGCCGTCTACTTTACCAAGAACTAAGTAAGCCTCCTCACTTTTGCCTATCTCCAGAGGCGCAAGTAGTTTCTGTTCATTTGCTATTCCTATTATTTCAGATACCGGCATGCTTTTCAGGGTTTCAGGAGACTTACCAAACAGAACTCCCGCAGCCGGATTAGCATCCAGGATGACTCCATTCAAGGCAAGAATAAGAATAGGGATGGGACTTGACTCAAAAAGCCTTCGATATTTCATCTCGGAAGATTTGAGGGCAATACCAATAGCTTCTGCTTGCTGTCGTGTGTCTCTCTCTCGGTCAACTCGATATCCGATAAAACCCGCTACAGCAAACAGGGTTAACATCTCAAATATTTCACCTGATCTCTCGAACCCGTTATCCCATATCACCCAGTTGGGGACGGTGAGTGCTGTGGCCCACAACGCCGTGGCAATAGAGCCTGCAAACCCGAAGTTCAGTACGGCGTACGCCACAGGGATAAAGAATAGGCTGATAGGCAGAAAATACAATATATCAACATGGGATGTATATCCTTTCCTCTCAAGGAAATCATGAATAACAACGATCGCAATAATAAGGCCTTGGACCAGCCAGAAGCGCGGATTTTTGAACTGGGGACGGCCTCTCTTTAAGTAGTTTGCTACCTTTCTGAGCCCCTCCTTAAGCCTTGAACTGGGAGGGCGGCTCCCGAGAGCCGTTCCATTTGTCCCAGCGCTCATGCACCTTCATCCTTCTCCAAGTTAACCAGGTGCTGTGATAACCCATAAAGCACAGCTTCCATCCGCGACGAGACCCCCAGCTTTGCGAAGATGCTGTTGAAATGACCTTCCACGGTGCGAACGCTAATACCTAATTTGTCTGCGACAGCCCTATTTCGGAGCCCCCTTGCAGCCAGCTCCAGTACTTCGAGTTCTCGAGGGGTAAGTTGCTCTACCTCCTTCCGTTTCGAGGGAATTGCCCCCTGTGCCCACAGACGAGCCACCTTAGCGGCAATCGCTGGGTGAAGTACAGGTTCGCCAGAATTAACACTGCGTATTGATTCTATTAGCTCTTTCTCCTGCGTGGTTTTCAAAATGTAACCGGAGGCACCAGCTTCCATTAGCGCAAGTATGTAATCATCATCGTCGTAGGCCGTCAACATCAAACACTTCGTATTGGGAGAGAGGTTCTTGACCCGGCGCACGACTTCAATTCCATTTAGCTTGGGCATGCGAATATCCAGAATTGCTACGTCAGGTTTAAGACGTTTCACTAATTCAAGTGCCTGCTCGCCATCCTCCGCCTCACCAACTACCTTCAGCTCAGGGTATCGCTCCAAGATGCGCCGCGTTCCCTCACGCATTGCAGGATGGTCATCTGCCAGGACAATGTTTATTCGTTCCATCACACCACCGCCTTAATTTAAGTAACGATTAAGTAACAACAATACTACAACGAGGATATTAACGCAAGACGACAGCCTTCAAGGTAGTGGGTCAATTTGAAATCTTATAAACGAATTAGGGTTTCGAGTATCAAAAGTGAGGAAGTGGTCAATTGGAAATGTCAGGTTTAGCCAGCGAGCTATGGTTGCCTGTAAGTATTAAGCAGTTTATAATACGCCGCGAATCATTGCCAAGGAACACGATATGCATTTTGTGTGTGAATGGTGGTCAAAAACTGCTAGCTTGTCCCTCTCAATTGTTTCCATTATCACAGGCTTTATTGGCTTTGTCTCGCCCTTCGTACCTGAGAACATATCACGGAGTATTCGCAAATGGGGGAGACAGATGAAGCCTCTCTACAAATGGATTCTAAGAATACTCTCAATTGTTCTTATAATTGGAGCATTGGTCTGGACAGCAATCAACATATTTAACGAACAACAGAACAAAATAGTGAGCCTGAACAATGAAATAACAAATCTAATGCATCCCAAACCATCTTTACAAACAGGGATGTATTATGCCATCGAAGACCTTGAAAGCAATACCGTGATAATTCGAGGGAAAATAGCATTCATCAATAACGGGAATGGGGCAGCCTATCAAGTCCAAGTAAGGGGATGTTATGCTACAAGCGAGGACGTTTCTCATTTGACAGATTTCTCTTATGAACTTTACAGGACTTCAATACCTGCAGGGGGTAATTATACAGTACCATTTCTAGAAACGTTCCCACCTTCCGTCATTGGCAATGCCACGACCAGCGCCATAAGCACTACACCTTGGCTCTATATATACTGTGCATTGCGTTGTAGTGACGCTCAAAATGGTGGCAACTGGTCTGAATGGTGTCCACAATGGCTAGGTTTTTCCCAGGGTCTAATGACATTCACTCCTCTTAAAGAATCACTGCAGACTGATGCCTTTGCATCGGCAGTGAAGCTCTATTATGGAAATTGAAACATGTGAGCGTTCTATGGTTAATAACGAACACCCAAAACTACTATCACTGAATCGTGTCGTGTCATTGGTTGATAGATATAGAAATAGGTTGTTCGGCAGAGCGCCGCAGCCTAGTCCGGAACTCTGGCATCTGTCTTTTATTGAATGCCTAGCACGTGTGGTTAAACCAAACCTATACGTGGAACTCGGAGTGCATCGGTGCGAGTTGTTTAATCGTATTATTCCTTACGCCCAACAGCTTATTGGGGTAGACATTGACGCACAAGCGAGACATTTCCTAGCCAAATCGGATAAAGTCAAGTTCATTAACTCCACTACTGATGAATTTGCGGCGGCGCTACGAGCAAAACCAATGTCAATAGACATGCTTTTCATAGATGCTGACCATTCGAAAGAGGCAGTTTTGAAGGACTTCTGGAACTACTTTCCGTTTGTTTCGCATCACGGACTAATCTTGATGCATGATACGCACCCCAAGAGCATCGAATTTGCACAGCCGGGTCGCTATTGCTGTGATGCTTACAAAGCAGTTGAAGAACTTTCCATAAACACGGACAAATTCGAGATGATGACAATACCAGTGCATCCCGGTTTGACATTATGCCGCAAAAGAACGGCGCAACTATCGTGGCTAGATAATAAATACTGAACTACCAATTCTCTCACCTGATTCCATTGCCATAGCGTAATAATCGCAGTAGAATAGCCTCATTGTGGCAATGCCTAGTAGAGACCAAGGCAAACAACCTATTCGTTTACATCTTGCGTGTGGAGAAGTGGTGCTACCTGATTGGATAAACATAGACTACGAAACACGCAAGCCAGGGATAGTTCAGGCTGACCTGCTTAAAGGCCTACCGTTTCAAGACAATTCCGTTGACGAGATTCTTTGCAGTCACTTTCTCGAACACCTCAAGATAAGGCACGAGGCTATCCCTTTCTTGCAAGAGTGTTACCGAGTGCTGAAACCCGGAGGGGTGATGTCATTCATCACTCCCAATTTTGAAATCCTGCATGATATGTTCAAAAGGCAGGGAACAGGAAGGATAGCCTCTGCTACTTTCGGAGATGGCCGCACTCTCTGGGACTACCATATTAGTGCTTGGTGGCCGGAAAGATACAGGAGGTTGGGGGAAACGGGTACTATCTACACGCCCGCCATAAACTACAAGGTCTGGGACAACGTAGAACTGGTCAAGATTCTAAACCGGTGGCGAATGCACAGCCCCTGGGAGGTCACGGCAATTTATCGAAAGCGTGGGAGCAATCCAAGGGAGCCGACATGGTTGAGCGCAACCGAAATTGTGGGAAAAGATGGGCTGATGGCTCCTTGGAGATGGAAGCTAAAGCACCCCTATTACAATGTCCTAAGTGTTGGCTATTCGGCTTTGCAAAGACTAAAGAAACTATTTTAAATCACTAGCTAGACTTACAATTTCCTCCATGCTCCATATATGGTCAACTATTCCTGCTGCCATAGCTGGCGTTCTCGGATAGGGATTCGCTAGGCTCTTATGAACCCTACAGAAGTTGTAGTACATATAATGGAGTGCCACAGCGTATTCTAGGTTCTCCACTTTCTTTGAGAAGCCATTGGTTAGCCTTGTGAAGCGCCTCATGTTCATTCTCATGGTTAGGTTCTGTCGCTCCACATAGCTTGTAGACACCTTTGAATTATCAGGATTGCCCTGAATGACTAGCTTATCTGTGCCGATGCACTTCGGTGGGCTGTAGCGTGCTTCGCCAGCAGGGTCATAGCCATAGAACTTGACCAGCATAGCGTAGTCAATATCAGCGCCAAACGCATCGCTTACGGCTTGTAGATACATCTTGTGGCCGTCTGTGGTAAGCTGTGTCCTGCTTCCTAGTCTACCTTGAAGGTCTTTGAGGAAAGCGTAGGCGTAATCGGCGTTGCGAAGTCCTGTTGCCCAAGAGGGAACTAACTTAGTCTCAGCGTCGATGGCAACGAATGTCCAAACGTC
Source organism: Chloroflexota bacterium (assembly GCA_021787935.1). Classification (GTDB taxonomy): domain Bacteria; phylum Chloroflexota; class Dehalococcoidia; order SZUA-161; family SZUA-161; genus JACWAE01. Next base: position 3,820 of record JAJYLC010000041.1, on the reverse strand, counting down.
GCCATAACCAAATTGCCCTTGCTTCTCTGGTGGCACGTTCTTTTCCTTGGCATAGCAGAATGACCAGATTTCGTCACACTGTATGCTCTTGCAGGGTAGGTTCTTTAGAGCTTTATCCTGATATGCCTTGCAAGCCTTACCTACCTCAGCAAGCAGCCTTGTAACCGTACCCTTGGCAGTATCGGTGATTCGGCAGGTAGCTCGAATTGAGTTGCCCTCAACGAGCGTGGCTATGACCTTGGCTCTCTGCTCTCTACTTAACCTGTTCATGCTTTGATTATACCATAACGGTCAAGCATTGTCAATACGAAAATGGGACAATTTAAAAATAGGGAGGTTTTGTTAACTTCTCAGTGATAGAGTACTAAATTCCCAGCTAACTAGTACAAATGCTTGATTTGATGATTTTATGAATATGTGATACAATGGGGCTTGACAAAGAGGCAAAGATATTGTAAATTGCTTTGTGCAATAAACACTCGTTGCTGTATTGTCAGCAATGAGTAAATTATCACCCGCCAACTGCACGTCAGGGGCGGGTTAATTTTATCTTTACGGCCTGTTTCTCCAACAGTCTGCTAAGAAAGCAGCATCTATTATTATCTTTACGTCAGCTTCGGCACGTAGGTCTGGAGCCCAACCTTCCAATGTAAAAGCATTTTCAATACGCTTACGGGGAAACTCTTTAACAAAATGAACTGCTTCAGTCAGGTCTGAGTCTCCTGATACTACTATTCCAACATCATATGTTTCTCGCACTGCCAAGGTAACTATATCAATACATATTCGTGTATCGACTCCCTTCTGGACATGAGTGCGATAAGTGTTATCCCTATTACAGTTAGGACATCTGTGCCTAGTCTCCCTTGGTAATAGTTTGCCCATACGCTTTTCTAAATAGGGTATCCAGCCGAGAGCAGCAAAGAACTTCTGTTGGTCTCGTGAACCCCCTGGGTCTTCAACTGGGTCAATGGGAGCATTGTAGTAATATATTCTTACCAATTCCCTCCCACTCACGAGTTTGTTGCCTATTTTGCCTACATCAAAATCAGTCCTCCCAAAAGCCTTGCGAATACAACTATATAGATTAGCCCCGTCGATAAAAACCATCACTCTATCTGGCATGAATGTCCCTCCTATGAAATGGCTTCGGCCATCTCCTTGGTTAGTTGATAGACATAAATCCGTTTCCCTTCCTTATCCTTTTGCTCAGTCTTTGTTATAATCTGAGATGGCTGAAAACCAGCTTTTGCTGCATTTTTACTGATGGCACCAAGGATACCAGCTAGAGCGTTGTTACTCTCCATGTGAACTCTGGAGCGTAATTGTTCATCCGTCATTCCTTCGGGGTTATCTTTGAGCGCAAGCAATACCTCGGCTTTTCTAGTATTCGCTAAACTATTAAAGAAGTGACCGAGATTGCGGTCAGTCACTTTTATTGAGCCAGACAATCTTTTGTGGCTTGAGGCAGTTGCCTTTTTAATATCTACTGAATTCAAGGCAGACACAACATCTTTGAATTCTTGTATTGAGTCAACCTCCACAAGCAAACCCTCAGTCTTGATTCTAATTCCCATTTTTGCCTCCCGCTAACCCTTGTAGACATAGTAGCACTTTCTAGCCAAATGTCAATAGGTATAAGCCATATTGCTCTATATTTGGCTATATTGACCTTAATCTGTATTATGGATGCTTGAGCAAGGGCAACCATTTACAGGACTTACGAGGATTGAAGACTAGCCAGCTAACTACTTTTGTGCCATCTGGCTTGTGCCGCTTTCTTGGCAATCTCCGTTCTCTGTTCCGGCGTCAGCTTTGCAAACCGAGCCTTGCCACCCTTTTTGCCACCTAGACTGCCAAGGGCTACAGCGTGGGGATTCTTCTGAGGCTCTGAGAGGTCAGGTATAGGTTGCCCTGTAGACTGCGCCACAATCGAAGCAGCTAAGGCATTTATATCTCTTAGGTGTTTCTTCCTTGAACGCTTTGGCATACCCTAAGCATAAAAGATAAATCTCCCTGCTGTCAATAGTCTCAGGTTTCAAATTGACCCACTACCGCCTTCAAAAGGAGGATTTGAAATGTGCGGCAATTCTTGTTTTGTGACAAAAGTCACATACAAGCATTACCTCTTAGTCTATTTTTATCAGTATAATATTAATGTATCATTTTTTGCGGCGCAGGAAAGAAATCTAGGAGAAAGGTGGTAATCACAAATGCCTGTTTACCAGTATGAGTGCGTAAAATGCGGATACAAATTTGAAGTCCAGAGGAAAATGGGGGAAAGCGATAAAGAACTGAAATGCCCTAAGTGCGGAGCTGAGCATCCTCAAAGGGATTTCTCTGAATTCAACACATGTTCACCGAATATATCATGGGCTTCTAGAGGTGGTGGCTGAGGCCCGAGGTGGTAAAGGCAGTTTGCCTTTCTCAAACACTTTAAATACATATCCAACATTGTGATAACTATGTAGGGCAGGTTTGAAACCTGCCCTACGCTTTATCTACTGCTGCCTTGCCTCGAATATTTGACTCTGCCAAATTGGGGACTTAAAATTGAATATATTGTGAAAAAAAGGTTTTGAGATGAGCACCAAGGGCTATATCGAAATAGACCAAGAGCTTTGCAAGGGATGTGAGATTTGCATCCATTTCTGCCCTAAGCACTCTATCTCGCAATCCAATAAGGTCAATGCCAGCGGCTATCCACCAGCTTCGTTCGATACCAACAACAGCGAATGCACTGGATGCGCTATCTGTGCTGTGGTATGTCCAGAAGTGGCCATAGAGGTTTACCGTGGCTAAAGTCCTTATGACGGGTAACGCTGCCATCGGGGAGGCAGCCATCCGGGCTGGCTGCCAGTGCTATTTCGGCTATCCTATAACTCCTCAGAATGAACTTACCGAGTATATGGCTACAAACTTGAGCCGGCGGAAAGGCTGTTCCTTCATCCAGGCAGAGAGTGAGATCTCTGCCATAAATATGGTGTACGGAGCCAGCGTGGCCGGAGCCAGGGCGATGACCTCCTCTTCCAGCCCCGGTATCAGCCTGAAACAGGAAGGAATCTCCTATCTGGCAGCCTGTGAACTCCCAGCAGTAATTGTCAATATGTCCCGCGGCGGGCCCGGGCTGGGAAGCATCTCGGCCGCCCAGTCCGACTACTTCCAGGCCACCCGCGGAGGAGGCCACGGCGATTACCGCACTATAGTTCTGGCGCCGTCATCGGTGCAGGAGCTAGCGGATTTCACTCACAGCGCCTTCGACCTTGCAGACAAATATCTAATTCCCGTGATTATCCTTGGAGACGGCATGCTGGGGCAGATGATGGAGCCGGTGGAGTTCAAACACGAGGCCCCTGAGGAATTACCGGTCAGAAGCCGCGCATTAAGAGGGGCGAAGGGGCGGCCCAGCAGGATTATCAAAACCTTTACCTCAAAGCCAACCGAGCTTGAAGAAATCAACTGGAGCCTGTTCAGGAGATACCAACTGATAAAGAAACAGGAGACCACTTACGATACCTTCATGGTCGAAGATGCCAACCTGATAGTCGTAGCTTTTGGGATAGCAGCCCGTATTGCCAAAGGGGCGATCAAAACCGCACGAGCAAATGGTATGAAGGTGGGGATGCTAAGACCGATCACCCTCTGGCCCTTCCCTACTGAGCAAGCTCAAGAGCTGGCTAAAAATACCAAACATTTCCTCGTATTTGAGATGAATATGGGCCAGATGGTAGAAGACGTACAACTGGCGTTGCAAGGCAAGGGAGAGGTTTCTTTCTATGGGAGGCCAGGAGGCGTAATCCCCACGCCCAGCGAGGTCAAC
>JAJYLC010000001.1 GCA_021787935.1 Chloroflexota bacterium | reverse complement strand
CCGTAGCCACCGATCAGCACCATGGCGATCTTGCCCTGCTCGAAGGCCGAGGCCATCTCGCCGCCGTTCCACGTCAGGGCCTGCTTGGGCACGATGTGGTACTTGTAAATGAGCGAGAAGTAGAACTGCAGCGCCTTCTGCATGGTCGGCGAGTTGACGTCGACCTTCTTGCCGTTGGGGCTAATCCAGTGGCCCCCGCCGAGCTGCTTGTCGACGAAGTAGACGCTCTTCCACGGGTCGTAGGAGTCCTGCGGGTCAATGCCCGCGCCGTAGACACCGGGGATCTTCTTCTGGATCAGCTTGGAGTCCTGGACAACCTGGGTCCACGTGGTCGGCGGGGACTTGATGCCAGCCTTTTTGAAGTACGCCGTGTTGTAGACCATCGTGAACGGGTTCGTCTCATAGGGGACGCCAATGTCCTTGGTCGCCGAGATCCCCGAGTCGAACAGGTCCGCCCCGATGAAGGACTTGCGGCCCCCCAGCGTGTTCCAGTTCGCGGTGCTGAGCAGCGGGAAGTCTCCCGTCGCCTGCAGCGTGCCGACGAAGCTCGTCCCGTAGGAAATGACGTCGGGGCCGCTGCCCGAGGGCAGCGGCCCCTTGATACCTAGGTTAACTCTTCGGATTCCTATGCCGGCTCATTCTCCGGCTGTTCGCCAGAGCTTTCATGGGGTATGTCTGTGGTTTCCTGGGGAGATTCTGCAGCGGGCTGTGGGGCAGGAGGCTTCTCAGTCTCGCCCTCGGGCCACGACACATTCATGGGCATGATCACCACCAGGGGAGAGCTGCTGTGGCGGAACAGGGCTGGCCCTGTGACTGTGGTAATGCCCATGGTCACCAGCCCCGACTTGCCTTTAACGTATTCCTGCAGGTATCTCATGTTTATGGCTATCCTGCCAGATCCGTTCAGGGCCTGCGCCGGCATGCGTACCTCAATGTTGCTCGACCCTCTATCCTCAGTGGAGAGCGCCATAGAGCCATCAGCCCAGGCCATGCGCACCGCGCCGTTGCCATCCTTCGCCGTGCTCATAAGCCGTCTCAGCGACACCTCGAAGTCCGGGGCATAGAACTGCACCCTGTAGGGAGGGTCGGCGGGTATGAGCGATTTGAACGAAGGAGGCGTTCCCGCAACTGTCCTTGTTATCAGGGATACCACACCGAAGTGAGTCCTCAGCAGCGTGGGACTTATCTCCAGACCTATCTTCCCTTTGGTAGCAACCAGGTCTGCTATAGAACCCTCTGTAACCGGAGGACGCGGTGCTTTGCTCCATACGTGCCCCAGGATAGTTACGGCTTTGGAGGGAATCACCACGGTCTTTATTCCCTCGGAAGCAGCTAGGGACAGCGACAGGGTCTTGTAGGCCATCCTGTAGCCATCTCCCGCTGCGATCTCCAGGGGCTCACCCAGGAAGAGGCTTACCCCGGCCAGAATAGGACGGCTGCTTTCCGTGGCGCAGTAGTCCAACATCGAGAGCAGGCTCGGCACCAGCATATCTCCAAGGACGGAGCATCTGATCACCGGCTCTATGGTGGGGATCTGCGGGTAGTCCTCTATCGATTCTGTCTCCAGGGCGGCCTTGCCCTCAGACCATAACAGAGTTACTGTTCTCCTGCCCGTCTCTATTTTCAGTACGTCATTGCCGTTGACGTACTTCAGGAGCTTTATCGCCCTGTCGAAGGGCAGCAGGCATTCACCGGTAAGCTCCGGCAGGTCTATAGTAACTGCGGTCTCAAGGTCTGTTGCTATCACCTTTCCGTCCCTCAGCAGGATGTTGCTCAGGACAGGGAACGGCGAAGAGCTTTTACCGGATTTCCTGCCGCGCCCTTTAACAGACTTGCCGCCGTCAGTTTTTACCTTCGGACCGGCCAGGCCCTCGAGCAGGCCCAGAGCATCGCGGAGTCTTTGTACTTGTATCTCCATCTGTATCACCTCCTTTCTGCAATAAATTACTATCGGCATCATAGGCTGAAGCACCCTGTGCCGGTAGTTTGCTTGTGGAATATCTACAGTCTTAAAAAAATGTAGGCTGGTCTTTGTTGGGAGCGGTTTTCGAGGAGCCAGTGGAACTCGATGTGGTCCGCGTTGGAGATGGGCCAGGCGGGGCAGTAACAATCTCGGTCTTAGGGTTCTGAGGGCTCTGTGCCCATTTCTGCTGCGCCTGTTTCACCAGGCCGGGCACTCTCTCAATTACCTGCTCCAGTGTGCCCTCTATGACTGATATCTGGGGGTCGCAGCCGGGCGACTGGATCCCCACCGAGGCCTTTCCTTCACTATGGATTATGACGATCTTAAGCTGTGCACTCACGACTCACCTCCTTTCCGACCTTTTGTTTCTTTGTATTAGTTTCCTCTCCGGTATGCCTGTTAACCGCGATACATTCTGCGGGGTGGCATAAACAGGGTTAAGGAATCCATTTTCCATATCGAGATAGAGCCCCATCCAGGGACAGGTGCCGTTGATGATCCTGCGAACTACCTCCAGCGTCAGGGCGGCCATTGTCTGATTGATGATGGGGCTCTGATCATCACGAGCTTCTGCAGCGGCACAGCTATCGACCCTGGGAGTCTGTTTCAATAACTCGGGCCTCTGAACAGTCGGCAGGGGCAGCGCCGCGCATATATCCCTGTACACAGCACTCCGTTTGATCGCACCGAAGGAAGGGCAGAGCTGCTCGGTCGAGGCATTGCCGATCAGGACCTGGCCGTAGTTCTCCCCGTTTCCTGCATCCACCCACCAGCCGCTGAGATGACTCTGCGCCAGGTAGCTTCTGTGGCAAACCATCTCGGCTATATCAGCGCGGGCCGGGCCGTTGTCCACACACCCGATGATGATGTTATGAGTTCCCTTGACCATTGACACTGGCAGGGTGCTGTAGGCTACAGGACGATTGAACCTCTCTGCCAGCCTTTGGGCCAGCGCCTCGCTCTTGTACTTCCCCAACTCTGATGTATAGAAGTTCTGGCGCAACAGGTTCCTCTCCTCAACCCTGTCGGGGTCTATCAAGAGAAGGACGGACCTTTGTGGCAGCATGCGGCAGAGGCCTTCGGCGACAAAGCCACCTGTGCCGCCGCAGCCGACCACCGTCACGTTGCAGCCGTACTGCATGAACTGATTATCCAGCATGTAGGGCGTCATCGAACACCTCGTTAAATCTCACCGAGGCGAAGTAGCCGTATGCCCCCAGGCGCATTTTCATATCGGGTATCAGCCTGTCCAATTTCCCTGCCACCGCATAGATGCAGAGCCCCTGCTCGTCACGGTTGTCGATCATGCTGAAGAATGCGTCCATCAGGCCGTGGCTGTGAAACTCCAGCACGGTGTCCGGCAGCGTCTGGTATTCGATCCGGCACTCCCCGGCCTCCTGCTCAGGCACTTTCAGGTGATATCCATCGTCCCACACAATTGCAACAAGCTGCTCCCGGTACGGGTTTGCCATCAGCGCAGAGAGCGCCAGATCGTAGATATGCCTTGGAATCGGGCCATGACTGAGCTCCAGGCTCTGTTGCAGCAGCGGGAGGCCTCTGATAGCGACCTCAGAGATTGGTATATTGGCTTTGATCAGGGGATTCTCCGCCCTGATAAACACGCCGTTGCCGGCAAGGATATAGTCATAGTAGATACCTCTCTCGCCCACGGGGCCGGCCCCGGTATTTATGAGGTATCCTGCCCTTTTCACAGTTAATTCCTATTAATAGTTTTATTCATCACGTCCTCCACCGTCCCGCAGGGAACCAGGTCTCCCAGAGGATAGCGCCTCTTTCCATCCAGCTCCTGCCACAGGGTGTAGAGGGAATCCGGGTGTTTCTTCGACCTCCCGCTCATCGAGCCGTCCAGGGAGAAAAAGCTGGTGAAGAAGGATTTCGGGATATCCTCTATCTTCACCGGGTACCGATGCGAGCCGGCGCAGGTCCTGCCGTCCCCAAAGACATTGAACAGAGGGGCGTGATAGATCTCGTCTTTAAGTCTTTCAGGCCTTCTCTTCACGGCGTAGATGCGAGGCGCCTGGCCGGGACGACAGACGAAGATAAAGCCCGGCATGGGGAGTTTGAACCTCTGCGCAGGCTCTCCTGCCTTGACCATCAGGGCCACCGACCAGATGCGGGGTTTCACCCACAGTGCGACCTCGGCGGTGGCATCCTGGCTCCACCACAGGGTGTCGGGAGGCAGCAGGCCGGAGTGAAGGGGGATGTCGCTGAGCAAAGCCAGTGCGATATCCCTGGCCGACACCATGCGGGTAGAGATCGCCCCGTTCTCCAGCCACTGCAGGACGACTGAACTGTTATAGAAGTCGACCCTTACCTGAAGCTCGTCAGGGGATACCTCAAGGCTCGAGGGCAAACTCCAGTTGTACGCCGCTGGCGTCCGGCCCTTTGGCGACATAGCGCCCCCTTTCCACGAAATACAGCACCTCTCCGAAGTGCTTCACAGGGTCCTTCTCCAGCCACTCGCAGAAGGTGTACACTTCGTTTTGTATCCGCTCCGCCTCAAGCCACTGCCGGGTAAGCTCCTCCACGGTTTCGGCGTTCCATTCGGGATAGTCGCCCTGACACAGCAGCTCGTAGTCTGTATCGAGGAAGAAATTACCAGTGCAGCAATTGATCATCTGCGAGAAAAGCACCACAGGTTTGAAGCGCGACTTAGCGAATATCAGCTGCACATCATCGTCTGACAGTCCCCCTTCGGGCACCCTTTCCAGGACGTCCTGCGACATGAACAGCCTCAACGCGTCATAAAGCGCTACGCGGGCACCCCGTTCGACTCCTGGTATATAAGCATGGCATGGCTCGTCAGGCTCATAGGGGTCGGCCAGGAGATAGGCCAGCAGCTGGATGCCCTGGCGGCTGTCATGAGCTATCTCGTGGTAGTCATCGAACGACATGCCCAGGACGATTACAGGGATGACGCTGACAAGGTCTCGATAACCCTCGACGTCCCCTTCTATGAAGCGGTCTTCAAGTTGGAAATACCTGTTGCTGAAGGCCTGGGCGAAAGCCCCGACCTTCTCCCCGGGCGAGGAGCGAGCGAAGATATTATTTACCTCTTCCGGCACGAACTGCTTGACAATGCTGATGAATTGCTCGTATTCCTCTGCCTCGTCCAGTTGCGAGATGAGGTCTGTGATAGAGGGCGGTGCGGCCAGACACAGCAGCAGGCGTCCTAGCTCGAGGAGCGGTTGAGTGTTATCAGGCATGATACCGCCTTGTGTGTGCCCTCGGCATACACCTGGGCTTCCTTGATGGCAGTCTGCAGCTCCGCCATATTGAAGGTCAGCTTCTCTATGTCCAGAGCGCCGTCCTCTTTCACCGCCTCACGCGCCAGGGCGATAAGGCGGAGTTTCGTTTCAGGCACGCGCTTGAGCGCCCGGATAATGTTTGTGTGGTTCATCTATCCCTTCGTGCCTACTCTGCGGACAAACTCGTAGGCAGTATCATCGCCCTTCTTATGCTCCCTGATCTCGGCGTTGGCCAGCTCGGGGAAGAAATCAGTCATCATGGCCTTGACCTGCTCGGGCGTCTGATTGGGGTCGGGGTCGGGGAACTCCCTTGAGTCATAGATGAAGATCCTCATAGCTCACTTCCTTTCTATCACTTAGTTCTGTTCTGCAGCACTGAAGAGATCGCCGGTGTCTCCTTCATCGGCCGCATCTTGCGCCGGCCCTGATTTTGCCGCACGCACCTGGTTGAACATGGCCCGCTCCGCTATCTCGGCGTCGGCGATATCCGGCAGGATGTTTTTGAGCCTGCGCAACGTGCTGTCCAGCTCATTGATCAGCCTGGCCAGCCTGCGGGTTTTGGGCGGCATGGTTCTTAAGGTTTTTCTCTTGTACGCCATCTCATCACCCCCTCTCCTGCGGCCTATAAAACAAAGAGCCTCTGGGTCGTGTTCATACACCGTCCAGAGGCTCTACAAAAGCAAAAAGACTCTCCACTATGAAGAGCCTCTTTGCTTTCCTTTAATTCAAACTATATTCGCAATCCCGAAGGGGTCGTTTGTTACTTACTCAGATAGTGCGCAATCGCACGATTGCATATCTCTTCAACCTGCCTCTGGATTTCCACGGGCAAGCCTTGCCCGTACCTGATAGCCTTGCGCCTCTTGTTCTTCGATGCGGCTTTGAGGGGTTCGGCTATATCTACATGCAGGCGGGTGAAGCTTGAAGCAATCCTGATTCTGGCAAACGGCTTGAAGGTTATCCCGCTGATTCCCAGACTCTCGATGTAGTACTGGGGCTGAGACTCGAAGTATATATCCCGACTGATAGCGTTGAAACTGCCTCTCAACGCCCCTACTTCGGGGATAAGGTGCAACTGGCGGGATATGATACGGTTCAGGTACGCCCTTGCTTCCCTGTCATCGGCTACCCAGTCCTTTATCAAGCCGATGATGTAGTTCTCGTAGTGATGGGCTTGGGGATTGGTGCAAGGCGATTCCCCATAGACGCAAAACCCGCCACTACGGTTGAATATATCTACTAACTGGGCTTGTCTTACGGGTGTCGCCCACTTAGGCATATATACCCCCTTCCCTGTCTTGCCCTATAGCGGGGGTATATCGCTTGATGTTTCAGGCGGTTACTAAGTTCGCCTCGTTTGGGGCTGCGGTTTCCTTGTCTTTCATGGCTTCGGTCATGGCTTCCTGTATCGCCTTGTCGAGTGCCGCCCTGTCCGCCATAACTATCGGTTTGCCTGCCTCGGTGTTCAAACGGACTTCGTTTGTATAGCCTTCGGGATTATCCTTGCGAACCGAGCCAGCGTAGTGTTGCAGGTTGGCTATGAAGTTCTCTCGGACTAGCCTTACGCTGTCCGCCAGTTCCTTGGCTACCCTGATAACAGGCTTGCCCGACCTCTCATTGAACTTCACGGTCTTGTCGGGGTTGTAGGCTAGCCTCAGCGGTGCGCCCAGTGCCTCATGCGGGATAGCGGTTGCCTTGACGGTGTTGGTGGCGGTGAAAAAGGGAAGCCATACTGTTTCCAGGTCAACGCTCCATACCTTGCGCCCTTGACTCTTGACCTGCGGTTTGAGCAGACTCGCTATGTATTCGGGGGTAGTTGTCATCGCTTCACCTCTTAAGTATAGATTAGCGATATACCCCCAACATAGGGCAAGACCTCTTATAATCCGCTAGATTCGATAGCTTTCGGCTTTCCTTATATGATATAGACTCGCCTGAAGGATAGCCTAATCAGTATCGAGCTAATCCCCTTGCAGGGTTCATCCTGAAGGCTCACCCTGAAGGGTTGCGAATGTTTGTTAAGGTGCTACTTTGAGTTTAGTCTCGAATCAATCTCAAAAAGATGATTCTGAGGATAGAATACTTTACAAAAGAACCTTTTGTGAAGGAAAAGAAGTAATTACTTTTTTAATTGAGGCTGAAAATCGTAGTTCTGGTGATAGTTAGCTTCGGAATCTGGCAGGATTGGGGATTTAGCGATGAGATTCCTGCGGGCGGAACTGAGGATGACTGGCGGCTATCGGGTCTGCCTTAGCTAGCGCCTGCGCTCCACTTTAGAGTGTCAGCTAGTAAAACACTCACTGCTGGGGAAACCATGCTCGGCAGGTTTCCGCCTCGCTCCGCGCCGCACTAAACATTTTGGCGAACTAAGGCAAAGCATTGTAGGTCGCCAAGGCAAGACAGGTTAAAAGAGGGTTAAGCGGGCCAGTTGCTGTCCACGCTTCGGGGTTTTGCAGACGAGTTTTTATAGCCGTCTATCAGAGGGTAAGCTTTATTCAGGGGAAAAAGGTCAGCCATCCGCGCCGCATCTTTACGACTGAAGCTAAAACTTGCCTGCCAATGGCTCAGAGGCCTTCTCTGGCTACAGCCCGCACGCGGCTTTCCGATAGCCTTTTGGCTGAGGGTCGAAAGTGCCAGCGACGCCTGAGAGACGGCGACTCCCGAAGCTGTGACTTGATGTAAGCAAACTCATCGGGGCTTAGCTCTCCAGCCCATCCGGGCTCCCGGAGCTTCTTTTGATAGAGGCTTAACAGATGAGTGTGGAAGTTGTAGCGTTCGTCAAGTATCACAATCCCTGCTCCGCCTCCGGCGTCATGCGCTTTCCCGCTTCTGGTTTTCACCCCAAAGTCTGTCATACCACTGTCTATGCTCTTCTCCGCCAACCTTTCGATACCTCGCCGTTGTATTGAAGCTGGCGTGACCCAGATGTTCCTGAAGCAGCCTGAGGCCGTCTCCTGAGTCATCTAACTTTACGGCATGTACAGCGAAGGCGTCTCGGAGACGGTGAGGACTTACACCGTGTCTTTTCCCTGTCTCAGGGTTCACCAGGTCCGATAAACCAGCCTTATCGGCACAATCCCTGACTATCTGCCAGGCGCGGTGGCGGTTAATGCTAAAAATTAGGGACTTGCCTTCACGCAAGGTAGGCCTACCTCTCTCAATATGGTCCCTCAGCATATTCAGTGTGTCTCTGTCGAGGGGAAGCGTTCTCAGGCGCCGATACTCTTGAGCCTCGGACAAAGCCTTACTTATTTCCCTGCCGCAACTGGGGCAGAAACGATGCCTCCTGCCCAGCTTCGCGCCACAGTTCGGGCAGGACAGCTTGATGCGGCTCTTCAAGTGCTCAATGGTAACACTGCCGGGCCCAAAGTCTACGTCTTCTACCCTAAGGGCCAGTGCTTCTGAGACCCGGCAACCAAGGCGAAAAAGGAGCCGGATCAGAAGCCGGTCGCGGAGATTGCTAGCTGCCTTTTCTAGCAGTTCCACCTCCTCCGTCTCAAGGTATGTCTTCATGACCCTCTTGATTTCCTACTGTGTGCAGTCGCTTCTGCTGACCGACGGGCTTTCGCATTCGCTGTCCAGAAGTGATGCGCACCACGCTCAGTGTCGGTTTAGCTCTCGAAATGCCAGGGCTTATTACTGTCAGTCATACCCGATAAATTCCGTGTGTCCGCATTTTTGGCATTTCGCTTCGACAATATGAGTGGGAACTAGTTTCAATAGTCTTTCCTTTTCCTCTTCCTCATCATCCAGTTCTTTAGCATTTTCGATGCTTTCAATGTATTCGATGCGGTCTTTAGGAGTCGTTTTCCTTTTGATGGCCCAAATGAATCCTGGCTCACCCTTCATCAAACACTCGGGACAGGGAGGTACCCTTATGGCTCCCTGTCCTTTTTCCTTGGCAGCTTCGTTCAATGCATAGGTGTCTGCTAGCTCATATACAGCTTTTCCCAGGGTATCCAGTCTTTGCGAGAGAATAATATAGGTTTCTGGAACAGTAGCGGTTTCGGGCGTCTCTTCAGCCATTTTGTCGCCCATGGGTGGGGACTCAGGCGGTTGTTGCGACTTCTTAAGTTTCTTCCCGCCTGTCCTGCCCGAAGTCGCCCCTCTCAATCGCCTGTTTACCCTAGTGACAAGCCGCTTAGGGAAGCCCAATTCAGTAAGCTCCGCCGACTTCTTGCCCTGCTTCAAGAGGTACTCGATGTGCTCTGTAACTTTCATGTCTCACCTCTCTGGATGACTTTGAAAACCCTGAATGGATTCTCTCGCATAGTTTCCCCCAACTTTGCCCGAATACCCAGTGTCGAAACAGTGCCGGAAATCTTTCAGCAAATGTCTCCTATAGACGCTGACTCACCGTGGCCTTAACGACCCGCTCTTCCCTTCAGCAGCGGGGCGCGGCAGGAGAGCTTCGGACTTCAAAATGTGTTTATTTGCCTTGTTCGCGGTAAGTCGCCATATCTGACTGTCCCGTGCCTGATTCGGGCCTACTCCGGGACTCCCAGGTTGCCTGGGAAACCAGAAGGTCCACCCTCCAGAAGACGAAGAAGCGCAGCGCGCGGTATGATGATGCGCCGGCCAATGCGAATGCTGGGGATCTGCCTCAGCCTGACCCCCTCGTAGGCTAAACCTCTACTCAGCCCGAGCAACTTCGCAGCTTCCGACACTGTCAGAACCAAGCGCTTTTCCTCTTCCGTAGCCACTCGCTCACGCTATCACAAATCTGGGCACTGGTCAAATCGACGCGCTATTGACATTAACTTGAGACAATACTATAATATGCGTAACTGGTGATGTCAGATGAAGAAGCGACTGTTGTCAGATGAGGAATTGAACCGAGTACTAAGACTGAGACAGGCTGGTGCAAGTTGGCTCAAAATCCAGCATGAGGCCGGGATTCCCCGGCGAATCGCCAAACGTGCATACGAAGATTGGCAAAGAAGTCAATCCCTCGCCGAACTGAAGGAGTCGCGCCGGACAGTGGCCGCTGAGGCTTTTCGCGAACACGTTGATTCCCTCATTAAGGTAGGCACATTCCTGGCTATGCATCTGGATATGCCGGCAACAGTGCCGACAGGGGCCCCGAAGGGCGCACAAATCCTGGAAGGCCTATGGCAGGGCGACATCCTTGGTGAGCTTCCCGACCGTCCACGGTATGAGTTGCCGGGGAGTGGTGCGGAGAGGGAGAGGCGCAGCATTACCCGCCGAAACCAGATGCTTTTTCAGTCCCTGCAGGAGCACACGCGTGGTGAGCTGAGATGGGAGGTACTGAAAGAGTGGGAAAGTGCCTGGGACAATTGCAGAGAGCTCTACGTTAAGTTGGGGCAAGAAGCAACTGCCGTGACACGGAACTTTCTTAAACAGGAGAAGGGTCTTGAAAACGAGATCAAGAACGGCAGCGGGAAAGGAGATGCTGTCACACGGATTGCGGATACCTTGCTTGGGGGGATATGGCCAGGAATTCGGGATGACAAGCTTGACCCACACCGGGACGTCTTTGAAGTCATTGCACGACCCGACGGCAAGGCTGATGTCGCGAGAGTGGGGGTCGGCAACAGCAATTTTCTTACCTTCGTCGATAAGAATCCGGCCGAAAAGGCAGCACGCTTGGGCAACAACGTAGCCAGGAACTTGCTCCTGGGAGAAAGCAGAGACCTCATAGAATCCCTGAGGGGGCACATTAATACAATGAGACAGGGAACCGAGGAACTCGCGGACATGTTGAACCCGCTGGTGCTACGCCCCATAATACTCCGAACACGATGTCAGTTGTGCCCGGCATAGGGCAGGCTCTCTTCCACAAAGGAGGCGGCAATGAGAGGGCATATAGTCAAGCGATACAAGCACAGTTATACCATCGTCATCAATCTGGGGATCGACCCGGCTACCGGCAAGCGTAAACAGCAATGGGTGAGCATCAAGGGCACCAAGAAAGACGCCGAGCAGCGCCTGGCCGAGATGCTTCACCAGATCGACACATGCACCTTTATGAGGCCGGGGAAAACGACGCTGGCGTCCTACCTGGAGCGATGGCTGAAGGACTATGCCTTCCCCAATCTTGCTCCCCGGACGGCCGAGGTATACGAGTATATAGCCCGGGTTCACCTCATTCCTGCTCTCGGCCATGTCCTGCTGACGCAGTTGAAACCCGAGCACCTGCAGAAGTATTATTCCAACAAGCTCTCGCATGGCCGCTGCGATGGCAAAGGCGGCCTGAACCCGAAGTCAGTGAGAAATCACCACCTGGCCTTGCACTGCGCCCTGCAGACCGCCGTTAGGTGGGGATTGCTGCAAAGGAATCCCGCCGATGCCGCCGACCCTCCCCCTTTTCAGAAACCCGAAATGCAGATATGGGATGAGGATGAGATCCGCTGTTTCCTGGAGGCTGCGAAGAACTCTCCCTATTACCCCCTATTTTACCTGGCTCTGTTCACCGGGCTGAGGAGGTCCGAGCTGCTGGCCTTGAGATGGCATGACGTGGATTTCATCTATTGCCAGCTCTATATCAGCCGCAGCGTGCATCACCTGAAGACGGGAGAAATTGTCTACAAGAGCCCGAAGTCAGCCAAAGGAAACCGAACCGTCGCCCTTTCGCCTTCGACTCTTGGAGTGCTCAGAGAATACCGCAGAAGCCGGGAAGTCCAGTGCCTGATGCTGGGGCAGCCGCTGGGGGAGGATGATCTGGTGTTCAGCCACATCGACGGCAGCCCGCTGCTTCCTGATAGCGTATCACAAGCCTGGGACAATGCGGTTCGCCGTGCCGGATTGAAGGTCATCAGGCTCCATGACGCCAGGCATAGCCATGCCTCCCTCATGCTTAAACAGGGGATACATCCAAAAGTAGTGCAGGAAAGATTGGGACATGCCAGCGTTCAAGTGACGCTGGACACATACAGCCACGTCGTTCCCGGCATCCAGCAGATGGCGGCAGCACGCCTTGACGATATCTTCAAGAACGCACCCAAGAATGGGTCATTGCAAAAAGTCGGTTAGCGTTTCGTTAGCTTTTTCCATTATGTCTGCCGGAGTAACGCCAAAAATGCCGAATTTCAGCTTCAAAAACTGGAGCTAAGGGCCTGAGGATGACAAATTACTAGCGGGTTTCAAACCCGCCCCTACTATTATCAATAATCGTCTTGACAGAACTATGCAAACCTTATAAAAGTTCGTATTCTAAATTACCTGAAACAAATCAGTAGCGGGGACGCGTGAGGTTAATGAGGTGATAGGTCAAACAGGGGCTATAACGCTAATTTAGCGACCTACCCATTGGGTCAGACCCAGTTCCAGGCTATGTGGCCGTCTTTTATGGTGTACTTGAGAAGTCCCTGGTCGACCCACTTCGTGACGTCTTCGCTTATCTGATGGCGGGAATAGGGCACAAGCTCTGCTACTTTTGTTATCAAGCTTTCTACCGGGTCATCACCTGCTTTGAGCATACCCACATTTTCGATGATATCGCTTTTCAGTATCAATGCTGCAAAGGGGACTTTTTTCTTTACTTCACCTGATTCCCCCAGAGCTTCCTTGCGTTCTTTTTCAAGTGCTGCCAGATATCTATTGAGTGCCTCGAAATATTCGTGCAGCAAAGCGTTTATCTGTTCCGGTCCCGCGCCTTTGGTACGCGACACAGGTCTATTGCAGTCATATTTTGTCCAGTCATCAGTAAGTATCTCGACGCCGTATTCTGCTGCTTTCTCACGCACCTCGGTCCCGGGGAAGGGCGAGAGGACGTGGAATCCGTAAGATGCGCCAAGCCCTTGTGCGAAGGCCAGGCTTTGCTGCATTGTCTCCGGTGTTTCGCCGGGCAGCCCCAGGATGAACGAGGCCAGAATGCCTATACCTGCCTCCTTTGCCATTTCGACAGCGTCTCTCACTTTTTGCAGGGTTATTTTTTTCTTGATAGTGTCCAGAATCTCCTGATTGCCGCTCTCTACACCGTAAAGGAGCCAGGTACATCCAGCCTGTTTCATCTTGCGGAGTATCTCGGAATTAACTGTATCGACCCTGGAAAAGGCGCTCCAGTTGAATTTCAGACCTCTGGCTATTATCTCGTCGCAAATGGCGTTGAGGTGTTTGTGATTGAGCGTCAGGTGGTCGTCCTCGAAATTTACTTCTCTGAAGCCAGATGCTAAGGCTTGCTCCACCTCGTCAATGATGAGTTTGGGGTTGCGGTATCTGACCCTTCTGCCTCCCATTTTGGAGCCGACGCAGAAGATGCAGTTGAAAGGACAACCTCTGGCGGTGAGGATGCTGGCATGTACGTCCAGGGCAAAATATCGTGACAGTGGGAAAAGGTGTGTCGCCGGCGTTGGAAGTTCATCCAGATTCTCGATTAAACTGCGCTCTCTCGTCTGTTTTATGCCATCGGCCTTGTCTCTATAGGCGAGCCCGTCTATATTGGCAAGCTTTTTACCGCTCACGATATCCAGCATTGTTCTCTCGCCTTCACCCTTCACTACTAGGTCTATCCAGGGGGCTTCAGTGAGAGTTTCCACAGGAGCAAAGGTGACATGGGGTCCACCGATGATGGTGGTAATGTCCTTGTCCACAGATTTGGTGTACTTGAGTATTTCAGAGGCAATGGGGTAATTCAAAGTTACCGAAGTTACGCCGACAATATCGGGCTGGTACTCTTCGAGCTTGTTTTTAATCTTTTCCTTAGAGTATTTAGACACCAGAAGGTCGAGGACTTGCACTTCGCGGTCGCTATGTTCCAGCACACTCGCTAGGTACGACAGCCCCATGGGCAGGATGGGTATCTCCGAAAACGGGTAAGGTGGATTTATCAGCAGCGTTCTCATATCAAAGCTTGGGCAAAATGAATGATCGATATTATGAAGTAAATATTAGAGGTCTGCGCTTTGCTTGTCAACTTTCAACTTGCTAGATCCCTGGATTGGAGTCCAGGGTTAGAGCTTATTTCTGTGGTTCAAATGGCTGGTTGTGGTTCAGGTAGCTGAGCAGCAGTTTGTTAAAGTAGTCTCTGTTCTTGGCGTGGGGGGCATGGCCATAGCCGGGGAAGACCTCGAAGCGTACGCCTGGGATCAGTTGCTTGGCCTGGATAGCTTCTCTCAAGGGGTAGTAGGGGTCTCGGCTGCTCCATATTACAAGGGTGGGCACTTTGAGCGTTTTTAGCTTGTCTAGGCATCTCCAGTCTTTGTCCTCGCCGTCTCTGATGAGGAATCTGGGGTAGGGCTGAGGCTTTCTCATGGCCTTGCGAATGCCGTAGGCCGCGGCGCCAAGGAATGTTCCCCACCGAGCCAGTCTGGCGAATCCTACCGAATCAATCAGAACAAGCCTGCGAACTTTTTCGGGGTGTTGAAGGGCTATCTCTAGACATATCCTGCCTCCGAGGGAGTGCCCTACGAGGGCAAAGGGGGTTGAGCCCAAGCCAGCAGTTTGTATGAAGTCTGAGATGAAGTCGACGAACTCTGACAAATAGTAGCCAGGCTTATCTCTTTCGGTCAAGCCATAACCCAGCATGTCGGGGGCATAAAGGGTATAGGAATCGGACAGGGAGGTCATGGTCTCTGCCCAATCATTGGAGTCGCTGGCACCTCCATGTATTAGAACTACAGGTGGACCGCTGCCAGCTTTCAGGTAATGCGCCTGACGTTTGCCTATCTTGAGGTCTATATTTTCTATAACGCTGTTAGCCACTATATCGAATAATTTCTAGGAAATCTTCATCCGCTATTTAAATAATAATACAATAAATCTTCCGTGGCAATGGCTCTTATTAGTGTTTTTATCCTCGGATAGTACCTCCTGATTGGAGGCTCTCTTCCGGTACGTATCAGCCTTTCTGAAAGTGTGCGGGCACGGCAGTGCTACCTTTGGAACCATGACTATTTATCTATTCTGCCTAGTACTGGCTGGTGATTGTAGGGATAGTACTCAGTTGATACGATTGCTACCGATATGCATCTAATTACTCGCAAAACATGCGAATTCTTATTTAATAATCGAATTAGTTCTCAAAATACGGCGGAGGAATAATACAGTATTGAAATGGCTTCAAATGATAGCATAGAGCACTTTTCTATAGCGGAAGCCTGCATTGATACAAAGGGGGCAGTACAGTGAATAAGACGGCAAGTGTATCAAAAAAGAGATCGAACGGAAGAAAGTCCGGTGAAAAAGCAATCATGACCTGTGACGAAGTTGCTGAGTTCCTCAGGGTGCATGTCAGTTCAGTGAGGCGCTGGAGCCGCTGCGGTAAGCTCAGGGCCTATAAGGTGGGTGGCCGCGGCGACTGGCGATATCGGAAACAGGACGTTTTGGCCTTCCTATATGATACGAGCTATACCGATTCGAGAGGTCAAGGCCAGAGGGAGGTGATAGGGATGATCCAAGCCTAGGCCATGAATCTTCTCTGGCAGCCTGCAGTGCCACGAGCAGGCTGTAACGGGCAGTGGCATCAAACTGATAAGGAGGAAAAAGGATGTTGAAAAGATTAGCAAAGATGATGCGAAGGGATGAGAGAGGCATCACCGGCCTGGAGACGGCGATCATTCTGATTGCCTTCGTGGTTGTGGCCTCTGTATTTGCGTATACCGTGCTATCGGCAGGTATATTCTCGTCCCAGAAGGGCCAGGAGGCAGTCTACACCGGGCTGCAAACTGCGAGGTCCACGCTGGCACTGAAGGGCGATGTGGTTGCCCATAGTAGTGGTAACGAGGTCATCGAGCTGGTGGTCTGCGTAACCAACGCTTTGAATGGTGCGCCCATCGACTTGACACCGCCAGGGAACAACTCTGGCAAAGCTGCCGGAAACAGCTCTAACGTAGTGGTTGTTTCCTATGCTGACAGCAATCAGCGCATTGACGACCTCTACTGGGGTGCGGAACAATTGGGCAAGGGAAATGGTGACCATATACTGGATCCCGGCGAGACCTTCCAGATGACGATAGACCTGGAAGCGGTTGCTGGGGGCGTGGGTACCTATCACACCTTCGATATAGACATCAAGCCGCCCGTGGGCAGCGTGCTGACTATCGAGAGGACAACCCCTGCCTCCCTTGCTGACTGGATGATACTGAACTAAGGTCAAGCCGTTGAGAATCGGGTATGGATTAAGGAAACAGACAAGAAACTAAAAGGAGGTAAGCGAGATGCTTAAAGGATTGAACAAGAGCCGGGATGAGAGAGGCATCACTGGCCTGGAAACGGCGATCATACTGATTGCCTTCGTGGTTGTGGCATCTGTGTTCGCCTACACAGTGTTGTCGGCAGGCATATTCTCGTCCCAGAAGGGCCAGGAAGCGGTCTACGCGGGGTTGTCTGAAGTTAGGGCGACCATGGAGGTCAAAGGGGACGTGTTCGCCTATGGGAATACAACCACTGGGAATGTGACGGCGGTGTCTTTCATTCTGACCAACACCGAGAAGGGGCAGGCCATTGACCTGACACCGAACCCGACCGGTGGGAACACCTCTGTCACCGTGATCAGCTACACTGACCAGAATCAGCATGTTTCCAACTTGCCCTGGACAGTTTCCTGGATAGGCAAGAACGATGGTGATAACCTGCTGAATCAGGACGAGCAGGCTGTGATAAGGGTCGACCTGTCTCACCTTACCACTAGCCCTGGCACTTACAGCACATTCACCGTTGAGGTGAAGCCTGTGACAGGTGCAGCCCTGGTCATAAATCGGACGCTGCCCGCCAGGATCGATGCTGTGATGGACCTTCATTAAAAGTAGAAGTGGGGCGAAGATGAAAGAGGTCGCTGACAGCGGGGCGGCGACTCCGCCCCGTCAGCGACCTCAATGGTATAAAAATCAGGGGTGGCAGCATGGAAGAACAGAGAATAAAAACATTAGAAGAAGAATTCAAGGTACTCAAGAACCAGATAAAAGCGGTGCTGCTGGACATCAAGGAGCAGTTAGCTACCGGCGGGGATGGACACTCCATCGCTGCTCAGTTGGGAAATGTCAGCACAGCAGTTCCCCAGGCAGAGAACAATATTAAAGTAGTACCTGAGCCCTCCGCTAGCGAGCCTGAACTTGCGGAGAAAGCTCCAGCGACTGGGGTAACCGAGAAGGCTGAACCGGATTTTAACCCTGTAATGAACCGCAGCGGCGTGCCGGGTACTTCAGGGAGGAGCCCTGATAATGAGCGGGTAGACCTGTTGACTGTATCTGTACTATCGCAATGGCTGGGCCGGGCTGCTGCATCTGTAAGCAAAGCGCAGATAGGCAAGCTGGTGGAGATATACGACATAACCGGCAATCTGCCGCCCCGGCTGAAGCAGGTTATCCTATTGCTGGCAGACCTCTATGACAATGGCAGTCATACTGAAGAAGGTGAAAATTTACCGGCGACGGCAAGTATGCAACTGCTGATAGAACTCGATAGCCTTCTGCGCTACCACACGGGGGCGCTTGAGTCAGTTGTCCTGTCAATGCTTCTCGATAAGGGGCAGAAAAATAGAAGGAGCGGCTAGCCATGGATAAAGTGCTAAGCACCATATTATTGGTGGTTGCAGCAGTGGTATGTGTTGTTCTGGTAATCAACGCTGTATATCCGGCTATTACTAGTTCCAGCGGGGCACTGAGCAGCGTTTCTGCCAGTATGAACGAACGTATAAAAAGCCAGATCAAGATTATCAATGCTACCGGTGAGCTGGATAAGAATGGAAACTGGCAGGATACGAATTCCAATGGCTACTTCGATGTGTTTGTGTGGGTAAAGAATATAGGCACGGTACCTGTGGATGACATTAAACATTGTGATGTCTTTCTGGCTGGCAACAACACTATCTGGACGTGGATACCCTACGTTGATTACGCAGGGAGCACATTTCCACGCTGGAGCTATGTGTTGGGTAATAGCACTGAATGGGGCATAGCAAATACCTTGATGATTGAGATAAGCTATAACAGTCCTCTTCCGTCAGGACTATACAATGTCAAGGTCATGATCCCTAATGGTGTGTCTGATGAATACGATTTCAGTATGTGATTACTATGAGCAATGCAATTGTGGCACTGGTTGTTATAGCGTTAATGCTGACGGCGGTTTTGACCTGGTCACAGACCGCTTACACTTCATTTGACTCTGTCTCTCAAGCTTTGAAGCAGACGACACAGGTAACACAGGATGTGTCGAGGACTGATATCAAGATTGTCGGTGCCCAAATGCAAGGGGGCTTTGTTCAAATATCTGTTCTTAATAGCGGTGAGGTGCACCTGGCCCAATTTGATAAGTGGGATGTGCTGGTGCAGTACTATGATGCGAGCAATGGCTATCATATCAGCGATCTAACGTATACTGAAAACCCAAGCCCAGCTAGTGGCCAGTGGACTATCGTTGGCATATATACAGACGCGAGTCTGACACAAAAAGAGATTTTCGAGCCCGGCATACTGGACCCGGGTGAGGTGATGTTAATGAGGTTGAGCCTTGCTCCGCTGCCAGGTATGGGTACTACTAACTTCGTGACTGTATCCACCGACAACGGAGTGGCGACTTCAGCACAATTTAGTGGTTAGGAGGATTCCAATGAGGACAGGTTCGGAGAATGATCCTAGAATAATCTCCACAGGGAATGATGAGTTGGACAAGAAGATAGGCGGCGGGATACCGCTAAGGTCGCTCAGCCTTGTTGAGGGCCAGCCCGATTCAGGCAAATCGGTGCTCACCCAGCAAATGGTCTGGGGCTCTCTGAAAAAGGGGTGCAGTGCTGTGGTCTTTACCACCGAGAACACGGTGAAGAGTCTGGTGAGTCAGATGCAGAGCTTGAATTTGGATATCATGGACTATCTCCTGCTTTCCCGATTGTGGGTCTACCCTATAGACACCAAGAAAACGAGGCGCAGCCTGGGCACAGGTCTATTGCCCATGCTCGAAAGTTATGCCAATAAGGGCGTCGATATGGCGATAATCGATTCCATTACCTACTACGTGACCCATGCTTCCATGGAGGAAGTGCTATCCTTCTTCGAAGACTGTAAGAGGCTTTCCGCCAAGGGGATGGGTATTGTCTGCGTAGCGCACTCGTATGCCTTCGATGAAACCGCCATGGTCAGGCTGGGGTCGATGTGTGACGCTCACTTGAGATTGCGTATAGAAACCATGGGAAGCAAGATGATAAAAATTCTGGAAGTGGCCAAGGTGCGGGGCGCCGACCTCAACACAGGCAATATCATCTCTTTTGATGTCGAACCTAACTGGGGTATCAGAGTGATACCATATTCTAAGGCCAAGGCTTAGGGGTTGCTATGCCCAAGATAATTTTGCCCTTTAGCGGACAGGGCGAGGCAGGGTCTCCCCAGAACAGCATGTCTGAGGGAGACCTCTTGCAGTTGCTGCCCGAGGAGCTGCAGGAGGCTTGTAAGCAGGATAAGCATCTTCTGGACTACCTGCGCATGATTCCTGTCAGTGAGATCGGCGTGCCGGAATACTATACCAAGATCACGCGGGCACAGGGCGACCTGCCGCAAAAAAACCTCATTTATCGGGTATCGGACAATATCTATGTTCATGTTTATTCCGAGCCCGGCAGCAGCAGGCCTGTTTATATCCCGATAGAGCCAAGTCTAACTCAGGAGATAAGCCAGGTATTGCCAGCGGTGGAGGGCAAACTGGTCGATGTAGCCGGTGGAATGAGCCAGGCGGAGTCCGAGGCGGAGAGAAAAGAAGCCATCCTGAAACTGATTGATGTCGTGTGTATAGTGCACCGAAGCAGCTCTGCTGCACCTTCTTCTAATACTAAAGATGGCAAGGGCAATGGTGGCAACGGGAGCAAGGTTGCTACTAAAGCTAAGGTGCAGGTCACTCCAGAACAACTCGAAGCCCTGAAGTACCTTATCGTCCGAGACAAGGTGGGAATGGGCATCATTGACGTGATGATTAAGGATACATATATAGAGGACATCAGTTGCAGCGGGCTGGGGGCCATATTTCTGGAGCACAAGATTTTCAAGGGCGTTAAATCGGCCATAACCTTCGAAACTCATGAGGACCTGGACGATTTCGTGCTGCGCCTTTCCGAGCAGATAAAGAGGCCTGTAACATTGCGCAATCCGATAGTAGATGCCACCTTGCCGGATGGGTCACGCATAAACATAGTCTTTGGCAGGGAGGTCTCGCGACGCGGCAGCAATTTCACCATCAGAAAGTTCAGTGAGACTCCGCTCAGTATCATTGAGCTTATCGAGTTTGGAAGCGTGAGCTACGAAATGGCAGCCTACCTTTCTGTGGTGATAGAAGATGGCATGAATCTGTTTGTCGTCGGCGAAACAGCATCAGGCAAGACTACATTGCTCAACGCTGTAACTACCTTCATCCCGATGAGCCACAAAATAGTGAGCATCGAAGATACCCCCGAGCTTCAGGTGCCCCATGCCAACTGGCTTCGAGAGGTATCTCGAGCACCGGGACAGGGAGACAAAGGGGCCAGCGTAAGTATGTTTGACCTGTTGAAGGCTGCCTTGAGACAGCGTCCTAATGTAATAATCGTGGGTGAAATCAGAGGAGAGGAAGGGAACATTGCCTTTGGAGCGATGCAGACAGGCCATGAAGTGATGAGCACTTTCCACGCAGCTAATGTGGAGAAGTTAATTCAACGTCTCACGGGGAATCCGATCAACGTACCCAAGACCTATATAGATAACTTGAACGTTGTAGTCTGTCAGAATGCGGTAAAACTGCCCAGCGGGAAAATAGGGCGCCGCGCCACAAGCATCAGCGAGATAGTCGGCTATGACCCGGTTACAAATACCTTCTCCTATGTAGAGGTATTTCGTTGGAGCCCGGTGACCGATACCTTTGATTTTGTGGGCAAAAGAAATAGCTACCTCCTCGAGGACAAGATTGCCCTAAAGCGTGGCATCCCCCCCGACAAGAAGATGCAGATATACTCCTTAGTGGAGCGGAGGGCGAGGATTCTGGAAAAACTACATAAAGAAAAGGGAGTGCGCGACTTCTATGAACTTCTCAAAGTTCTTGCCAGAGCGCAGCAAGAAAGACTTTTCTAACAATAAAAGCAGTGGTAACAGCGATTACCTGAGTTACGACCTGTTTTACCAACTGGCGTATATGTCATCTATTGCTGCAGCAGGGATACCGCGCAGTCAGATATTCGAGTTCGCCTCTCAACTCCCCTGCGCCTCATCGCATTATTTTGCTGAGATTCATCTTCTGGCAAAGAAGATGCGATATGACTATGCCGTGGCTTGCCGCATCGTCGGAGAATCGGCCAAGGAGGAGTCGGTTAAAGGCCTGCTATTGCGCCTTTCCAGTTCGCTGGGTTCGGGAGAGCCTGAGTCAGAATTCCTGGCTCAGGAAGCGCAGATTCAGGCAGAAGCCTTTAAGAATGAATACGAGCGCGGGGTGGAATCGCTGAAAAAGTGGACGGAAGCATATGGGGCTCTCATCGTGTCTGCTGCCCTGATTGTTATGGTAGCTGCTATCTCCATGCTTATATACCCCGTGGCAACCTGGATCGCAGTGTCGCTAGTAGGAGTTACCATCGTTATTTCAATACTGGGGGCTTGGGCAATATATAGGGTATCGCCTAAAGAGATCAGGGTACACCCTCAAGTCTTGAATTGCGCCGCCCACAGTCGCGCTCAACATTTAGCCAGGATATTGATTCCGGTTTCCATAGCAGCTTTTGCTGTATTTATGATGGCAGGCGTTGGTCTGGGGTGGGCGCTAATGGTAGCAGGTGCGCTGCTGCTTCCTATAGGTATAGCAGGCACAATTTTCGACCGGCAGGTGACCAAGAAAGATTCTGACATCAGCACTTTTCTCAGGTCGCTGGGGAACGTGGCATCGGCGATTGGGGTTACCGTGTCCAACGCTCTGGATAGGTTAGACCTGAGATCGACAGCAAACTTGGCTAACGATGTGAAACGCCTTCGCTCCAGGTTGATTTCCAGACTTAAGCCGGAGCTCTGCTGGCAGCGTTTTTCTCTGGAGACAGGCAGTGAAACGATATACCGAAGCGTGAAGATGTTTAACGATGCCACCAGGCTGGGAGGCGATCCTGAGGAGGTGGGGAATCGTTCTTCTATAATAGCGATGAGCCTGGACTTCCTTCGTGCCAAGAGGGCGCAGGTATCGTCTTCATTCGTGATACTGGTGCTGGGCATGCACGTTGCCCTTGTGGCTCTGCTGTTGTTCGTGACACAGGTGATTAATATCTTTTCCAAAACAGTGGAGGGGGTTTATAACCAAGCGGTGGCAAGTGCTCCCATGAGCACAGTTCAAATATTCAGTTTCAGCTTCAAGAACGTTCACATGCTGGGCACTCTGGTGGTACCAGTCATTTTAGCTCTGGCCGGTGCCAACGCCTTCGCTATCAAGGCGGCTGATGGCGGCAACAAGTATAAACTTTACAACTACCTTGCGGTGACTCTGGGCGTATCAGGCGCAATGCTGGTTTTTGTGCCCATAATGGCAGAGAAGATATTCTCTTCGATACCCAAGATGTCTTAGTCGATCTGGGGAGGACATTTATGAACATCATCCAATGGATTCAGTCAGTAGTGAAACGACCATTAAGTCCCCTTACGGGGTCGGTCAAAGGGGATGAAGGGGAGCTTCCTCTGGAACATGATCCGGTAGGGGAATTCCTTGAGAGCAAGAAGCTGGCAACCAATCAGTCTGAGGATGAAGTGAGCGATGCACCCAATGCAGCCAGTGTGCCATCGCAAGGTGTCGCCCCGCCTATCGAGGCTAACAACGAGCGTGTGGTCGGCGCAGAAAAAGTTGAAGCAGCAGTTCAGACAGCGGGGGGCCAGTTGGAAAACCCGATTCACCCTGATTCAAAGGTAGAGACTCCTGTAACCATGCTTCACGATAGTGAAAAGGAGGAAGTCAGTCAGGTTGAAGGTGAGGCAAGTGGAGTTCCATCGGGAACTGAAGTGGTGCCCCCGGTACTTGAGTCGGGCAGCCAGAAGATTGAAGCGGCTGATAAGCCATCCGCAGATAGCCCTCCAGGGGATGAGAAAATTGAAAGTGTGCTGGACATATTCAGAAGCGAGGAGCTTACCTTGGAAACAACCAGTACTCTATCTAAAGAGCTGAGTGACACGAGCGTGTATTCGCTGCTGGAGGAAAGTAAACAGATCGCTCAGATTGCCAAGAAGATAAAAAAGGAACGCCCTGAATAGCCCTTGGGGATGCTTTAGCCGTGTTATCAGACAGCTTTCAGCCTAGATATGCAGAATATTGTTGCCGAGGATACCTGCAAAGATTACGACCAACAGTATCTGACAAGCGAGCATCAGCTTGAGGTGTTTAGTCCTGTCGGCGAGCCGCCAGAACCCTAGCCCCACAGCGGCGGTAACCAAAAGTTTTGCCCCGTAGAACAGTGCTGCGTTGTGAGATAGCAACAATCTGGCGAATGGGTTGCCTTCGATGTTGGCAACATCATTTAAGGCTATGTAGGTGACACCAGCTTCGGCCAGGGACAGGATAACCCAGACGACCGCAAGAGCCTTGGTTAGGCTCACCAGATTCAGTTGTTTACGTCCCACATCTTTTGTAAGCATGCTTTGAAGTCACCTTAATTAAATGAACCGCTGGTAACTAAGGTGCTTGATTGTCAAGCAATGGTACTGGTATTACTGCTAGTAATAATCGTAGGGAACGTACTCACGAAAGTCAACATAACGTTTAATAATATACCTTCACTCTACCTCCAATGTTCATATAACGGTATGAGGAAATTAGTTGTGGGTAATGCTGCAGATTGCAATCGGATTCCCGAGGTTATTTCTCAGTCGCACAGGTTTAGCTGGCGCAGGTATTCCCTGAACTTAGCCCCGATATCGGGTCGGTTGAGGGCAAACTCTACGGATGCCTTCAGAAAACCCAGTGGCATGCCCGTATCGTAACGTACCCCTTCAAACTGGTAGGCGTATATTGGCTGTTTCTCCAGCAGTAGCCTCAAGCCATCTGTCAGTTGAATTTCTCCGCCCTTTCCAGGGGCTGTCTTCTCCAGCATACGGAATATCTCCGGTGTAAGGATGTATCTGCCAACTATCGCCAGATTGGATGGGGCGTCTTTGGGCTCCGGCTTTTCCACCAGGCTCAGCACTTGATACACCCTGTCCTCTACTTGCTTTGGCTTGATGATACCGTAGGCTTTGGTTTCCTCTTTTGCAACTGGCTCAACCGCGATTACGCTGTGTTGATAACGGTTGTATACCTCAATCATCTGCTTCATTGCCGGCACTTTTGCCTGGATGAGGTCGTCGGGGAGAAAGACTGCGAAAGGTTCGTCGCCGATGAGTTCTTTGGTGACTAAAATAGCGTGTCCCAGGCCAAGCTGCTCTTTTTGACGAATGTAGCAAATATTGGCGAGTTCGGAGATATTTTGCAGTTTGCGCAAAAGTTGCCCATCGCCTTTCTTCTCAATGATATGTTCCAACTCAAATGAACGATCGAAATGGTCTTCGATAGCGCGTTTTCCTATGGCAGTGACGATGATGACATCCTTTATGCCGGATGCAACAGCTTCCTCTATCACATACTGGATCATGGGCTTGTCCACCAGAGGAAGCATCTCTTTGGGCTGTGCCTTGGTGGCAGGGAGGAACCTGGTGCCCCAGCCTGCAGCAGTTACCACTGCCTTACGGATCTTCATCATACCTCCCACGCTATTCTACATGAGGTCTTGTAAGGTAGCAAGGGATAGGCGCTCTGTCTATCTCATCTATTGTCCAGCATGTTTGCAATAAGTTCCAGCATTCTGTTCAGCCCCCAGCCTTTGGCGGCAGATATGAAAGCTGCTGTCTGGACCCTGACGCAAAGCTGGTCGATATATTTTCGCACCGCCTCGGCATCGCCGGGTTCGATTTCTCCCCCGAGCAAATCGATTTTATTGAGGGCTAGTAAGGTTGGCTTGTCAGCTAGACCCAGGTCTTTGAGGATGTCCTCAACGGTATGGCATTGCTGGGCTGCGGTCTCGCTGGAGATGTCCACTATATGGAGCAGCAGGTCTGCTTCGGATAGCTCTTCGAGAGTGGCTCTGAAAGCCGCGACAACAGTAGGAGGGAGCTTCTGGATGAATCCCACGGTGTCCGTGATGAGCACCTGCTTTTTATCGGGCAGGGTGAGGCGGCGCGTGGTGGGGTCGAGGGTGGCGAACAGCTTATCCTCAACTAATACATTAGCATCGCTTAGAGCGTTGAGCAGGGTGCTTTTACCGGCGTTGGTATACCCTAGGATAGCCACAACGGGGATACCTTGAACGTCGCGGCGATGGCGGTAGAGTGCTCGATGTTTTCTAACCGACTCTAGCTCTGCTTTGAGTCTTTGAATCTTGTGCTGAATGATACGGCGGTCACTCTCAAGCTGCGTCTCGCCCGGGCCTCTGGTGCCGATACCGCCGCCAAGGCGTTCCAGGTGAGGCCAGCGCCCCGCCAGGCGGGGCAGGAGATACTCCTGTTGGGCGAGCTCGACCTGAAGTCTGCCTTCGTGGGTCTTGGCCCGCTGGGCGAAGATATCGAGGATTAAAGCGGAGCGGTCTATTACCTTGACTCCCAGCTCTTCCTCCAGGTTGCGCTGCTGCGCTGGTGATAGCTCGTCATCGAAAACGACCAGACTATATCCGACCTTGTCTTTGAGGGAAATCAGCTCCTCAAGCTTGCCTTTGCCCATATAATAGGAGTGATTAGGCTCTGACAGACGCTGGGTTATGGTACCAACTACTTCAGCACCTGCTGTGCGCGCCAGTTGCCCCAATTCCTTAACTGAGCCCTCCAGTGACCAGGTATTTCTTTCTCCTCTCACCTGGACGCCCACCAGGAAAGCCTTCTCTACAGGGGGCAGGGTGGAGATCGGTTGCCTCTTCGTATTTCCTCCCTCAGTTAAGGGCAGACACATGGGTCTTTATAGAGTGTGTTTGCCAGCCCATTTCTCTAGCCTGGCGAGCCCTTCCTTGACTCTATAATCTGGAGTGGTTAAAGACAGGCGGACATAGCCCTCCCCGCATTTGCCATAGCCGGTGCCTGGGGTGACTACCACCGAGGCCTCTTCCAGCAGCCTGGCGCAGAAATCAAGTGAGGTATATCCATCAGGGACTTTAGCCCAGATGTAGAGGCTAGCTTTGGGCGGCTTTACCTTGAGACCTATCTTGTTGAGCGTCTTCACTACAAGGTCGCGCCTGCGCTGATAAATAGCGTTATGCTCGGCGATACAGTCCTGCTTCCCCAGCAGGGCCTCGATGGCGGCATACTGGATAGCCTGGGGAATCCCCGAATCGAGATTCGACTTTACCCGCATGAGGGCGTTGACTATCTTTTCATTGCCTACTACCATGCCTATCCGCCACCCAGTCATATTATAGCTCTTGGAGAGCGAATGAAACTCCACTCCTATATCTCTTGCTCCGCGTGCCTGGAGGAAGCTCACCGGACGGTAGCCATCGAAGGCGACCTCCGAGTAAGGGCCATCGTGGCAGACTGCTATATCGTACTTTTTAGCGAAGGCCACCACCTTCTCGAAGAAACGGAGGTCGGCTACAGCCCCGGTGGGGTTGTTGGGGTAGTTTATCCACATCAGCCTGGCCTTTTTGGCTATCCTGGGAGGGATGCTGCCCAGGTCAGGCAGGAAATTGTTGTTCTCAGTGAGAGACATAAAGTAGCTCTCACCGCCGGCGAACATAGTTCCTATAGAATAGACGGGGTATCCGGGGTCGGGGACAAGGGCAATATCTCCGGGGTCGATGAAGCACAGTGCGATATGTCCGATACCTTCCTTGGAGCCGATGAGAGGCAGCACCTCTTTATTGGGGTCGAAGGACAGGTTGAAGCGGCGTTCGTACCATTCGACGATGGCTTGCCTCAACTGGGGTAGCCCCTCGGTCTCGGGGTAACGGTGGTTTGCCGGGTCTTTAGCAGCCTGGCACAGGCGCTTGATGATATGGGGAGGGGTGGGGATGTCGGGGTCGCCGATGCCGAAGCTGACCACGTCTATTCCCTGGGCCTTCTTTTCGGCGATCTTTTTGCTGATCTGAACAAAGAGATACGGTGGCAATTTGTCGATGCGGTTGGCTAGTTGCATGTGCTGTTAAATCCTCTCTTATCTCTAGTTTTGTAGCGTCGTGACTCCTGTCACGACGAGAAATTCGTTGCCACAGGAGTGGCGACGCCGCTTCTAATTGCCAACTTGACCTTTGAGCAATTATCGTACACCTTGGTCAAGCAACTCCCCCTTTAGAGCTTTGTTCCAAAGGTCCTAATTTTGACCTATTTTTGGAGCAACTGATCTTTCTGCTCCAAAAGTCGAAAGACTATCTATTTCCCGCCTCAAAATAATTCTACTTCTTTTCTAGAATCTTTTTAGCCTGTTCATAACCTATCTCTTGGGAAAGAACAGTCACGATTGGGTTTTCTTTTTGCCCGAACTCTAGAGAGGGAAATCCATCTAAAATATGAATTTCTTTGGCCTTTGCTATTAGTTCTGGCACTTGCTGCTCTGGGAACGGGTATAGTCTTCTGCATAATGTTGTACCACCGATGTAGAAGGCAAAGATTTGTCGTGGTTCAGATTGTAGAACAAGATATAGGGGATAATCACTGATGAGTGAGTCAAGTGTTACTGGAATACTAGTCTGTGAAAGAGTTGCAAACACCTCATTTGTAGGGTCTGGATGAGTAAACACCCCCGTTACAAATGCCCAAGGTGCTCCTAATCCAGTAAATAATTCATTGACTTTACTAGTTAGAATTGCAAGTAATCCCAAATCCACCAGGTCATTTTGAGATTCTCTCCATCTAAATCTAGATTGTAGGCAAGTAGCATTCACTCCCTCTAGTATAGATTGAGATTTCTTATCCTTGAACCAAGTGAATAGAGTAGTAGGCTCAAAAAACATTGAGAAGATTCTTCCCAATGGTTCCCCATATTTCTTCCAGCGCTCTTCTTGCGATGGATATGGTAAACCAACACCAATCTCGACAAAGAATATTTTGCGCCAATATTTAAGATCATTCTGTTCTCCTCCGTACATAACTCAGTATTCACCCCCTTCTCATCTTTTGGGCTTTGCCTAAAAAGTCATTAAGTTCCCTCAGAAGTGTCCCTAGATATAATCAGGAGTTGTTTTGTCATAATATCTACTGCCTTATCCAGTCAATCTATGAATTGAGACTTGAGCCTACTTTCTGGCGCGTTCGTGCTGAGCTTGTCGAAGCATGAACGCGTTTCAGTTATTTTCAATATCAGGTGCTGCCGCGAAGTTCCTTTCTTTGAATCCACTTGGTCTCATCGGGTGTGAGAACAAGGACGTCTATGGGGCCGCCGACGTTTTTGGGACGCGCCTGAAAACGCATAGTGTCGATAGTGGTTCGGATGGCGTAGATGGCGAAATCTATGGCATCCTGAAGCGACATAGCGTCCCAGATAATGGGCGCAGGGGAACGAATGACCTTATCGTTGCCTTTTTCGTCCTTGATTGTTACAGGGATGAGGATAGAACTGAGGATGTCGCCCTGGCCTGACCAGGTGGCACCATAAGCCAGCGAACCGTCGGGCTTGGTGTTTCTCCGCCCAACCTCGTTCTTGGCAATATGGCAGGAATAGACATATGGTATGCTGCTTTTGCCCTCTTTCCTGTAGCCGGCAATATGGAAACCGGCGTCAGCATTGGGAAATGACTTACGTAGATATTCGACCAGCTTCTTAGGGACGGTCGTCACATCGTCGCTAGCTTTCAACTCCTCCTCGATAAATCTCTTGATGTGACTGGCTGTAGGTATGCCGCCGAGTAAATCCTGGCCGAAGCTAGAGACGCCAATTTGCTGTTTCTCCAGGAGATATGTTTTTATTACAGCGTCGGAGTTGACGGTTTCAACTTTGAAGGGATTGCCTTCGGGGTTCTTACCCTCGATGGTCACCGACTGGCGGCTGTCCGAAGCCATGACGATGCCTTCAGGAACGTAGACAGCTATGACGAAACTCATTGTTTCCCTCCTATTAGGGGCTACCTAATCCCCCTTGCCCCCTTTAGAAAAGGGGGGCTTCAATATGCTAGGGGCTATGCCCCTCTGCACACCCCTCGGTTAAGGTTTGCCCATCTGTTTCAGATTGGCTAGTCTTTCCATTTTCCCTCGAACACCACCTCGGCAGGCCCGCTGAGCAGCACCTCTCCCTTGCCACCCCAGTCTACAGCCAGTGTACCGCCTGGCAATATTATATCGACCGGGTTATCGGTAAGCTTTTTGAGTCGGGCCGCCACTGCTATAGCGCATGCGCCGGTGCCACAGGAGAGCGTCTCTCCTGCCCCACGCTCCCATACCCGTGCTCCGAGCTTTTTTCGGCTGATAACGTTCACTATCTCGAAATTCACCCTGTTGGGAAACATGGAATGGCGCTCCACTTTGGGGCCAACTTCAGCCAGGGGAAAACCAGCGACCGGCTGCTCCAGGAAACATACAGCGTGCGGATTGCCCATAGCGATGCAGGTGATTTTTAGCTTCGTTCTATCGATGGTCAACGGGTAATCTATCACAGGCGAAGCCTCGGTGACGCCTTTTCTATTCACAATGACAGGAATTGCGGACGGCTTTAATTCGGGTTTGCCCATGGCTACCTGAATGCTGTTGTCACCCTTGATTCTCGCTATCTTCATACCGGCTGCGGTCTCTATCCTGATATCAGCGCCACTCGATAATCCGTTTTCCTTAGCGTACCTGGCAGCACACCTCAGCCCATTGCCGCAGGCCTCCGCCTCGGAGCCGTCAGGGTTGAACATGCGCATGTAGAAGTCAGCTACCTTGGAAGGCGAAATCAGCAGAATTCCATCGGCGCCCACGCCGAAATTACGGTGACACATGGCTTTAGCCAGCACCGGCCACTCTCGCCGCTTTATCCGGCGGCTGTCTATCAATATGAAGTCATTGCCTGTGGCTTGAAATTTGACAAAATCCACCTAGCTACTCCATTTGTCATTCTGGGCGGGGCGAAGAATTCCTCGAGTTGCTCAGGACGGTGTCTGAGATCCTTCGCGGACGCTCAGGGTGACATCTAATCTACTAGGGACTCTCCTGCACTTTATCTACCGTTATTTTAACCACGTGGTTTACCTTTAGGCCTTTTTCGGTGAACTCTTTGCTCAGTTGGTCGAACAGCGGGCCTGAGGTAATTATTTCGCCCTTGCCCCAGATGCGGCAGCCCTTGAGAGTGCGCGGATGCACTACCAGTGCGGATACGAAAGGGTTTTCTTTCAAGTTAGCGATGGTGCGCGGCGAGTTGATGTCAGCGAACAGAACATGGTCATCGTCGAGCACCCGGAACGAGCCCTTAGCTGAGACGTTGGGTTTCCCATCCTTGCTCGCGGTAGCTATTATGCCGGGACGGATCTCCGCGATCATTGTCTTGAGTTCTTCGGAAAGCTTAGCCATGAGTTACCTCCAGATTATCTCAATCAACCCCCTAAATCCCCCAATCTTGGGGGACACCCCAAACCCCTGGCAAAGGGGCTTCGCCCCTCTGCACTCCCCATAGTGTACATGTATTACCTAATTTACCACAAATTGGTGCACAAAACGATAAACGGCTTCGGATGTGCTCCCTCCGGCTTCGAACCAGTTGATGCGTTTGTCTTTAAGACGAAACCAGTTGTACTGATGACGGGCGAAGCTATGGGTATCGAACTTTATCTGATGTATAGCGGTGGGCAGGTCTGTCTTGCCCTGCAAATACAGTCCGATTTCCCTGTAGCCCAGCCCTGACATTGAGGGCAGGCCGAGTCCATAGCCTCTTGCCACCAGGTTTTCAACTTCCTGAACCAGGCCTTGCTCTATCATACTATCCACTCGAGTGTCTATTCTCTTATATAGGTCGTCCCTGTCAGTTGTTAATCCTATAATTACTGAATCTACAAAAGGCTTTTTCACCTGAAGCTCTGAAAATTGGGTACCCTGCCGGCAGACCTCAAGCGCCCGAATTACCCTGCGTACATTTCTGGGGTCGATGCGCTCTGCCGCGGCGGGGTCGATTTCTTTAAGCTTCTCATATAGCGCTTCACCACCCCCTGCGGATTGGGCTTTGGCTTCGAGTTCCCTTCTCAAGTCAGGGTCGGGCGGGACCGAGGGTATGCGCCAGCCCTCCAGAAGAGCCCATACATAGAGTCCGCTGCCGCCTACCAGAAACGCTGTCTTCTCCCTTCGCTGAATATCTTGCACTGCCTCTAGCGCCCTGCTTTGAAACATGGCAAGGCTGAAATCCTCATCGGGGTCAACTACATCGATGAGGTAATGAAGGACTGCAGCCTGCTCTTCTTTTGTAGGCTTGGCGGTGCCGATGTCCATATAACGGTAGACCTGGCGGCTGTCGGCGCTGATTATCTCACCATTGAAGGTCTGGCAGAGTTCGAGGGCCAGGTTGCTCTTGCCTGCGGCAGTTGGGCCTACGATTGCAACAAGAGGGCTCATCCTGTTTTCTTTATCTTGGCGGTCTGCTCCACGATGCCCAGGAATTCGGCTGCCTTGAGGCTCGCGCCTCCTACCAGCGCACCATCTATCTCAGGCTGTTTTATGAACTCAGCTATGTTGGCACTGCTGACACTGCCGCCGTACTGGATGCGCATCGTTTGTGCTACCGAGTCGCCGTAAATCCGGGCAACTGTGTCGCGAATGACTTTGATAACTGCGTTAGCCTGTTCACCACTGGCTGACTTGCCTGTGCCGATAGCCCAGATGGGTTCATACGCTATAACCGTTCCTTTAGGTAAAGCTATACCATCGAAAGCTGCCTTGACCTGCCTCGTGATGACAGCGACGGTCTCGCCGGCATTGTTCTGCTCCAGGCTTTCGCCGACGCAGACGATGGGGGTGAGCCCTACTCCGAGTGCAGCTTTAACCTTTTTGTTGACCAGTTGGTCGGTTTCCCCGAAGTATCCCCGTCTCTCAGAGTGCCCCAGGATAACGAACTCGCAAAGCCCGGTGAGCATTGCTGGGGACACCTCGCCTGTATAAGCGCCACTGCGCTCGAAGTACATATTCTGCGCGCCCAGTTTAATAGAGGTGCCCTTGATGAACTCTTTGACCGTGGTTAGTGAGACGAAAGGAGGACAAAGCACCTTCTCCACCCCTGCGATTGGGTTCAGTTTCTCCTTCAAGGCTTTGACCAACTCGGCGGCCTCGGCAATGGTGGTGTTCATTTTCCAGTTGCCAGCGATTATAGGTGTCCGCATTTGGCATTCCTCCTAAGCGCCGAATTTAGTCATCTTGAGGGCATTGGCCATTGCCAGAGGCATGACCTCAAGAGCGGGGAACCTTCCCAGACCGCCGGAGGCGCAGGCCGTCTCCCCAAACTCTCTCGCACTGTCGGCGCGGCACCATTTAGAGTATAAAACGAGAGGCACGGGGTGCCAGCTATGCCCTTTAAGCATGGCAGGTGTGGAATGGTCTCCGGTGACTATCAGGACATCTGGATTGAGGCTTGTTATCTTGGGCAGGAATCTGTCGATTTCCTCCAGCACGTGAACCTTGGCGTCGAAATTGCCGTCCTCGCCTGATGAATCAGTTTTCTTAACATGTACGAAAAAGAAGTCATGCTCAGCGTAGTGCTTAGCCAGTGTGTCGAACTCCTCCTCTATGCTGCTGCCTGTGTCTAAAAGCTTCATACCCACCAGCTTGGCCAGCCCGCGGTACATGGGATAAGCTGCTATGGCAGCAGGATTCAGCTTGAAGATTTCGTTCATGGTGGGCAGGTTGGGATGCTGGGAGAAGCCGCGAAGCAGCACCATATTGGCCGGATGTGAATCGGCCAGGACCACTTTAGCCTGAGCTACGAAATCATTGGCCAGCTTGGCGGTCTTCTTACCTTTCGGCGAATGCGCGACTACGTTCAGCGGGGTTACTCCTACCTGCTCGGGGTCGGAGTCGCTGGCGTCGCCGGTAAGTCCTTCTCCGCGAAACACCAATAAAAATCGGTGCTCCTTGACCGGAGCTACAAAAAGTTGAGTGCCTTCGAGCTTTATTTTACTCAGCTTCTCGCACAGTCTGGCGTTTTCTTCGGTTGGGATTCGGCCTGCCCTGCGGTCCGTGATAAGCCCGTTTTTATTTACGGTGCAGAAGTT
The DNA here is from genome assembly GCA_021787935.1 of Chloroflexota bacterium. Lineage (GTDB taxonomy): Bacteria > Chloroflexota > Dehalococcoidia > SZUA-161 > SZUA-161 > JACWAE01. Next base: position 52,790 of record JAJYLC010000001.1, on the reverse strand, counting down.
GCCCCTGGCGGCAACATCGCCCTTCTTGAGGTCGAAGTCTATGCCCAGAGCTTCCAGTATGCCACGCCCTACAAGGCACCTTACCGGGTCATACCCGAACAGGGCGAGGTGTCCCGGCGCGCTGCCTGGTGTGATGCCCGGCGATACCGGCTCGGTCAAGCCGCAATTCCCTTTACTCGCCAGCTCGGCCAGGTTGGGAGCATGGGCAGTCTCAAGCTCGGTCTTGCCGGTCTCCGGCCTGGGCAACCCCCCCAAACCGTCGATTACCAGGAGCACTATCTTTGAGTCGGATTGCCTCGTGATTTCCTTTAATTGCTCTAAGCTGAGCATTGTCGTCTCCGTTATTTTTTCTTATCCAGTAGGGCTGCTACGCCGGGCAGGGTCTTGCCCTCAAGGAATTCCAGGGCTGCTCCTCCGCCGGTGGAGACATGGCTCATCTTCTTTTCCAGTCCGAGTTCCATCACAGCCTCGGCTGTGGAGCCGCCGCCGGTGATGGTGGTAGCTTTGAGGCTTGCCAGTTGCTTCGCTATGCCTTCGGTGCCTGCTTTGAACTCTTTATACTCGAAAACTCCCATGGTGCCGTTCCAGAAGGTTGTTTTGCATTTTTTGAGCCTGTCACTGAAGCTCTTGACAGTGTTAGGGCCGATGTCCATAACATACCAGTCCGATGGTATACCGCTGATAGGCACCGTCTTATATTGAGCGCCGGTGGCAAATTTATCGGCGACCACAACATCCTCGGGCAGCACCACTTCGACGTGTGCACCAGCGGCCTTACTCATTAGATCCCTGGCGACGCCTAGTTTACCATCTTCAACCAGAGACTTGCCCACACCGTAGTTTTGAGCCTTGAGAAAGGTGCAGCACATGCCGCCGCCGATAAGCAAATAATCTATTTTGCTCAGGATATTATCTAGGAGAGCCATCTTATCGCTTACCTTAGCCCCGCCAACGATGGCGGCGAAAGGATGGGCAGCTCCGGTCAGAGCCTTACTCAGAAAATCTATCTCTTTCTCCATCAGGAAGCCCGCCACCGCAGGGAGATATTTAGTTACGCCCTCTGTGGAGGCGTGGGCGCGGTGCGCGGTGCCAAAGGCATCGTTGACATAAACATCGGCCAGCTTAGCCAGGGCCTGGGCGAAAGCTGGGTCGTTCTTCTCTTCCTCAGCATGGAAACGGAGGTTCTCCAACATAAGGATGTCGCCCTCTTTCATTTTGGAGACCGCTTCCTCCACCTCGGGCCCGATGCAATCCCTGGTACAGGGCACGGGCCGCTTCAGGAGTTCCGAGAGGCGCTTGGCTACAGGGGCTAGGCGCATATCCTCGACGATCTTGCCGTTGGGACGACCCAGATGGGAGCAAAGGATGACCTTGCTCTTTTTATCAAGCAGGTATTTTATGGTGGGCAGCGCGGCACGGATGCGGCTGTCATCGCTGATGGCCTTGGTCTGGGGGTCGAGGGGTACATTGAAATCGACCCTGACCAGCACCCTCTTGCCTTTAAGCTCGATGTCGCGGACTGTCTGCTTGTCCATACTATCACCTCGAGATAGCTTCCAGCCGTTCTTTAATCGATTTTACCTCGGATATTACTTTGTTGTCATTGTCATAGGGGCTGATGCCCTTGCGGTCAGCCTCGGCGATCTTGGGATTGAAGCTAATGTAACCAAGAAGCTCGAAATCGGGTAGGTTCTCCGTAATGAACTGGCGGTCAGCATCGCTGGCAATCTTATTGCCCACGACATAGCATTTCTTTATGCCTATATCCTGGGCCAGCCTCTTTACAGCCCTCGCCGTTTCCACACTTCTCTGACCTGGCTCCACCACCACTATGAAGGCGTTCACGGCAGTAGCTGTGGCTCGCCCCAGGTGCTCGATGCCAGCATCCATGTCCATAATCACGATCTCGGACTTCCGGAGAACGAGGTGATTCAGCAAGTTTCTGAGCAGAGCGCTCTCAGGGCACATGCAGCCGCTTCCGCCCTTCTTCACTGTACCCATAACGAGCAGTCTCAATCCATCTTTCTTTATAGAGAAGCGGTCAGGGATATCATCCACTTTGGGGTTGAGTTTGAAGATACCACCCGTGGTGCCAGGCTTGCCTCCCGTGCGCTCCTCTATCAATTCCTTCATTTCTGCAATGGGAGTGATACGACTGAGTTCCTCTGAGGAGATACCTAGGGCTGTCCCCAGGTTGGCATCTGGATTGGCGTCTATAGCCAGCACAGTATTGCCTTCGGCAGCATAAAGGCGAGACAGCAGGCTTGCCAGGGTAGTTTTGCCTACCCCGCCTTTCCCTGTGATCGCCAGTTTCAACATTTCTGACTCCTTCTGGTTTACAATCCTGTGTGACTTTCTGATTATACAATGGCTCAGTCAAAAGTGCTACGGTCTAGGGGGAGAGTTTCAAGTATTTCGGCTGCTAGTACTGGCGTTTCAGGAGGAAGGCTGCAATTGCTCTGAGCTCTTCTTTGGCTGATTCTGGTATATTTACAGCGTTCAATTCGGATATCGCCTGGCGATAGTGTTTGTCGCTCATCCCTTGAACATATCCCTGTGCGTCCAGTCTGTTAAGTATGTGCAGGACATTTTCTATGTCAGCTGGTTCAATCACCTTTTTTTGATAGATTGACCGTAACAGTTCCCTGTCCTCACCCTTCGTTTTCTCAAGCGCATAGACGATGGGCAATGTTTTTTTCTTCATCAGGATATCGGAAGTATTGGATTTGCCGGTGGTCTTTTCGTCGCCCCAAAGGCTGAGGACGTCATCATGCACCTGAAAAGTCATTCCCAGATTATGGCCAAACAGTTTCAAACGCGCGAGCAAAGACTCGTCGTCTGTGCCGAGAAGTGCCCCAATCTCCAGGGAGCAACGGAACAGGGCTGCAGTCTTGCAGCCGATAACTTCCAAGTAGTCATTGATACCGATGTCGAGGCGGTTTTCGTAGCTGATGTCAAGATATTGTCCTTCGCAAAGTTTGAGGCTAGCCTCACCTAGAATTCGGGCGGCGCGCACTACCTTTTGGTGCGGTACGCCAACATCCTCGAGCCTCAGTAATGACGATAGCGCCAGGGCGTGCATGCCATCGCCAACATTTATCGCTTGAGGCTGTCCCCAGATGTGCCACACGGTAGCCCGCCCTCGCCGCGACGAGCTTTTGTCCTGGATGTCATCATGGATCAGGGAGAAATTATGAACCAGTTCCACGGCTGCTGCTGCAGGGAGTGCCTCCCGCCACTCACCTCCCACTGCCTGGCAGGCGAGCAGGCAGAGAATGGGACGAAGCCTTTTGCCAATTGATGCCGATTGAGGATTACCTCGTTCGTCTATCCACCCCAGGTGGTAGCGCATCATATCATACATGGGTAATGAAGCTTCACCCACAGCGAATCTTAACTCTGCCTCTAATTCTGACCTGTATCGCCGCCAAATAGTGTCAAGATCGGCCATTTCTCATCTCGGTCATAAAGATTAGGCTTGCCAGGTGCCAGATATGCCGCTGAGTAGGTAACAGAGACGTTTCGCTTACCCCTTAGCCCTAGAATGGAAATGATTGTGGGCAAGCTCAGGGAAGAAGGAGAGGATACGCTGCGCTATGCCCTCGGCATCAAGGCTGTAATTGGCACGGAGGAGTTCTTGGGGGCCATGCTCTACGAACTCGTCGGGAATCCCAATGCGTAAGGCACGAACGCCAGCGATACTGGAGAGAAGGCTCAACACTGCGCTGCCGAAGCCGCCGGCAAGAGCATTTTCTTCTATAGTAACCAGTCTCTTATTCGTGCTCACAGTTTCTAAGATAAGGTCGGAATCGAGGGGCTTGACAAAACGGGCGTTCACTATGGTGCAATCTATGCCCTTTTTATTGAGGATCCAGGCTGCCTCAAGGGAGGGACCCACAGCAGAACCTATGGCTATGACAGCTAAATCGCCTCCCTTCTTGATAACGTTCCCTTTACCTATGGGTAGCTCTTTGAGCTTTTCGTCGAGAGACACCCCTCTGCCTGTGCCCCGGGGATAACGAATGGCTATAGGGCCTCCATGTCTTACTGCGGTATAGAGCATGTGCCCGAGTTCGTTTTCATCGCTGGGCGCACTAACTATCAGATTGGGAATGCAACTCAGGTATGAAAGATCGAGAGTGCCCTGGTGAGTCTTGCCGTCCTCACCAACGATGCCAGCCCTATCGAGAGCAAAAATAACTGGCAAATTCTGGATACAAACATCGTGGATAATCTGGTCGAATGCGCGCTGCAAGAAGGTGGAATAGATAGCGACAACAGGTATATAGCCCTGAGTGGCAAGACCGGCGGCGAAGGTTACGGCATGTTGCTCACAGATACCGACATCGAAGACTCGTTTGGGGAACTTTTGGGCTACCAGGCTCAATCCTGTCCCTTCGGTCATGGCTGCGCTGATCGCTATCAACCTCTCATTTTCCTGGAAAAGGCGCAGCATGGTCTTGCCGAAGACCTCGCTGTATGATGGAATACCATTGCTTCCGCTATTCTTTCCCGATATTCCGTGGAACTTTATGCTATCTTCCTCAGCAGGCTCATAGCCTTTTCCTTTTGTGGTGATGGTGTGAACAAAAACGGGCCCTGGAGTATAATCGCGAGCCTTTGTCAGTGCTGTCTCAAGTTCGGCTATGTTATGTCCATCAATGGGACCGATATATTTGAATCCGAGAGAGTCCCAGAGCATAGTAGGCAGAACCACGCCTTTGATACCCGTCTTGAACTTTTTCATTCCGGACCAGACTGTTTTACCTCCGGGCAGCATCGGTATCACACGCTCGGCCCCTTCTTTGGCCAGATAGTATCTCGGGTCGAGCGTAATCTTATTCAGCGACTGTGATAGCGCGCCCACACTGGGCGAGATAGCCATGGCATTGTCATTGAGGACGACTATCATCCTTTTGCCCAGGTGTCCGGCGTGGTTCAGGGCCTCTAAAGCCATACCTCCGGTCAGAGAACCATCGCCTATGACAGCGACGACGTGAAAATTTTCACCCGCTAAGTCCCGACCCGCGGCCATGCCTAAAGCTGCAGAGATTGAGGTAGAGGCATGTCCTGTGCTGAAAGCATCGTGTGGGCTCTCGGAACGGTCCGGGAATCCAGATAGGCCATGATACTGGCGGAGCGTATCGAATCTTTCCCTCCGTCCGGTCAGCAGTTTGTGTGCATAGCTCTGATGCCCCACATCCCATATAATTTTGTCAACAGGAGTGTTGAATACCCTGTGCAGGGCGATGGAGAGTTCGACTGCTCCCAGGCTGGAGGCCAAATGCCCGCCGTTGTTGCTCACAACTTTAACCAGTTCGCTTCTGATCTCATTGGCAAGCTCACTGAGTTCAGGGTATGTGAGTCCCTTTAGATCAGCAGGGCTTTTTATATTGTCTAGTATTTTCGCCACAGTATCTGCTCCAGGTCATAAGCCTTCCGATAGGACGATGTATGTATTAATGCTCCATAGCTTGTATCTTTTCCACACGCCGAGCGTGTCTGCCGCCTGCAAAGTCGGCGCTGAGGTAGGTACTAACGATGTCGCGCATCAGCCCCTGACCTATTACCCATTCGCCGAGGCACAGCACATTGGCATTGTTATGCTCCCGAGCGCGTCGGGCGCTGAATGTGTCATGACATACCGCAGCCCTGGTCCCGGGTACTTTATTGGCGACGATTGACATGCCGATGCCCGTGCTGCAAATTAGAATGCCATGATCGAATTTATTCTGTGATACCGCCTCTGCCAGAGGCCGCGCGATGTCTGGGTAATCTACGGAGTTGCTGTTAAAGCAGCCGAAGTCCTCATAGCTGTGTCCCAACTCGGAAAGCAAACCAACTATCGCCTGTTTCATGGCGAACCCAGCGTGGTCAGAGCCAATTGCAATGCGCATTCTTTTGTTCTCTAGTTTCGGTAACCCGGAGGAAATATAGATATTATATCACAATCTGCTGCAAACGACGCCATGAAGATTAGTGAAGACCTTGAATTACATATTTACCAGAATGGAGCTGCAAACCTTCTTCAACTCTGCCCTGGGTATTGCACCTTCCCTGACTAGGACGGGCACTTTGCCGCTGACGTCCAATACGGTGGACTCGGTACCGCCGGGACGCCTGCCGCCATTGATGATGAGGTCTGCCGCATCGCCCAACTGATGGCGAACTTCCTCGGAGGTGACCTGGCTGGGCTTGCCCGAGAGATTGGCGCTGGTCCCAACTATGGGGGTGCCCAGCCCTCGAATAAGCGCAATGGGTATAGGGTGATCGGGAATTCGCACCGCAACGGTATCGCCGCCAGCAGTCACGGTATCGGGCACCCAGGAGCTTTTCCTCAAGACCAACGTGAGACCGCCCGGGAAGAATCGCTCAGCCAATCGCCATGCTACCTCGGGCACAACGTCGGCAACTTTCGGGAGATCAGATTTCTCAGCTAGCAGGAGAGGGAGCGGTAGGTTGCGGGGGCGTTTTTTCACGTCATAGATTCTATCTACTGCCCGTGCATTAAGGGGATCTGCCCCGAGGCCGTAAACGGTATCGGTAGGGAAGGCCACAATTCCGCCTTTTTTGAGGATAGCTACAGCGAGTTTGATTTGTTTTTCGATGGTAGCTTGTTCTGGCATTTGGATTAACCCAGAGCAGACGGATTCTGGGTAGCCTGGAGCACAGCTCCAGGCTACCCGCATACTCGGCTATCCACTTGACTTCAGTATACCACTTTGGTATCCTTACGTCCTCTCGGCCTGCGCTGGCTCATTTCTGCTTAACGATTGAAGCCAGTTCACTTTAAAGTTCGAGTTTACCTTTAAAATATTTATCACCTACGCTTTCGGCCTTGGTTTTTGCCCAGGATGCCAGCCCCATCTTTTTTATGAGGCACAAGTTGAAGACCTTTGTATTGTGCGCCACCTCCGAAGCTTTGTCGGCGTACGGATGAAGGTAGTCGCACGGGAAGTCACAGCACTCATAGCAGAAATCGATTCCTTTACTCTCGATGCATTTATAGACCTTACAGGGTTCAGACATGTCGAAGGCAGTTATGGTACCTTTCTCATTGCGACATCCGCGACACATCGCCTTTTCAAGAGGGATATCTCTTTTCTGGGAAATTGTTTTTTTAAGTTTTTCGTCCCTGCTTGCCAGATACATCGGACAGTTGAAACAATCTAGTCCACAGGGGGAGGTCATTTGTCTATAATCCATCGGACTCCGTCATATAGTAGGTTACAACCCTGGCTGTGAGAATTCTATCATCGTGTATCAGGAAGGTCAACAATTGCTTAATAGTTATGATATCTTGTCAGCTAATCAACTACGAATATCGTATTAAAATTACATAAAATCGAACCTAATCCGAGATAAAATCTCACTTGCCTCTCTACCAGCCTGTGGTAAAATAAGGGGGTTAACGGAACTACTGAGATTCCGGAAAGAGCAGAAACCGGTTGTGCGGTCAGTTAATTGATTTTTATTTGAACGGGGTGAAAACATAATGAGAGAGTTAAGGGATTTTCAAAGGTCTAAAGTTTACAGATGGGAGAGAAAAAATTTCCTAAAATCTAAAGTCCTTACCGAAGCTGAATGTGAAAGGACAATAAAGAAAATATGTGAACTCTATAAAATGCCGGAAGATTTAACACCGGAAATAGCTTTCTCAAATAATGGATACCTATATCCTGGGTTCGATTTTGGAGCAAATAAGATATCGATCAACAAAGGACAGAATAATCTGTGGATATGTTGCCATGAGTCAATACATGCAATTTTATTTATGTATTATGGATTATCACGATGCTGGCACGGAGGCGAATTTGTATTCCTGATGGCAGAGACCATGTCAAAGTTGGAGAAAAGACCAAAAACAGATTTAATAGAATCAGCAAGCAAAATGGGAATCCAGTGTGCGAAGCCGGACTTTCTTAGTAGAATATACAGAAAGAGCAAACACGCTAAAAATGATACCGGAGTAAACGTTCATAATCGGCGAATTACCAAAACAACTTTGCCATATCAATGAAAATAAGAAGTTTTAATGCCGTTTGAACAGTGGGCAGTTAACTTATTTAACTAATCCTGCGGGGAATTTCGGTAAAACTGGAAAATAGTTCAACTGCTCTTCTCTCATGTAGTGCTTCATATTGTCCTTTACTACTTACTCCTAGTTGCTATCTTTTGGATTGAACTTCTCTCAAATTGACTACCGTCTGGGGTTTGTGTAAAATTGTGTAATTCATTGTCTCGACCTATTTACCAAATTTTTGAAGCTAAAACTACACGGATACCATTTGGTAAGCTTAGGTCGGTGGCAGGAGGCGGGTCTTGACGACGGAAAAAGACAAGCAAGAGAGTCACCGTGTTGCTATCAGTGGTGACGTAGAAGTCTCTGCTTACCTGGAGATTGCCAAGGAACGAAAAGGAGCACAGCCACAAGCTGAGCCTCAAGGGAAACTGGGGACGGAGCGGGAGGCAGTGGCGGTCATCGACTTCGGCTCTCAATATAGCTGGCTCATTGCACGCAGGGTACGAGAATGCCGGGTCTACTGTGAGGTTGTGCCTCATGATGCTCCCTGGGATACTGTGGCTGCTCTACGTCCCAAAGGATTCATTCTCTCCGGTGGGCCCAGCAGTGTTTATGAGCCTGGAGCACCCCAGGCTCCAGCCTATGTCTACGAAAGCCGCCTGCCCGTGCTGGGCATCTGCTACGGGATGCAGCTTATCGCCTACCAGCTTGGTGGTAAAGTGGCTCGCGGAATTAAACGTGAGTACGGACTTGCCATTCTTCACCAGAACACGACGACCACCCCTTTATTCGCAGGTCTTCCTCCTGAGATACCGGTATGGATGAGCCACTGCGACCGGATCGAGGAGATGCCCCCGGGTTTTGTCTCTCTGGCTTATACGGAGAATTCTCCTATTGCTGCCATGGGCAATGAGTACGGGATTATCGGCTTGCAGTTCCACCCTGAGGTAGCTCATACCCCTCAAGGCAAAGCAATCCTGCAGAACTTTCTTTACAAGATTTGTGGATGCAATGGGAATTGGACTCCGGGAAGTTTTGTTACCGAGAGTATAGAGCGGATTAAGGAGCAGGTAGGTAAGGGACGCGTTATCTGCGCTCTTTCGGGGGGTGTTGACTCTTCGGTGGTGGCGACGCTGATCCATCGTGCTATAGGCGACCAGTTGACCTGTATTTTCGTTAATACCGGCCTGCTGCGCAGGGAAGAGGTGGAACGCACGCTTAATACTTTCCAGAAGAATATGAAGATGAATCTGGTGTATGTGGATGCCAGCGAAAGATTCCTGAAGCGCCTAAAGGGGGTAATTGACCCAGAAGAGAAGCGCCACATTATCGGCGAGGAGTTTGTTAAGATCTTCGAGGAAGAAGCGGCCAAGATAGGTCAAGTCGATTTTTTGGCTCAGGGCACTCTGTATCCCGACGTGATCGAAAGCGCATCCTCCGGAAGCAAAGCGGTGGCCACGATAAAGACCCATCACAATGTCGGCGGGCTGCCCAGCAGGATGAAGCTCTCTCTGGTCGAGCCCCTGCGCTATTTGTTTAAGGACGAGGTGCGGGAGGTGGGGTTGGCATTGGGACTTTCAGAGGACATGGTATACCGCCAGCCTTTTCCGGGACCCGGCCTTGCTATTCGCATCATCGGTGATGTCACTAAAGAGAGGCTGGAGATACTCCGAGCCGCAGACTGGATTGTGATGAATGAGATCAAGAAGGCTAAGCTGTATCGCCAGTTATGGCAGAGCTTCGCCGTGCTAACACCGGTGCGGAGCGTGGGTGTGATGGGAGATGCCAGAACCTACGGCTATATGGTGGCGATACGCGCAGTGACTTCTGAAGACGCTATGACTGCCGATTGGGCGCGCCTGCCTTACGATGTGCTGGCACGAATTTCCAACCGCATAGTCAACGAGGTGACTGAAGTAAACCGCGTGGTCTACGATATCTCTTCGAAACCTCCCTCTACCATAGAGTGGGAGTGAACCCTCTTGCAACGAAAGGCAAAACTAGTTTGATTCTACGGAAAAGGTGTGGGTCGTGAAGTTAGTCAGAAATATATGGAGAGGTTGCTGTGGGGGCAATTAATTAATGAAGGTAATGGTCGTAGGCGGGGGAGCCAGGGAGCATACGTTGGTTTGGAAGCTCTCCCTTAGTAAAAAAGTTAAACAAATATTTGTCGCCCCGGGCAATGCCGGCACGGCCCGGACCGCCGTTAACCTCGATATGTCTCCGACCAACCTGGATGCTGTAGTAAGGGCAGCTAAGGAGAATAAGATAGACCTGGTAGTGGTGGGACCTGAGGCTCCTCTGGCTGCTGGGCTCGTTGATAAACTCCAGAGCCTGGGCATACTGGCTTTCGGACCCACCAAGGAAGCCACGCTTATCGAATCGAGCAAGGTCTTCGCCAAACAGCTGATGCATAAGTACGGCATACCCTGCGCTAAAGATGCTGTCTTCACCTCTTTTCAAGAGGCGGAGGCTTGTGTCAAAAAGCAGCCTGTCCCGATGGTAATCAAGGCCGACGGGCTGGCAGCAGGTAAGGGGGCAATCGTCGCCCAGTCTGTGGACGAGGCTTTGATGGCGCTTTCCGATATTATGGAAAAGCGTGTTTTCGGCGATGCCGGCAATCAGGTGCTGGTTGAGGAATGCCTTGTGGGACGAGAGACAAGCCTTTTAGCTTTCACCGATGGCATAACTGTTGTCCCTCTGGTGACTGCCCGTGACTATAAAAGGGCATTCGACCGAGACGTGGGTCCCAATACAGGCGGCATGGGCTGCTATAGCCCTTCGACGTTCCTTGATAAGAAATCTAGGGACAGGGCTATTAAAACTATCATAGAGCCTGTGGTGAAGGCTATGGCTCAAGAGGGAAAATCCTATAAAGGGGTGCTCTACGCAGGGCTGATGCTGACCAAGGATGGCCCGAAGGTCCTGGAGTTCAACGCTCGTTTTGGTGACCCAGAGACTCAAGTTCAGCTTCCTCTGCTGAAAACTGATTTACTAGACATAATGATGGCGGTGATAGATGGCAATCTGGCCCAAACCAGGGTTGAATGGAGCGAAGGAGCATGTGTCGGGGTGGTGATGGCCTCGGGAGGTTATCCCGGCAGCTATAAACAAGGATTTCCTATTACTGGCTTGGATAAGGTTGACCCTGATATTCTTATTTTTCATGCCGGAACCAAATCAGATGGGAGAAAGGTATGTACTGCCGGGGGAAGAGTGCTCACTGTGGTCGCCACTGGAAAGTCTGTTGCAGAAGCACGGGAAAAGGTTTATCTTAACCTGCCACACATCAATTTTGAGAACTGTCATTACAGGAAAGACATCGCCGCCGAGGAGGGATAGCTATGCCACTTGTCGGAATAGTAATGGGCAGTGAATCGGACACCAGTTTGATGAAACCAGCGCTGCAGGCCCTGGACCAGCTAGGGATTGAATATGAGGTATCCATAATCTCGGCCCACCGTACCCCTGAGAAGGCCAGGGAATATGGTCAGAGTGCCGGAAAGCGTGGTATCGATGTCATTATCGCCGGGGCAGGTATGTCAGCGCACTTGCCCGGCGTCCTCGCTAGCTGGACAACTATCCCTGTCATTGCTGTACCCTTGCCAAGCAGCGAACTTAAAGGTATTGATGCTTTGCTCTCCATCGTCCAGATGCCCGTAGGTGTCCCGGTAGCCAGCGTTGGCATTGGCGGGGCGAAAAACGCTGCCTACTTCGCTGCTGGGATTCTGGCGCTCAAGCATGATAAAATTAAAAAAAGCTACGAAAAGTATCGCCAGGACTTGGCTAGCGGCTAGGTTCATAATAGGGTAGCATGGAGTGGATGCTCCAACCCCCTTGTATGTTAGAGTTCTGAGAACTTACTGGAGAAACCTAAATGGGTCTTCTCATAACTGACAGCACACTGCGAGATGCTCATCAATCGCTCATCGCCACCAGGATGCGCACCAGGGATATGCTGCCCATCGCCGAGATGCTGGATAAGGTGGGTTTCTTCGCTCTCGATGTGTGGGGAGGGGCTACTTTCGACGTATGTCTCAGGTTTCTGAACGAAGACCCCTGGCTGCGGCTGAGAGACCTGAAGGAGAAGGTTAAAAACACTCGACTTCAAATGGTTCTAAGAGGGCAGAACCTCGTGGGCTACCGCCACTATTCGGATGATGTAGTGCGTGAGTTCATCTGCCTCGCGGTGAAGAACGGGGTGGATGTCTTCAGCATATACGATGCCCTTAATGATATGCGCAATGTCAAGCTGGCGATAGAAGTAGCAAAGGACCAGGGTGCATTTGCTCAGGGCGCGATTTGCTACACTACCAGCCCAGTGCACACCGTGGAGAAGTTTGCCGAAATGGCAAGGACATTGCAGTCTTTTGGCTGCGACTCGATTTGCATAAAGGATTTGGCCGGATTGATTTCTCCCTGGACTGCGAGTGAACTGGTAAAAGCGATAAAAAAGAGGGTGAGCATCCCTGTTGCACTTCATTCTCACTGCTCCAGCGGAATGGCGCACATGGGTTATCACGCAGGGGTACTGGCTGGTGTCGATATCCTCGACACTGCATTTTCTGCCTTTGGAGGAGGGGCATCCCTTCCACCTACGGAGGGAGTAGTGGCAGCGTTTAGAGATACCCCTTTCGATACAGGTCTGGACCTGGACCTGCTATATGAGATAGGGGAATATTTCGTTGCCTTGAGCAGGAAGTATGGGCCACTATTCACTACCGAATTGATTCATCCCAGCGTAGACGTGCTTACGCATCAAATCCCTGGAGGGATGTTTTCTAACTTGGTGAATCAGCTCCGGGAGCAGAACATACTGGATAGACTCGGTGAAGTAATGGAGGAAATCCCCCGCGTGAGAGCTGACCTTGGTTATCCGCCACTGGCAGCTCCGGTAAGTCAGCTTGTGGTAACACAGGCAGTGCTAAACGTACTCTCTGCCAAGAGATACAAACGAGTAACTGAGGAGTTGAAGAATTACTTTCTCGGCTACTATGGCAGACCTCCATCTGATGTAAATGAAGAAGTGAAAAAATTTGTGGTCGGAGACAGGAAGCCTATTGAGGCCCGGCCTGCCGAGCTAATTGCTTCGGAATGGGAACTGACGCGCTATGCCGGTCAAAAGCTGGGGGTACTCCGCGATGAGGAAGATTTTGTCACTTATGCCCTGTTCCCTCAATTAGCAGTCAGGTTTCTGCGCGGCGAACTTGAGGAAGAAGCGATGCCGGACATTCTTGAAGCTGCGGATTCAAGTGCTTCACCACTGGAGTCACCCGTAGAGCTGAGTGTGGATGTAGATGGCGAGGTGTTCAATGTGAAGGTGTCGCCGCCGCTGGGTAAGGCATTAGAGGTTGAGCAGACCAGAGTTGCTAAGAAGATATCCAGAGGCGCCATAGTATCTCCTCTTCGTGGTATGGTGCTCAGGATTGAGGTGGAAGTGGGTGAGAAGGTGAAAAAGGGCGGCGTAATAGCAGTGATTGAGGCATTGAAGATGGAGAATAAAGTATCCGCGACTCATACAGGGGTGGTGAGGGAGATATTTATGCGTGAGGGACAGAGAGTGGGAGCCGGTGATGTCCTGGGAGTAGTGGATTAAAATGAGAAAAAAAGTACTGGTAGCCAACCGGGGCGAAATAGCCATTCGCATAATGCGCGCCTGCCGCGAGCTTGGCTTGAATTCGGTTGCTGTATATTCTGAGGCGGACAAGGATGCATTGTTTGCTCGATATGCTGACGACGCATACTACATTGGCCCTGCCCCCGCAACCGAGAGCTATCTGAACATAGATAAGATTATTGAGGTAGCTAAAGAAAGCGGCGCTTTTGCCATCCATCCTGGCTATGGCTTTCTTGCCGAGAACCCGGCATTAGCCTATGCCTGTGAGGTAAATGGAATAAAGTTCGTCGGCCCATCGAGTGGCGTGATGCAGTTGATGGGCGACAAGCAGGCAGCCCGCCGTGAGGTTAAGAAATCAGGGCTTTCCTTGGTACCTGGAGTTGAAGTGGCGGTATCAGATCTCGAGCAGGCAAAAAGTATTATCCAGGAGATAGGTTATCCGGTAATGATCAAGCCATCGGGGGGAGGGGGTGGAATCGGCATAATACGTGCCAATAATGAGGAGGAACTCAGGAAAGCACTTGAATCCGCACGGAGAATAGCCAGCTCCGCTTTTGGTTTGCCGGATGTCTACATCGAGAAATTTCTGATGAATTCACGCCATATTGAGTTTCAGATATTGGCCGACTCTCATGGAAATGTTATCCATCTAGGTGAACGCGAGTGCTCCATACAGCGCCGGTATCAGAAGCTGATCGAGGAATGCCCTTCACCGGCGCTCACCCCGGCGCTCAGGAGGGAGATGGGTAACATTGCAGTGAAAGTCGCTAAAAGGGTAGGCTATGAAGGTGCAGGGACGGTGGAATTTCTTTTCTCAGAGGGGAATTTCTATTTCCTGGAGATGAATACTCGAATCCAGGTAGAACATGCGGTTACTGAGATGGTAACAGGCGTGGATATTGTCAAAGAGCAATTGAGGATAGCCCTGGGGTTGCCTCTGAGCATCAAACAAAAAGATGTTCAACTGAATGGTTGGGCGATAGAGTGCCGCATTAACGCCGAAGACCCTTTGAACAACTTCATGCCCTCCCCTGGCAAGCTGAGAGGCTATCGCTCTCCGGGCGGAATCGGAGTTCGTGTGGATAGCGGCGTACATACCAGGTATGTGATACCTCATCTTTATGACTCGATGATATCGAAGCTAGTGGTCTGGGGCAGGGATAGAAACGAAGCCATTATCAGGATGCGCCGCGCTCTCTATGAGTATATCATTGTAGGCGTCAAGACGAATATCCCATTTCATAAAGCAGTCATGGAGAACGAACGTTTTGTGAAAGGAAATCTGGCTACACAATTCCTGGATGTTGAAGGTACTCTGATTGAGGACATGAAGAGGATTATGAAGCGCGAGAAACCGCTCGAGGAAAAGCTATCCGAGGTATTTGACGAGAGGAAGAGGATGGCGGCGATATCTGCTGCGGCTGCTGTGATTCGGATGCCACGGTACAGGCAGATGGTGAAGCAATGAGCGAAAAGGAAGCTGATATATCACTGAAAAGGGGTTAAGGCATGATTGAACGCTATTCCAGGCCACAGATGAAGAAAGTCTGGTCGGACGAGAACAAGTTCGACAAGTGGCTGAAGGTGGAGATCGCTGCCTGCGAGGCGTGGGCGGAGCAGGGCGTTATTCCCAAAGAGGCGATTCCCAAAATAAGGAAGGCAAGCTGTGACCTGAAACGTATGGATGAGGTGCTTAAAGAGACCCATCATGATGTAACAGCATTCCTGAAATCTGTATCAGAAAGCCTGGGAGATGAGAGTCGTTTCATCCATCTCGGTCTTACTTCTTCGGATGTCATGGATACGGCGCTTGCTCTCCAGTTGGTCGAGGCATCAGATATATTGGCTAAAGATATTGACGAGCTAGCCGATGTTATCAGAAAGCGGGCTTTGGAGCACAAACATACTATTATGATGGGACGTACTCATGGCGTCCATGCCGAGCCGATTACCTTCGGACTCAAGCTCGCTATCTGGGTTGAGGAGATGAAGAGGAATTCCCACAGGCTCGATGAGGCAAGGAAGATGGTCGCAGTGGGCAAGATATCGGGCGCTGTGGGGACTCACGCCACGGTGCCGCCGAAGGTGGAAGAGATAGCCTGCGCCAGGCTGGGCCTGGGAGTGGCACCGGTATCAAGCCAGATCATTCAGCGCGACCGACATGCTCAGTTCGTCACCACCTTAGCTATCATTGCCAGTTCGCTGGAGAAGTTTGCCACCGAGATACGTGGTCTGCAGCGCACCGAGGTTTTGGAGGCTGAGGAGCCTTTCGAACCGGGGCAGACAGGTTCATCAGCGATGCCGCATAAGCGGAACCCGGAGCTTTGCGAGCGTATCTGCGGGCTGGCCCGCCTCGTGAGAGGGTATGCAGTGACTGCTATGGAGAACATTGCCCTGTGGCACGAACGCGATATCAGCCATTCCTCCACGGAGCGTATTATCTTGCCTGATGCTTGTCTTGTTCTCGATTATGGTTTGAGCATCTTCACATATGTCATGAAAGGGCTTCAGGTCTACCCTGAGCGGATGAAACAGAACCTGGAGATAACGCAGGGAGTTATCTTCTCGCAGAGGGTGATGCTGTCCTTGATTGATAAGGGGCTCTCCAGAGAAACAGCTTACAAGATGGTGCAGCGCAACTCTATGAGGGCGTGGAAGGAAAGGGTGAGCTTCCTCGGCCTGCTCGAAAGCGACCCGGATGTCTCCAAGCATCTTTCCAAATCGGAACTCAAGGGCATTTTCGACTATAACTACTTCCTGCGCTACATCGACGAGATTTTCCAGAGGGTGGGGTTGGGATAGGGGGAAGTCCACAGAGGCGAAAGTCAAGGAGAAAGAACTATATGTCCATACTGCGTGAGTCCAATCTGCCAAACTTATATCACAGGGGGAAAGTGCGCGATACCTACGAGATGGGCGATGACCAGTTGCTCATCATAGTTACCGACCGGGTATCCGCTTTCGATGTAGTATTGCCTGGCGGAATCCCGGATAAAGGAATTGTTCTAAACCAGCTCTCGGCCTTCTGGTTCGAGAAGACCTCTCACCTAGTGCCCAATCACGTGGTCGAGATAGTGAACGATGTCAACTGGCTCAATCGTGTTTATGGGGAGCGGGTCTGCGTCTCCTATTATTCATATCCCACCTATGTGGAGCGACGTTCCATGATTGTAAAGAAGGCAGAGCGCATCGACATAGAGTGCGTGGTCCGGGGTTACCTTTCAGGTTCGGCGTGGGCCGAATACAAGCAGAGCGGCACAGTATCGGGCATGTCTTTGCCCAAAGGCATCAAGGAATCGGAACAATTTACCCAACCACTGTTTACTCCCACTACTAAGGAGGCCGCAGGCCATGACCGTCCGCTTACTATCAAACAGATGGAGAAGCTTGTGGGCAAGTCGCTGACCCAGGAGATTATGGAGAAAAGCATTGCTATCTACAATTATGCTGTCCAATATGCTCGCAGCCGGGACATAATCATAGCGGACACCAAAATGGAGTTCGGCATGATAGATGGCAAGCTGTCTTTGATTGACGAGCTTCTCACTCCGGACTCCAGCCGATTCTGGGATGCCAAGAAATACTCTCCGGGGAAATCACAGCCCAGCTTCGATAAACAGCCTCTTAGAGACTGGCTCACTGAGTCTGGTTGGAATAAGGAGCCCCCCGCCCCTGAGCTTCCTCCAAAGATTGTTAAGGAGACATCGGAGAGGTACCGGGAGGCATATCGCAGGCTCACAGGAAAGACAATACAAGATTAAGCCTTCATATTATTTTGTGTTGGACCCCAGGCAGCCCCACCGTAGAGCGTTTAGCAATTGCCCCGATTGACAACCCCAGGTGTCCGTGCTATAAACGTAGCTACCGCATCTCAGGCGCGAGGCATTTTTCTATCGAAGGAGGCTGGTAAGTGGTTAGAACTGCTGAACCGAAAAGCAAGGTGAAGATACGCGAGATGAGAGTGGAGGATCTCGCAGGTGTCCTGGCTATTGAGAGGGAGACCAAGGAGGATAGCAGAGCTGTGACCTACGCGCCGGTCCCCGACAGTTGTATTGGCGGCGAGATGGATGCCAGCGTAGTGGCGGAAGCGGGGGACAAGATAGTAGGCTTTGTACTGGGCAGGGTTGTAGGTTCACCGACTGAATTACGCAATGTTGCCTGGATCGAATTGATCGGTATCTTACCTGAGTATCAGCACAAGGGCATTGGCAGGAAGATGGTTGAAACCTGGAAGGAGCGCTGTCACAAAAAGGGCATTAAAAAGGTGCACGTTATGGTTAACTGGCGTGATTGGTGGATGCTGTCTTTCTTTGAATCGCAAGGTTTTTCACGGGGCGATCTGACAGATATGCAGGCAGAGCTTTAGAGTTGACTGCGAGGGGCGTCCTTCCGCGGAAGGATGCCCCTGATGAAATTCCTCGAGTTTATCCTTTTATGCTCTCGATCCGGTAGCGAAATGTCCCCACGGGCGCGTAGACTTCTACTACAGCGCCTATTTCTTGATCCAACAAAGCTTTGCCGGTGGGTGACGCAATAGAGAGTTTGCCTTTGGTTGGGTTGGATTCACTGGGGCTGACAAGAGTGTAGTGCAACTGCTCACCGGAAGTAAGGTCGGACAGGTCTACCGTGCAACCAATGCCTACTCTAACCGTGATGCTCGTTTTTTCCTCTAAAATAGTAGCTCCCTGGATGGTGGCTTCCAGTTCCCTGATTCGTCCCTCGATATGCCCCTGGTGCTCTTTGGCAGCCTCAAGGGGGGCATTTTCCCGAAAATCTTTATCTGCCGCAGCGTGGCGTATTTGCTCAGCAACGAGGGGGCGCTCATTTTTAAGGGCCTCCAGTTCCGATTTCAGGGCAGCGTGACCTTCCGAGGTTAGATGAACTTGTTCAGCCTCTTTGTGAGAATTCTTCACCGGGCCTTTTTTGGTCTTGCTGATTCTGAGATTGGGGGCGAGGTTTACCTCAGTCAGTTTTGCCTTTTTGGCGTAAGTGAGGAAATTTCTGACCGGCTCGATCTTCTTAGCAGGGTCAGTTACTGAGGATCTGATGCTTTTACTTACGCTCTCGCCGTATTCTCCGATCTCTCTGGGGCCGAGCTCGCTCATCCGGCGATCTCCACCATACCACCGAACGAACCTATTCAGCTCCTGCTGGCTTTCTTGCCTCTGCTCTGGCGGCAGAGTGGCAAGATACATGGTTACAGCCTCATTGATACTCAGGTTATGCTCATCAGCCATCTATTTTATTTAAATCTCCCTTCTGGAGATAATTTTAAACACTGGTTTAGACCATTGTCAATCGACTGTACCCCGTTGGGCCAGCGATTAGCTTCAGAGAAATTAATCAATCCATCACATGTTTTATAACAAAAACAGGTAAGTTGCTAGTACTATTAATGTCAAGACCTTATCATGGTCAATATCATCTTGAACCTAGTCACTGCCTTCAATGCGTGGGGTTGATTGGCTGGCATTATGACCATTTCTCCTTCTTTCAGTCTAAGAACTTTACCCGATATAGTGATATCAACCTCGCCATCGAAGATGTATACTAGGGCATCGAAGGGGGCTGTATGTTCACTCAACCCCTGTCCTTCATCGAAGGCAAAAAGTGTCACAGTTCCCGTATTCTTGTTTATAATCTCCCTGCTCACCACGGCGCCATCCTGGTAATCCACTAAATCAGTTAGCCTTGTTACTTTCCCTATCAGCTTCTCGGCTCGTGTTTGTTTCTCACTGGATGCCATTTGTTGACCTCCGGTTATTTTAGAGCGGCCTTCTACTGCTTAGGCTAGTCTATACTTCTGAACTTCTCTCTAGGAGCGCCGCAAATCGGGCACTGGTCAGGCAGTTCCCCATCCGAAACATAGCCACAGACGCCGCAAACATAGTACTTGGTGTCTGTTTCCTGTACCATGTGGTCCAAAGCCTTCTTATAAAGCTTGGCATGGCCTGCCTCTACATCTCTGGAATAGCTGAAGATTTTCGCTACGCTTGTATTTCCCTCCTCATTTGCGTCTTTGATGAACTGAGGGTATGACCTGCTTGCCAGGTTTTCTCTCTCGAAAGCGGCCTCCAAGTTTTCCTGTGTGTCTGACACTCCTCCAAGGAAGCGTAGATGGTTGAAGGCGTGTATTCCCTCAGCTTCGGCGATAGCCCGAAAGAGTTTGGCGACCTGAGTAAAGTTTTCCTGCTCTGCTTTGAAGGCGAAGGCCAGGTTCCTCTGGTGAGCCTGAGACTCAGCGACGAAGCCAGCTTTCAGGTCCCCCAGGGTTTTCGTTCCTTTTATACCTGGGACCTCATGCGGGATGAGTTTCTCTGCATCAGCGCCACATACGGGACAATGTAAAGGTCTAGCTTCGGCGAGTTCTACATGATGACAATTGGTACACTTCCACATGGCTGCATTTCCTCACTTTCTTAGCCTCGTTCTTAGATGCTGACCGATTAATCCCTGGTGTCAACCTGGCCTGTAATATTTTGCACTTTGCACTACAATAGAATATCACATCTTGCAATCGGCTATGCAGAAATCATAATAAGCCCCAGGGATAAAGAAATCATAAAAGCGGGCGGGAAAAGGTTAAGAAATTATCACATTTTGGGCAAAATGCCAGTAGTACAAGTGCCAGAATAGCGGCCCACAGTCCCTTTCGGGGCAATTTTATTTGCCTGGGGTACGTAGTTGGGCCAAGCTGGTGATATTATCAAACCCTGGTGCCGAGGGCGGGATTTGAACCCGCAAGGGCCGAAGCCCAACGGATTTTAAGTCCGTCGCGTCTGCCGGTTCCGCCACCTCGGCATTTTAGATGCTGGCGTTGGTTCATGGACAAGGGTTAAGGTGCGGTGTGACCATGTTGTGTCACGTCTACCACTATGGTGATGATGATCTCTATCACGGTCAACGATACCCCAAACCAGAGCATATAGCTAGCTTTAGCGGGATCTCTGTATCGGTTCATAGCCCAGGCAATGACGCCGCCTATCCAGCCTAATAGCAGGGGAAGTATCCACCAGGCCCATGAGGTGCGCTCTGTGGCTACTATATCTCTTTGGTCCTTAGAGATAGGTGCTCCGCACTCAGGACAGAATATGGCGTTTCGGGATATCCTGGCGCCACAGACTGGACAAGCATGTAAAGCCTTGCCGCAATACTGACAGTAAGTTGCATCGGCTGTATATCTGCCGCAGCGGGGGCATTTAATATTCTGTGCCATTTGCTATCAAGATACAATCAGAGAGAGCCGATGTCAATGGGGGGGCAGATCATACTAGAAATGCGCTTTCTGTGTTACAATTGCGGAAGATTTGCGCTCCGCGCAGGAACAGCGAGAGTCTTATCTGGAGGTCTTAGTGTGACAGAGGCAGTAAAGGCATACCCGATTGACTTGTCTGTTGATTACCCTGATAAGAACATGAACCGGATAACTACCTTTTTCAGGCTGCTAATAGCAATTCCTATTTTCATAGTCTTCATTTTTATAAGCGGCGGCATGGTTCTCGCAGGCGGGTTTGTTTTCATCCCTACGGTGTTGATGTTGCTGTTTCTGCAAAAGTACCCCAAGTGGTGGTTCGACTGGTATCTGGCTCTAACCAAGTTCAGTACCCGTGTCTGGGCCTACCTCGCGCTATTGAGGGACGAATATCCCTCAACAGACGACGAGCGGTTGTATCATATCGAAATCCCTTATCCAAAGGCTGAGGAGGAGCTGCATCGCTGGCTGCCTCTGATTAAATGGCTGCTGGCTATTCCACATTATGTTGCGCTCTTTTCCCTGGGCATCGTTGCTCTGGCAATGGTGGTGATCGCCTGGTTCTCTATCCTGTTTACAGGACGCTATCCGAAAAGTATGTTCAATTTCGTGGAAGGTGTGTTAAGATGGGACTTGAGAGTCATGGCTTACGCTTTCCTGCTAGCTACAGACCGCTATCCACCTTTCAGGCTCAGCACCTGACGGTCTGAATGAACTGCCTTAGGAACTATCTACAGGCTGGTCACCCTCTAGAATGTTACAAATTTTTAAGCCTTTTTTGTTCAAATCTATTGACTTTTCCTGCTGAGAGGTCTATACTTTATTTATGAAACAGTTGCAAGAGGAAACTATTTCTTTAACTCCTGACCTCGAAGGCGCTTCCCTTTTGATGGAAGTAGTCCCCAGGGTGATGCGCCGCATCCGCATGGAGATGCGGAGCCATCGTGCACCGGGTCTTACGGTGCCACAATTGCGAACGCTAGTGTATATCTATCGAAATGAAGGGGCCTCGCTGTCGGAGGTGGCAGAACACATTGGCTTGAAGCTGCCGTCTATGTCCAAGACTGTTGATGCTTTGGTTGCGAGGAAACTGGTCATACGCAGGGCAGTTGCCGATGACCGACGGTACGTTAGCTTGAGGCTGAGTGCGCATGGTCTTGCCGAGCTCAAGCGAACGCGCAAAATGACCGAGACACGACTGGCTGAGTCATTGGGGCTGCTCCCGCCTGAGCAACAAGGCAGAGTTGCGGAAGCATTGAAAATGTTAGGCCAGGTCTTCGCGCCGGAGGGGTTGCCTGCAAGCAAAGGAGGCATGTCAGTTCAATGACTGCTGCAATTATAGAAACCAATGCGCTCACTCGCTCTTTTGGAGAGCTCATCGCTGTAAACACGATGACCATTTCGGTGGAGGCGGGAGAGACTTTCGGGTTGCTGGGCCCAAATGGCGCCGGCAAGACCACAGCAATTAAGATGCTAATCACCCTGCTGCCGCCTACTTCTGGAGATGCCAGCGTGGCAGGATACAGCATTCTCCGTCGTGCCGGAGATGTTCGTCGTTTGATAGGTTACGTACCGCAGATGCTGTCAACTGAGGGCACGCTTACGGGCTACGAAAATCTGCTTATCTTTGCCAGGCTCTACGATATACCGCGGAGCGAGAGGAAGACGCGGATACACAATGCGCTTAAGTTTATGGGTTTGGAGGAAGACGCAAACAGACTCGTGCGCACGTACTCCGGCGGTATGGTGCGGCGCCTAGAGATCGCTCAGTCCATATTGCATCGCCCTCAGGTGCTGTTTCTGGATGAGCCAACAGTGGGTCTTGACCCATTGGCGCGGAAAGCAGTCTGGGAACATATCGAGCGATTACGTAACGAGTACGGGACAACTATATTGATGACTACACACCTGATGGAGGAAGCCGACAGCATGTGCGGCCGGGTGGCGATTATGCACCGGGGCAAGGTGGCTGTAATAGGTAAGCCGGATGATCTTAAGGCATCTATAGGGCGAGATGGTGCAACCCTAGAGGACGTGTTTATCCATTATACAGGAAGCGAACTAGAATCGGGAGGAAACTATCGTGACGTCTCCAGGACAAGGCGCACGGCCAAGCGGCTCGGCTGAGGCCGCTCTGCCCAGGCCTAGGAATCCTTTATCAGTTATTCGCGGGTTCGTTGACAAGACTTTGGCCATGTCCGAATTTGAGGTGCGCAAAATACGCCACGACCCGACCGAGCTTATCATGCGCGCCGTGCAGCCGGTTATCTGGCTTCTGGTATTCGGCGAGGTTTTTACTCACATCAGGGCCATACCAACGGGGAACCTGCGCTATATAGACTTTCTGACCCCGGGCGTTCTGGCCCAGAGCACGCTGTTCATCGCAATTTTCAGCGGCATAGCTCTTATCTGGGAGCGGGATTTAGGCATAGTCCATAAGTTTCTGGTCAGCCCCACCTCACGCGGCGCACTGGCACTGGGCAAAGCGCTCTCAGGGGGTGTGCGCGGCTTGCCTCAGGCTGTACTTATATTTATCCTGGCGGTAATCCTCCGGGTAGATATTAACTGGAACCCGCTGGCCCTATTAGGGGTACTGGCTGCCGTTCTTATCGGAGCCACTGCTTTCTCCTCGCTTTCCATGATTGTAGCGTTTCTGGTTAAGACGCGCGAACGTTTTATGGGTATTGGCCAGGTCCTGACGATGCCGCTCTTCTTCGCCAGCAGCGCAATCTATCCTATCTCTGTGATGCCTCGCTGGCTGCAGGTAATCGCACATATAAACCCGCTAACCTATCAGGTAGATGCGCTACGGACGTTGATGTTGTCTCACGGGGTGAGCGAGTACGGGTTAGGACTTGATTTCGGCGTCTTGATTTTCGCGACAGTGATTTTGGTTATAATATCAGCACGCTTGTATCCCAACATTGCAAGGTAGATAATTAGGTATTAAGAGACGAAATCTCCCGGATGAAGGGGCAAAAGTATGAACGTTCAGGAAAAATTATATTCAGGATACGGAGAAATGACATTTAAAGAGCAGTTGGACAGCATGTTCAATCCGCGTTCAGTAGCCTTGATCGGTGCGTCCAATACGCTGGGCAAGTGGGGCTTTAATATTCTTGCCCTGCTGTTAGGCGACAAAAGCAGAGACATATACGCTGTGAATAATAGAGAGGCTGAAGTGCTCGGGTTGAAGGCTTATCCGAGCATATTGGACGTGCCTGGTCCTGTAGATTTAGCGGTCATTACGGTGCCATTTAAGGATGTCCCGTCAGCTATGGAGGACTGCATCCGGAAGCAGGTAAAAGGGGTGGTGGTTATCTCAGGAGGGCTTGCCGAGACAGGCGAAGAAGGTGCGAAGGTCCAGGCGCAGATAGTCGAGGTCGCGAAGCGCGGGGGCATACCGTTCGTAGGGCCAAACTGCATGGGGCTTTTCGATACTTACTCTAACTTCAATACCGTCATTTTTCTGCCGCCGTTGAGGAGAGGGCCGGTGGGGCTCATATCTCAGAGCGGGAACTCCGGTCAATCGATTATTATCTCGGGCCTGGAAAGCGGCCTGGGATTCAGCAAATACGTCAGCAGCGGGAACGAGGCTGCTCTGCATTTTGAGGACTACCTCGAGTATCTGGCACAGGATGACGAAATCAAGGTCATTCTCGGCTACATCGAGGGTCTCAGGGAAGGCCGCCGCTTTTTAGAGCTGGCAAGGGAGATTACCAAAAAGAAACCTATTGTTGTAGTGAAGGCAGGTGGAACGCAGGCTGGCGCTAAAGCAGCGCGGTCTCATACTGCTGCTCTGGCAGGTTCGGACATAGTCAGCGATGCGGCGTTCAAGCAGGCCGGGGTCATCAGGGTGGAAGAAATTGGCGAGCTGATTGACGTTGCGCTGCTTCTATTGGGACAGCCGCTGCCCAAAGGAAAGCGGGTGGGGGTGCTCTCGATAGGTGGAGGTATGGCTGTTATGACCGCGGATACAGTAGCAAGGCATGGTCTGGAACTGCCTCCGCTGTCGCCTGCAACAATTGATAAGCTGAACTCAGTCCTGTCACGTCGTTGGTCACACGGGAACCCTGTCGACATTGGCGGCGACCGTTTCAACTATGACTGTCTCTGGCCGCTGATAGAGGACGAGAACGTAGATGTCGTGCTGGTAATAGGTTCTCCTGCGGCAACACGCAGCTTCGTCGGGTGGTTTTCACTGCATGCTCCCTGGGTCACTAATCTGGACGAAATGGGAAAGCTGATGGAGAGTAAAGACCTGGTGGAATTGAACAGAGTGAAAGAAATGATGGGCAGGTATGATAAGCCTGTAATCTTCTGTTCTATGGGCATCGGGATTGTGAAGCAGGGAGAAGTGTACAGCTTGATGGAACAGAACCATCTTATCCCGTACCCCACTCCCGAGAGGGCGGCTAGGGCGCTCTCCCACGTAGTCCGGTACAGCGGATACCTGGGCATATCAAGATAAGGTTCTTGCGAAGGCTTTTAATCTGGCTGTAAAAAGAAGAGGCGACGAGCGGATTCGAACCGCTGAATAGGGGTTTTGCAGTAACGCGTTTCACACTCGCCTGCAGGCATACCCGAAGCTAAAACACACCTCTGACAACCGCAAAACACCGCTTGCAACCGCTGAAACGGTTAGCTGTCCGTTAGCTGTAACCAGGCCTCAGAGGTTCCTACCCAGCATCTCCGTTGGCCTGAGCTTGTATGGGGCAGCCAGGCGCTTGACGAAGTCAGGGTGCAAGAAGATGGGTGATAAGCAGATACAGTAAGTCATAGCGAGTCATCTTGCACTCTATGCCATGTCGCTGTAGAATGTCTCAAGTGATGCATCCTTGAGGGAGGTCTGAGCATGTTTGAAAAATGTAGCAATTGCGGATCTCGCGTTGTCTGGGGCCCCCGGGATGAACTCGGTGTCTATTGTTCCAAGGAATGTCAAAACTTCCGGCATTTTCCCGGATTCTGCCAAAAATGTGCAGATGCTACCACTGCTGAGAGCGCAGGCTCAACCACAACCCTCAACGGAATCGGAACAAGGTTATACGGTGGAGGGTTACGCTGCCCCGTATGTTCCTCTATCGTACAGACCAAGTACTTCTGCCTGATATTCATACCCATTATTCCGCTTGGCAAGTACCGTGTAAGGTATGTTTCTCCCAACCGATACCTCAGCCGCAAGCTCATGGCGAAATCGACTTCACCAACTTTCATAGCTACCAACTTCACAAACTTATCTACTAGCCGACCTCAAAGGTCAGAGGAGCGACCAAGGGCTGCCCAGGTAGAGACACCCATGTACTGCTACAAGCATAAGACATACTACAACACTGAGTGTGATAAATGCCGCCTGGAACAACAGACTCTGCGTCAAGAGTCTGCGGATAAGGTGCAGAAAGCCAGGGATCTGCGACAATGCCCCGTTTGTGAAAAACCATCGCTACAATGGAATCATTTTACAAAAGTATATGAATGCTTTAACCCAAGGTGCAGACTCAATTTTACGAGAAGCGAATTAGCTGCAAGAATAGGGCAACAGCTTCCGCCTGACAATGACTCAAAGCAAGTAGGCAACTTACCCAAGTAGGTGAATTTATTATCAGCAGGCTAGCCGAGTAATTTCCGTTAGAAAAGCAGCCGCTAGAGGAGGTAACGCTGATGAAAGAGGACGAATCTTCGCATAGCCAGATGGACACCCCAGCGTTTCAACGGTGCCCTGCCTGTGGGGAAATGTCCCTCTTCTGGAATCCATTCACTAGGGCCAAAGAATGCACAAATCCGAAGTGCAAACAGAGCCCCATATGGAAAGAGAACAGAACCGAGGAAGGGCGAGCACCACGAGAAGAATATGCCAGTGCCTTTGGTGATAGCGTGAAATACTGCTATAAGCACCACAAGTATTATAAATATGAGTGTGACACTTGCCGGTGCGAACAAATGGCTTTGCGCGAAAGGCAATTAGGTAGCCAGCGCAACGAGCCAGAGATGCGGCAGTGTCCTGCCTGCAGTGAAAAGTCGCTGTACTGGAACCACTTCGTCAAACTACATGAGTGTTTCAATCCGGCGTGTAAACGTAATTTTCAAAAGAGTGAAGTGGGTGAGATAGCAGTACAACAACAGCGGCCGCCTGAAGTGCAACTTGAACAGCCGAGGCATTTTGTAAGGCAAATAATGAAGATATGTCCGGGTTGTGGGCAAGGTACACTCTATTGGAACCCTAATACATCTGGCTATGAATGCCTCAATTCTTTATGCAATATGATGGTTGCCCCAGGTAGACTTAGGAACGTAAGTGCTGTTCGTAGAAATGCGCGTTACTTGATTCTAATCTTCGCGTGCCTGGCACTCATAGGTTATGCAACTTTTCAGTTTAGCGGGCTTGGATATGCCGCTATTGGGTTAATCTTAGTCGCCTCAATCGCCGCAATCTGGAGCGCTGCTGCTATGATTGGCTTGTTGAAATTCGGTAATCTCAGAATTCGCTATGCAACTATTGCATTCCCTTTCATTATAATTCTACTGGTCTTAGTCAGCGTGTTTTGGGTTTCTGAAAGTTCCCACAGCAAGGTGCAGGCAAAGGAGAATGAGCTAGTCACAGTACAAGGCAAGCTGAGCACAACCACAGCCGATTTGAACAACACCAAATCAGAGATTAGCGGCCTAAACAGCCAAATAACTTCCTTGCAGAATACAGTCAATCAGCTTCAAACACAACTCAAACTCTATCAGGATACGGGAATCACGGTATACTCCGGGATACAACCCGCAGTCACTGACGCGGCGGGCGTATCTGTAACCCTGACGAGGAATTCCGCGGCGCAGAACCCAACTTGGGCACAACTTGAAAGCTTCATACTTGCGGATAAGACAGACAGCAACCCATACATCATGCCAACGTACACATGCGCTGACTTCGCCAGGGATGTCTACGACCATGCGGAGGCAGCGGGAATCAGGACAGCATTCGTCTTTGTCACTTTCCAAGGGCAGACCATTGGTCATGCTCTGGATGCCTTCGTTACAACAGACGAAGGATTGAAATATATAGATTGCACTGGAATACCACCAGGACAGGCAGGACCTTCAAACAACGACACAACCGTGTCAGTGAAGCCAGGCACAGAATATACGCCTCAATTCATTTTGCCCACAGACTGGACCGTTTTGCCGTTGGGTATCGTTAGTACTGTGGAGATATACTGGTAATACAATAATAAGTGGTTACCCTATGCCTAAGAGAGAAGACGAATATTGGGCAGCCCAGAAGGAATCAAGGGGCGCACCATTATGTCCACGATGCGGAAGCACTAAGGTCTACTATAATAGGCACTATCGCTCTTGGCGGTGTGGCCGGTGTGAATACAGTTTTCCCACACCCAGTTATGGAGCGGGTCATGTACATCAGCATCGTAGTAAGCCTATCAATTCTGCACTGGGTAAGTTACGCTCTCGGAGACAGTCCCGTTGGAGTCAATCTTTAATATTGCTCTTGCTAACAGCTTCGGCTATAGGAATTATTGCATATACGTACTATCACATTCCTGAGCTTGCACGACCAGTCGTCATAGGAATTATGACAGCAGCTGGGATTGTTGCTCTATGGGATATCATTACGTTTAGCGATGTGCGAAAGTATAAAGTCAGAAGATACGGTACCATATTCGTCTCCCTGATCCTTGTAGCCCTGATAGGATGTTCAGTCGCAGCTTACGCCAAGGTGAGTCCATTATACGAAGCCAAGAATGCAGTCGTAGAATGGTTCCATAAGGGCGGAAATTCCCAAGGAGAACAATCGTCGTCGGCAAATCCCATCCCGAGTTCGACTGGAACCAGAGCCACTGCGCCAGCGCCAAGTCAGACACGCGCAGGCATAAACAGCCGAACAGGCATATACAAGAATTACTACCTAGGACTGGTAGACACACCAGAAGGAACGCTTTCTGGTAATGGTTGCTACGATGACAGCGGCCATTTCATCGTGCTCATCAATAATAAGGACGCTGTCAATCCGACCTATGCTCAGATGGTGAGCTTCCTGCAACAAGATAGAACGGACCAGTTTCCATACACTTACAGCCTGTCGGTACCAGGGTCATATTACGGTTCCGCTGAGAGCTATGTTGACCTGACTCGTATTCAAGGTATTATTGATGGCACAGAGCAGCCTAGCCCTCCTCAAGTGTGTGCTGATTTTGCCGAAAGGCTTCACAATGACGCCGAGATGGCGGGAATCAGATGTGCCTATGTCTCAATCGACTTGTCTGGGTACACTGGTGGACATGCCCTTGACGCATTCCAAACAACCGATATGGGTTTGGTCTATGTGGATGATACTAACTCACCAGGCCCCACAAGATGTGTAAAAACAGTCAATGTCCAAGTGGGGCAACAGTATATCCCCCACAGTTTATTCCCAGAAGTGGGGTGGGACAGCACATGGGACAGCTTAGGAACAGTCACCAATGTTTATACGACTTGGGACGGAAACTGGAATAACTAAAACCTCTATGGATAAACTCAAATGTTGGTACATATTGCTGTAGGATACCGCAACAAACGCAAGGTGCCCATATGAATAATCGCCACCTACGCCAACGGGGTACTGCAGTCGTAATAAGAGATAGCAAGGTTCTGCTTGTTCGAGACAGAGGTAGGCGTCGCTTCTCGTTGCCCGGCGGGGGAATAAAAGAGAATGAACCTGCTGCAAGTGCCGCTGGCAGGGAGTTGTTTGAGGAACTGGGATTGAGTCCAACCAAAATAACGCGGTTGCGAGATTGCGACTTCAAAGGTTATGCCAGCCTTCATAAAGTCTGCTTGGTCGAAGCACGAGGTCAACCACGCCTCATAGGACACGAGCTTGACAAGTTTATCTGGTGGGATATGAAAGAAGATGTGTCTATCTTCACACATGTCAAAGGGATACTGGGTAAGATGGGCCTTATGTGAGAGGCGACGAGCGGATTCGAACCGCTGAATAGGGGTTTTGCAGACCCCCGCCTTACCACTTGGCTACGTCGCCATTGGAGCGGAAGACGAGATTCGAACTCGCGACCTCCTCCTTGGCAAGGAGGCATTCTACCGCTGAACTACTTCCGCTCGCTTCACGTTACTATTATAGCATGGTGCCGAGGAGGAGATTTGAACTCCTACGAGCTTTCGCTCACCACCCCCTCAAGATGGCGTGTCTACCAGGTTCCACCACCTCGGCAAATGGCAGGGGTGGCAGGATTCGAACCCACGACCAACGGTTTTGGAGACCGCCGCTCTACCTGACTGAGCTACACCCCTGTTTGCACAGCCCCAGTTTTCAGATTATAACACAGCATGTTTTGAAGTCAAAACATCCTATTGATTGTTGTTCACCTGCTACTGAGAATAACGAGAATGTGAAATTGCAGGCGCACGTTCAAGCTGCTATAATTCCGGCAAAAGGGGCATAATGGCAGCAATACGTAAGGTATGTGTGTTGGGCGCAGGGCTTATGGGTGCAGGTATCGCCCAGGTTGCAGCCCAAGCCGGTCTCGAGGTGAAGTTGAGAGATATCGAGGATAAGTTTCTTGAGAAAGGCATGGCTGCTGTTAAGCAGAGCCTGGGGCGCATGGTTAAAAAGGGAAAGATTACCCAAGCCGACACAGATACTGCCCTGTCAAGGATCAAATGTACAAACAAGCTGATTGAAGCTGTTAGAGATGTTGATGTCGTAATAGAGGCAATCCCAGAGATATTGTCCCTCAAAAAAGAAACCTTCAAAGCCATAGACAACGAGAGTCCATCTCACGTTATTTTCGCCTCTAACACCTCGGGCCTGAGCATCACTGAGATGGCATCCGCCACCAAGAGAGCAGACCGGTTTA
The DNA here is from genome assembly GCA_021787935.1 of Chloroflexota bacterium. Classification (GTDB taxonomy): domain Bacteria; phylum Chloroflexota; class Dehalococcoidia; order SZUA-161; family SZUA-161; genus JACWAE01. The sequence continues at coordinate 22,044 of JAJYLC010000001.1, read as the reverse complement.
TAGGCATGCATTTCATGAACCCAGTACCTATGATGCAGCTAGTGGAGATAGTTCGAGGATACAGCACTAGCGAGGAAACCATTAAATCCATAGAAGAGTTATCAGTTAAGATGGGGAAAACGCCGATAGTCGTTTCTGACACGCCGGGTTTTGCTACCAGCAGATTTATTGCCGTCCTGATGAATGAGGCGATTCATGCATTTGCTGAAGGCATAGCCAGCGCCGAGGATATCGATAAAAGCATGAGGCTGGGGATGAATCACCCCATGGGCCCCTTGGAGTTAGCGGATTTCGTGGGATTGGACACACTTCTTTACGTTATGGAAAACCTGTACAGAGAGTATAGCGATCCCAAATATCGTCCGCCGTTGCTGCTGCGACAAATGGTTCGAGCCGGTCATCTGGGGAGAAAGAGCGGCAAAGGGTTTTACAGCTATTCTGCGTAGTCATCACTGAAGTGAGGGTTGTTCTCAAAAGAAGTTAAACAACCGGAGTAAGACAGTGCCTGGTGAAAATAATGTAGTTATAGTCAGTGCTGCCAGGACACCTTTTGGAAGATACGGTGGCATGCTCAAGGACTTCGATTATTATGACTTGGGGGCAATCCCGATCAAAGAGGTGCTCAATCGAGTTAAAATCAACCCGGATGCCGTAGACTGGGTTTTCTGGGGGGTAGGGGATACGTCGCCGTGTAAAGACCCTTTCACACCTGTTGCTGCCAGACAGTCGCTCATCAAGGCAGGACTTCCTCATGAGACTTCGTCTATATCGTTTGACATGGCATGTGTTTCCGCAATGCATGCCGTCAAACTTGCTGCTATGACCATTGCCTCGGGAGAAATCGATGTGGCCATTGCCGGTGGTGCCACCTCTTTTAGTCAGGAACCTCTTATTGTCAGAGGATTACGATTCGGCGGCTATCGGCTAGGGGATGTAAAGATGGAAGACCCCCTGCAGGCGCTGGGTTATAATGATTTTAATCCGGTAGCTGTTGATGCTGATAATGTAGCCGCCGAGTATGGAATAGAGAGACGTGAGCAGGACGAATGGGCTCTACGAAGCCATGTTAACTATGGCGATGCCTGGAATGCCGGCAAATTTAAGGATGAGTTAATATCGCTCAATATACAGCAACCGGGTGGAGTGTCTAAATTATTAAACATTGATGAACAATATCGGTCTGATACTAGCCTGGAGAGACTCTCGAAGCTGAAGACTATATACAATACTCGAGCTATCACTGCCGGTAATGCTCCCGGGATGAACGACGGAGCTGCTGCAATTCTTTTGATGACACGGAGACGGGCTGAAGACCTCGGGCTTACACCTTTGGCAACTCTGGTTGCTCAAGTATCGATTGCTATTTCAGCCAGCCGAATCGCTGAGGCGCCGGGCCATGCCATACAGCGTGTGCTTAAGAAAGCCCAACTGAGTATTGATGATTTATCTGTTATGGAGATAAATGAAGCTTTCGCCTGTGTCCCTCTGGTCTCTACAAAGCTAATAGCTGGGGATGACAAAAAGAAATTACAAAATATAAGAGACAGGACAAATATTAACGGAAGTGCCATCGCTATAGGACATCCCAACACAGCCAGTGGTGCCAGGATTATAATGAACCTGATGTACGAGCTCCAGAGGAGAGGCGGTGGCTATGCCTTGGGTGCTATATGCGGAGGATTAGGCCAGGCCAATGCTGCCATAATTAAAGTGGACTAGGTTTTGTCTGGCCCATCGGTTCAGTTAGCGCTATGTCATTACCGTGGTAGACCCAAAGCTGCTCGTACAGACTTGTTACCTGGGTAAACGCTTAACTATCAATTCCCGTTGTATCTCAGAAGTGCCCTCAAGCAGCTCATACATCTTAGCGTCTCTAAAGAGTCGCTCGATCTTATATTCTTTGCTAATACCGTAAGCGCCGTGAACTTGCATTCCCCATCTAACCACGTCTACCGCCGTTGAGGTGACAAATAACTTGGTCATTGCCATGTCTTTTATGGTGTCCATACCCTGGTCTTTCAAGAAAGCAGCCCGGTAAGTGAGCCAGCGCGCTGCCTCCAGTCTGGATGCCATCTCGGCAAGTAGCCAGTGAATAGCCTGCAGGTCGAATATGGGATGGTCGAAATGCATTCGATGCACCGAGTATCTAATGGCTTCTGTCAGGGAAGCCTGCATTAGCCCAACACACTGGGCACTTAAACACAATTTGCCTATCGTCATTGCATCCTTCAAAGCATCGAATTTCTTGCCTTTGCCTCCCAAAATATTCTTTTTAGGTATATGAACATCATTCATTATCAGGTCGCAGAGTTCCGTTCCCCTCAGACCCAATTTGTCCATCTTCTTGTCAGTAGAGAATCCCTTCCGATCCGTTTCAACTATGAATAGGCTGATGTCTCCGTCGTCGTCTTTAGCAAAGATTAATGCTGCGTCAGCAAACGTCCCATGCGTGATGAATCTTTTAATGCCGTTCACTACATAGCCATCGCCCGCCGATTTTGCCGTTGTTTTAATCATTTTGGGATTCGAGCCTGTATCCGGCTCCGTGAATGCAAAGCAGACGACTCTCTTCCCTTCACAGATCGGAATCATGAATTCTCTTTTCTGTTCTTCGGTGCCAAGTTTATTGAATCTGTCAGCAGTGACGTTTCCTACTTGCATGGATATAGCCATGGGAGCCAATACCTTCGCTACCTCTTCCATAGCTAGAGCCAGGCTTGCATAGTCCGCACCGGCTCCGCCATATTTCGGGTCGAACGGGATCCCCAGGAGGTTCATCGCAACCAATTTCGGCCGTATTTCGAAGGGATATCTATTCTCTTTGTCCATCACATCTATCAGCGGCGTTAACTCAGCTTCAGCAAATCTCCTGACTGACTTCTGGAACATCTCCTGCTGCTCAGTTAGATTGAAATTCACTCTTGTCCCTCCCTTTTTTGTTATCCAGTCATGCGAAATCCAGATATAAGCCTGCGACAAAGACTCAGTTGAAAACTACGCACAATGTACCGCGGTGCCAATTTCCAAAAGTCCCAGCTCTCCATTGAATGGCCGCAGAACTGAGCATATTTCAGCAAGAATCGGAAGTTATTGCTGCTTATCCAGCGCCAATTCCTTCACGATTTGTTCTTTTAGCACAAACTTCTGAACCTTTCCTGTAAGGGTCATGGGAAAATCTTTTACAAATTTTATATACTTGGGGACTTTGTAATTGGCCAACCTTTCTTTAGAAAACGCTATAATCTCTTCCTCTGTTGCAGTTTGGCCATCCTTCAATTTTATGAAGGCTGCGCCTACCTCACCCATCCTCCTATCTGGCACACCAAATACGGCAACCATTGCCACCTTTGGGTGTGTATAAAGGAAGCTCTCTATCTCCGCAGGATATGCGTTTACACCGCCTGAAATATACATATCTTTCAAACGGCCGGTGATCTTTATATATCCCTTTTCATCCATCACGCCCAGGTCGCCGGTGTGGAACCAGCCGCTCTTATCAAAGGCTTTTGCAGTTTCTTCGGGCATCTTGTAATACTCTTTCATTACAAACCAGCCCTTTGTACGAATCTCACCCTGGGTGCCCCGGGGTACTTCTTTATCAGTATCAGGATCGAAAATCCTTAGATCACAACCTTTGAACATGAGCTTGCCAGCAGTATTTGCGACCAACTCGGGCGGGTCTCCTCGCCTTGTACAGGTGCTGATACCGGTGTTTTCGGTCATGCCATAGCCGGCTATCATGTCTTTTATGCCCATCTTTTCGATAATAGTCTTTACCAAATCGGGAGAAACATCGGCTCCGCCGATTATGGCACTTTTTATAGACTTAGTATTTCGCTTGGGGAAGTCAGGGTGATCGAGCATCATAATATACATCGTTGGAGCGCCTGTGAAGTTCGTAGCCTTTTCCTCATCTATCAGCCTCAGAGCCTCTCCTGGATCGAAGCTTTCCATAGGTAGAATGCAGGCCCCGTGTAGTGCTCCCAGCGTAAGACCGGTCATATTACCCATGTTATTATTGAATGGGGATACAACCAGAATGCGATCCTTATCAGTCATCTGGAATCTTTCACTGAAGCCTTCTATGACTCCTATATACTGGGAATGGGTGGTAACCACTCCTTTGGGGAAACCAGTCGTACCCGAGGTAAATGGGATTATGTAGACATCCTCGGGCTTGATGGCCTGTTGGGCTTTTTTCAATGCAGCGCTGTTCAAATAATCCTTTCCAGACTCCAGTACCTTGTAATAATCCAGCATTCCGTCATAGCTTTTTTCACTCAATATGATAATCCGCTTAAGTAGCGGGAATCTTTCGCTTCGCAGGTCTCCGGGCTTGCATGTCTTAAGTTCTGGACATAGCTCGTAAATCATAGGAATATAGTCCAGTTTTAGAAAACGTTCCATCATGAAGAGGGTAGTAGTATCAGACTTCTTGAGAATATATTCGAGTTCATGCGTCTTGTATCGAGTGCTTAGCGGTATGACAGGCGCACCTATTTTCACTGCCGCGAAATGAGCGTAGACCCACTCAGGCTTATTGCTCATCCAGATGGATACTTTGTCATCCTTCTTCACGCTCAGCTTCAGCAAGGCGTTGGCTATCGAGTTCACCTTATCCATGTACGTGTCATAGGTTATCCTTGCGCTGCCATGGATCATAGCCTCGTTCTTGGGATACTTTGCGGTCACTCGGTCCAGTATTGTTCCGAGTGTGTCACCTTTTTTCGTCTGTAGCATTCTTTCCTCCTATATTGCATATATCTAATTACATTTAATTGCTGATATAAATTGCATCACCATATACGAGTTTATTTCCAGGTCAGGAATACAGGAGTCTTTTTAATTTATAACCCATTTGGGCTTCTCCCCTTTGATCACGGCGATAACATTGCCCAAAGATGAAACGTAGAAGTTACGATAAAGGTCCTCGGCGGTAACTCCACCAATATGGGGCGTTAGCACCACATTGTCTTGCTTCAGCAACCTGCTGTTCTTTGGGGGTGGGTCACCATGCTCTCCGTAAACATCTATCCCAGCCCCCCTTATCTTCTTGGCCTGCAATATATCCGCCAACGCCTCTTCATCAACCACAGCACCTCTGGAGGTATTTATTAAATATGCTGTAGGCTTCATCATTTCCAGTTGTTTTCGCCCGATGAGACTCCTTGTTTCAGGTGTCAACAAAGTATGTATATTAACGTAGTCTGACGTCTTCAGTAATTCTTCCAATGATACCGCTTTAGCAGGAAAGCCCAAGTCGCTGGTATCTTTTCGGTACGGATCGTAGTATTGTATCCGCATACCGAATGCATAGGCGAGCCGGGCTACTTGAGCCCCGATTTTCCCCAGTCCTATTATTCCCACTACCTTGTCCCTCAGTTCGTAAACCCTCCCAACGCACTCCCCGAATATCCATTCACCCGCTTTCATGGTTCTATCAGACTTTATCAGGTTCTTAGATATAGCCAGCATAAGCATTATCGTATGCTCTGCCACCGGAATAACCCCGGCACCACCTGCATTTGAAACATCGATACCTTTCTCCCTTGTTGCCTTGAGGTCTATATTGTCGTATCCTGCACTGCATTGCTGAATAAAAAACAGTTTATCCGCTTTCTCCAGCACATTCCTGTTTATCCTGCTCCTGGCGCACATGAGAATATCAACTCCAGGGAGCTTATCTCTAAGCTCCTGTTCATCAGCTTTTTCCATAATCTCAAAATCTATCTTAGAAATGTATTCCGGGTACTGTTTCTTTGCCTCATTCACCATCTCCTTAAGCAAAGGGTCACTGATGAGTACTCTAAACCGCTTTTTCTTTTCGGCCATATTCACTCTCTTTCTATCTAAATTCTAGATTACTCCAAACGAACCGTTGTAGCTCTTAAGAAGTAGTTATTAGTATATAGCTCACTCAATTACTCGTCAATTCAGAGCATTCAGTACATTCAAGATTGACATTCAGTCTCGCAAATCCTAGAATGATAGCACCTTTTTGTATCGATTTTCGATATCCCTGAACCTCACCCTGAATCCAAAATAAGAGAGGGCAAAACATGACTTTGCGTAGCAAGCTGGGGAAATTGAGCGACATCAAAGGATATGTGAAAAATGGAAGTTTTGTGGGCATTGGGGGTGGATGGAGCTGCAATAAGCCTATGGCAATCATCAGAGAAATCATCCGGCAGAAAATCACTGGTTTGAAAGTGATGTCTATCGTTGGGGGATGGGAAATGGAATGGCTGTTGGCAGCCGGTGCGGTTGACCATCTAGTGTTCAGCTTCTTGAGCCTGGAGTCGTTCGGATTGCCTCCCAACTTCCGCAGAGTCGCAGAGAGAAAATTGATTAAACTAACCGAAATCGAGGGCTGCAGCATGGTCAAGGGGCTACAGGCCGCTGGTAGAGGCCTGCCCTTTGCCGCATTCGCTGGGCCCAAGGGATCTGATATCATCAAAGAAGCACCTGAACTATATAAAACAGTGACTTGCCCTTTTACCGGGAAAGAACTTACAGCCGTACAGGCTATATCACCAGATGTGGCGATCATCCATGCACAAAGGGCTGATGAGCAAGGCAATGTACAGATCTTCGGCACGTCAGCATCTGACCTCGATATGGCAATGGCTGCCAGGTCAGTTATCGTCACCGTGGAGGAGATTGTCTCGCCAGAACAAATTCGCACAAATAAAACGGCAACCGTGCTGTTCAGACCTGAAGTGGACCTGGTAATCCATTGCCCCTTTGGTGCTGCTCCTTGTAGTTGTGTACCTTACTATTCCGCTCATCTGTTGCAAATGATGAAAGATGTCCAGGGTCTTGGCGACCCCAAAATGGCTCCAGAATATATCCGGCAACTCATTGGTGAAAATGAGGAGGAGTATCTAAGAAATGTAGGTGGGGATGTAACAAAAAGAAAACTCTCCAGCCTGGCCAAACATGCTAAGTACATTGAATTTCCCTCTACTGTGAGCAAAGAACCGGCACTTGAGTTTGATGCCGCGGACCAGATGGTGGTCAGCCTGGCACGCACCATCGAAGATGGCGATTCTATTATATTAGGTTCGTTCACGCCACTGGCGTACACTGCATACATGCTGGCCAAGCTGACGCACGCACCCAATGCCTTCATCGTTGGTTATAGCGGTGTTGACCCTCTTCCATTCCAGTTGAGTTTCCACTCCTCGGAGGCTGCGTGCACTGAGTATGCGGCCGGACTCTGGTCTATGACTGAATGCATTGAGGCACTACACCTCAGAGGTATGGGCGATGTGGAAGCTGTTTCCAGCGCGCAACTGGATGCTAACGGAGACATCAACATTTCCTGGCTAGCCCTGCCAGTCAAAGATGCAGAGGGCAAACCAACAGGCCAGATCAACCCACGCGCCATCCGTCTTCCCGGAGGGGCCGGAGCACCTGTGGTCTACGGATTGCATCGAAAGGGAGTTGCCTATTTTGCCGGACACTCAAAAAACACATTTGTACCCAAGGTTAACTATATTACGGGCACGAGATACTATTTTACCGACGAGGAACGCAAGGCACAGGGGCTGCGCCCTGGTCCTCTGATTGTGGTGACTAATCTCTGTGTCATGCAGATGGTCGAGCGAGGCAAATGGAAAGCCCTCTCTCTGCACAAGGGTATTAAGGCAGAAGATGTTGCCAATAATACAGGATTCAAAGTCGAAGTACCTTCTGATTGCCCAGTTACCAAATTACCCACAGTGCAGGAACTCGAACTTATCAGGAAGATCGATCCGCAGGGCATCAGATACCTTGACTTCATGAGCGGGAAAGAACGGGCTGTCAAACTCCCGTCCATCATTCAGGCTGAATGGGAGAGCGCCTGAAAATCTCTTCTATTGAATTAATTTATTTCACTAAGGAGGCCTATGAAATACGAGGTAATGAAAGTGGAGAAGAAGGGCAACATTGCCATTATGACTTTCAACCGTCCTGACAAATTCAATGCCGCCAATAGGCAGATTTTTAGCGAATTGGCCGCTGCGGTACAGGAGCTTGATGGAGATAAAGATGTCGGCTGCATGATTCTAACTGGACAAACCTTCACTCATCCCAAGAAAGGTACCCCTTTCCCTGTATTTTCCGCCGGTGCGGATGTCGAACAATTCGCTACGGTTGGAAAGACCGAAGCGGGATTCGACTTCGTCAAGGCATGTTTCGAACCTTTCAAGGCCATTGAGCTGAGCGAAACTCCGGTCATCGCCGCGGTAAACGGCGCAGCCTTCGGATTCGGCTTTGAGATTTCAGGTGCTTGTGATATGACGTTTGCTGCCAGAAGCGCTAAGTTTGCTCTAAAGGAGATCAATCACGGTGCACTGCCTGCTTGGGCGGTGACCCGTGGACTGGAGAAGCTTGGCAAGCAAGTCATAGCCTATCTGTGTATGTCAGCCGTGGAACTCAGTCCAGAGGAAGCGAAACGCCTAGGAATCGTGCTGGACGTTTTCGAGGACGACCAGTTGATTCCAAAATGCGAAGAGATAGCCAGGCGGATCGCCGCCAACAGCTACATGGCCAAAGCCTACATTAAAAGCGTACTCAACCGTAATGCTATGTGCGATTACCAGCAGGCTGAGCGAATGATGCCCTCAATATTCGCTACAGAGTTCATGAGTAATGCCTTTGACCGCTTTCTAAAAGGAGAAACCAGGGACAAGAAATAGTAATTGCGATGCAGCTTAAATCATAAACGAATGAATATCATACTACGAAACGAGGAGGATAGTAATGTTTGATGAAAAGACAGTGGAACAATGTCGCAAACTCATGAAACAATATGATGAAGCCATTGCTCAGAGATATCAGGGTAAAGACTTTTCTTCGACAACGGACTCCTCCGGCATACCGATAAAGTCTTTATATACTCCTCTGGATTTACAAGACCTCGATTTTGAGAAAGACATCGGTTTCCCTGGCGCATATCCTTATATGAGGAGCAACTATCCCATACATTATCAATTTCAATCTTGGATAAACCAGCCTGTGCATGGCTATGGGTTGCCTGAACATACACGAGAGCGAATGGACAAACTCGCTGCGGCCGGGATGGAGGGCTATTTTGGCGGCAGGGCTTACAATATTGTGTGCGATGTACCGACCCACTTTGGGGTTGATCCAGACGAGCCTGATGCGCAGGGGTATATTGGCAAGGATGGAGTAAGTTGCCCTACCTTCGAAGATTTCGGCCGAATGCTACATGGCATGGACCTGACAAAGACTAACATTGTACTGATAAACGGCGATACTCTTGCTTACCTTGCGCACTTCATAGTTTATGCAGAGACACAAGGACTCAAACCCAGCCAGCTTCGTGGAAACACCATGAACTGGCAATTCGGAGCCTGGTATGCCCCCAACCACATGTGGGAACCCGAAGGCGGTTTGAAATTAGCTACAGATGTAATCTGGTTCTGCAGTAAAGAAATGCCTAACTGGAATCATACGAACATTCAGGGCCACGGCATGTCGGAAAGTGGTGCAGACGCTGTTCACCAGATGACATATGGTATAGCTACTGCCATCGCTATCGCAGACTCTTGCGTGGCAGCGGGGCTGGACCCGGATGCATTTATGCCTGGGATAGGATTTCAAATAGCGCAGTGCAATGATTTCTTTGAATATATCTGCATGTTCAGGGCTTGGAGAAAGTTATGGGCTAATATTGCACATGATAGATATGGTTGTAAGAGAGCTTCGTCAATGCAGTTGAGAACACATACGCACACCTCCTGTTTTGAGCTGACAAAGCAACAACCGTTAGTCAACCTGATTCGAAGCTCCTTCCATGCCCTGGGGGCAGCGCTTTCCGGAACAACAGCCATGGAAGTTGCTGCATATGACGAACCGATTGGCATTCCTACCGAAGAATCTGCTGTTCTGGCGCTCAGGATACAACAGGTAATACGTCATGAGACGGGCATAACTAAGGTGAGCGACCCGCTTGCAGGCTCCTACTATGTGGAGTGGCTCACCCACCGGATGGAGCAGGAAGCGAGAAAGATTTTAAAGGAAATAGAGGACGCTGGCGGATTTGTTAAGGCCCACAAGAATGGGATGCTAATGGCCGAACTACGGAAGCACTCTGCCCAGTGGCGCCGTTCTATCGATAAGGGCGAGCGCGTAGTCGTGGGTTGGAACAAATATACAGTCCCGGAGAAACAAGTTATTAAACCATTTAGAGCTGATCCCAAGGTGGCCAAGGTCGCTATAGAACGCATTAAGGAATTTAAAGCTAAGCGTGATCAGGCAAAAACTGATGCAGCGCTCAACGCTCTGGTAGCAGCAGCTAAGCGGTTGGACAAAGGCGAGTACGGTCATATTATGCCTGCATGTGTCGAAGCTGCCAGAGCAAGGGCTACCTGTGGCGAGATATCGAAGACATTGAGAAAAGTTTTCAAGTGGGGACCTGAGTACACTATGGCAGTGCAAATGTAGACGGAGCCAAGCCCAAATTAAACCGGGAGGTAGATAAATTGAAATCCCAAGGCAGAACTAAAGTACTTTTAGTCAAGCATTGGATGGAGTGCCATGATAGAGGAGTGAAGAGTGTCGCCACGATTTTGAGAGACGCAGGCTTTGAAGTAGTTTATATAGTATACATGCGGCCTGAAGAAGTAGCCACTTCGGCCGTGCAAGAGGATGCCAGTGTTATTGGCATGAGTTTCTCAACAGGTGCTTACGATGACCATGTCCCTGTGGTGATGCGTTTGCTCAAAGAAAAGGGTTTGGGGAATGTAATGGTTCTGGTTGGAGGATTGATCCCTGATGAGGATATCGACTGGCTAAAGAAACAGGGCATTAAAGAGGTCTTTGGTGCTGGCACAGACACAAATTATCTCATTGAGTTAATAAAATCGGTTGCCCGTAATTAGATTACCCATACTCTATGCTAGTCGAAAGGGTACTCCAGAATCCCCATCGGGTCATAGGGCAAACCTACACCTATCCTCTTAGCTCCCCCGACCTCACCGGTAGTGCAGCCGGCCTTGCAACACTCCATCTCAAAACGGAGTATCTCCGGGTCGCTGGTCTCAACAGCACGACGCAGGTTTTCCAAAGCTTTTTTAACCTTCGTTCGGGAGCGGGTACGCTTGAATTCTTTGAGGTCCTCAATATATCTATGAACTAAGTCGAAATCAACCTGATGGTGATATGCCTCCACATCAGCATCTTCCTCTTCAGGAATAGCAAACTCATTAACGCCGACGACAATGCGTTTCTTTTCCTCTAGTTCCTGCTGGTACTTTAGCCAGGCCTTTTCCATCTCACGGTCAATGTATCCGCTGATTACTGCTTTTGTCATTCCACCCATTGCATCTATCGTATCAATTATCTTTTGCATTTTCTCATCCATCTTTTCAGTCAGGCTCTCCACGTAATAGGAGCCGCCCAAAGGATCGGCTACTGTCGCAACTCCAGATTCATAGGCTAAAATCTGCTGGGTGCGTAGTGCAATAGTTGCTGCTTCCTCTGTTGGGATTGCTATTGCCTCGTCATAGCCAGCTACCTGAAGTGATTGTGTGCCACCCAGGACCGCTGCCAAAGCACCATAGGCAGCGCGAATGATATTTATAATCGGTTGCTGGCGCTCCATCATGACTCCTGCCGTATTTACGTGGAACTTGAGCCACAAGGCGCGTGGATCAGTGACTCCAAATTTCTTCTTGAGATTGCGTGCCCAGACCCGCCTGGCTGTCCTGAATTTAACTGCCTCTTCAAATATATCGATCATAGCACTGAAAGTGAAACTGACTTTCTGCGCAACGAGGTTGATATCCATACCGCGTTTAGTGAGCATATCAAACGATTCGAACGCCCTGGCAAATTCCCAAGCCACCTCCTCAGCCGCCCCAACGCCGACTTCTCTAATGATGTATCCGTTGAAATTTGCTGGGTACATCTTATCGCAGTTCTTTATTATGAACTCCAGCTTGTCAGCGAACTCCTTCATTCTCTTCTGTTGTACATCAAATAGTCGTTCATTGTTGCCTTGCGTCACCACTGTACTCCACGGGATTCCCTGCTGATCCGCTGATTCACGGCCACCATATAGACAGACTGGCGCTGATACTGTTGGGGGTGTGATTACACCGCTCACCCTCAGTTCAGAGTAAGGTACTCCCTGTTTGTCTGCCAGTAACATGTAGGATGGAAGAGTAAGTGGTGAATGTGCAGTGAGCATGGTGCTGGTTTTATCCAGGCGTATTCCATCCATGATGGTCCATACATCCTGCATGGTGTTGATTGGAGTACCTGCACGACCCACGCTTCCCTCCGCCCAGGGATGGTCAGAGTCAATCTGGATTTGAGTGGGTTGGTCGCAGATGACATTGATGGCGCTCTCTCCCTGGCTGATAAGATACCTGAGCCGCTCGTTAGTCAGCTTTGGAGTTGAGCAACCCGTAATCTGCCGCCGGCTCCACAATCGACCCCTATACATGTCCTTATATATACCTCTGGTAAATGGATATTGACCCGGGTCGCCAACTTGCTCGGGATATTTTATGCTCTTGACATCATCAGGGGTATAAAGTGGTTTCACCGGGATACCAGACCAGGTCTCCTGCCTCTCTGCTTTCTCGAAGTAACCGCCCTTTATCTGCTCCTTCATCTGCCCTACCATTTCAATTCCTCCTCTTGAAAGCATTCTCCCGGACGTAGGCCACGCACTTGCTCATAGCTGTGCCGCTGGGGAACACCTCATCAACCCCCATCTGCTTTAGCACTTCGATATCACGGCGAGGAATATTGCCACCGACTACAAGCAGTCTGTCTTCCAGGTTGTTGCGCTTTATCTGGTCAGCCATCATTCTGATCAAGGGAACATGGTCTGCCCCCTGGAAACTCAGGCCAATAACATCTACATCCTCATCGATCGCCGTTCGCGCCATGCGCTCTGCTGTCTGATGGGTTCCCATATACACTACTTCCATGCCACCTTTGGAGAGCCATGTGGCGATCATCCTTATCCCTCTATCATGGCCATCAAGCCCTATCTTACCAAGCAATACACGGATTTTACGTTTATCCATTAACTCTCCTCCGCAGCATCGCTCGTGATGGTGAATCTAATTCTATCACAAAGAATGAAAAGGTGACAATGAAGAAAGGATGAATCTGCCTCTCTGTCGCTTTCGACTTCTCAACGCTCTTGACAACCGTGCTGCAGCGCTCTTAACATACTCTATAGCAGCTACATTATAAAGCCTCAATTAAGCTCTTCATTGTATATGAAATTGCGTATTGACAAGGATGGGAAGTGTAATGCACGATGTCGCAGTCGTGAGATATGAAAAGCCCCTTGAGTCGTTGAAGAAAACAGTGGACCTCATTGGAGGGCTTGCAGGAATTTCCGCCCAATCCAGGGTTTTTATCAAACCTAACTTCTGTGTCTGGCATGAAGGAGTCAACTTTCCCAAGTATGGCGTTCTCACTACGGCACGGCTTATTGAGGATATGCTAATCCTGCTGAAGGAGCACGGGGCTAAAGACATCACAATAATAGAGGGCGTAGTTGAAATAGAGAAGAAACCGGAATCAACACTTGAGCGCGTAGCCAAAGGCATGGGGCTCGATATTTTAGCAAAGCGCTACGGCATCAAGATTATCGACGCACTGAGAGGAAGATTCACCAATGTCACTGCAGATGGGGTGACGCTATCAGTCAGCAAGGATATCCTTGAAGCCGACTTTATAATCAATATGCCGGCACTTAAGACTCATGCCCAGACTATGGTTTCCCTGGGTATCAAAAACTTGAAAGGTGTGCTCAGCATACCTTCCAGAAAAAAATGCCACACCCCGGAAGGTAGCATCGATCTGGATTATCACTTGTCCAGATTGCCAGATATACTCTCGCCGTCACTTACTATCATAGATGGCATTTATTCGTTAGAGAGAGGGCCTCTTTATACTGGTCTGGCACATCGCTCTAACATCATCATAGCTTCAAAGGATGTCCTCTCGGCCGACAAGGTGGGGGCAACAATACTTGGTATAGAACCACATACTATTCCGTACATTGTGTACACGGCTGATTGTAAAGGTAGGCCGATTGATTTGAGTGACATAAATATCATGGGAGATATTGATATCAGGACGGCTTTAGCTCCCCATGAGTGGGAATTCAAACAAAGTGACTCAGGTGAGCTGCCCCAGTTCTTTGAAAGGGCCGGAATAAAGGGACTGACATACCCTCAGGCAGATAAGACTATGTGTACATATTGCACGGATTTCATTTATTACGTTATTTGGGGTATCTTGATGGCAAAGAATAAAGACCAGCCCTTTGATGATATCGAAGTGTTGCATGGTAGAATTCTTAATCCCTCAGGAGAGCATAAACACACCCTCCTTGTTGGACAATGTCAGGTGAAGAGAAACAAGAACAACCCCCTGATTAGCCATTGTGTAAGCATCAAGGGTTGCCCACCGAGCAGGCGAGACCTGATAGAAGCTTATAGACAACTGGGGATAGAATTGCCAGACAACTTCCTCGAGCTAATGGAGAAAATGGCAGAAAGCTACTACAAAAAGTACGTGGGGCGGCCTGAGTTCGACGAAACATTTTATAGAATCCAACCCGCGTAGGCTCTCATATCCACTGACTGTCATCGTAACGCGAATTTTATTGAATTTATTACCCTTGGCTCTTAATTGGAGGGAGGTTATATGGAGACCAATGGCGCGGAATCCCAGCCCGGCCGTGAAGAGAAATCTGCGGCCTTGGCAGGTATAAGAGTACTGGATATGGCTCTGTTTGGCCCTGGACCCTTTTGCGCTCGGATTCTGGGCGACCTTGGCACTGACATTATAAAAATCCATGAGCCTCACCTGGAAAGTCGCGGAGGCCCCATAAAATTGCAGTTCCCGGACCTACCCAAATTCCCCGGCTTACGGAATTGCAGATTCGCGGGAATTAATCTAAAAGCGGAAGCCGGGCTCGAGATATTTTATGAGCTAGTCAAAACTGCTGACGTCATAGTAGAGAGTTTTAGGCCCGGCGTTACCCATCGCTTAGGCATCGGCTACGAGACCGTTAGAAAAATCAATCCAGCAATTGTATATGCTTCAATAACGGGCTTTGGGCAAGATGGTCCTTACCGCGATGTGGCTGGTCACGATATTAATTACATTTCGATTGGTGGTCTTTTAGATATGACGGGGAATGCCGGCGGTGCTCCGGCACTTCCCGGTACGTTGGTTGCAGACTTCGCCGCAGGCGGAATGTCCGCAGCGATCGGGATTCTGGCTGCGCTTGCCTCACGCCAAAGGACAGGGCTTGGACAATTTGTGGATGTATCTATGACCGATGCGGTAGTTGGACTCATGGGTGAATGGATAAATGAATACTTGTACGGAGGGCCGCTGCCTAAAAGAGGAGAGACGATGTTCACTGGCCAGTGGCCGTGGTATAACGTTTATGAAACAAAGGATGGAAAGTATATCAGCATAGGTGCTGTTGAGCCATGGTTTTATGCCAATTTGTGTCAGCTTCTGGGACGTGAAGACTTCATTGAGCATCAATATGCAGGGAATAATAAGCAGGCGCAGATATTTGAATTCTTCAAACAGACTTTTCTGACCAAGACCCGCGATGAATGGGTAAAATTGCTGCGGCAAAAAGATACCTGTGTTGCACCGGTATATTCTTTTGATGAGTTGGTGTCTGACCCTCATTTGATCCACCGTGGCACTATCAGGGAAATGCCTCATCCTATCTTAGGGCACACCAGGCAGGTAGGTCCTTTGGTAAAGCTTTCAGACTCGCCATTTCGGGTTGCTAACTGGGCTTCACAACTTGGACAACACACTGAAGAGGTGCTGCACAGCATTGGCTATGATGCCACGCGTATCAGTGTACTAAGAAAGGCAGGAATAATAAACTAGGCTGCTGATTCATAGAGTTTAATTGCCTCGACCGGCAGCCTGCTCCAAGCCCGAAGTCAGCCAGTGAACTCCTAAATTCGTGAGTAGAAACCCAATTACCATTCCGTGCTTGACACGGAATCCGGAAAACCCAACTTCAAAATTACGGTGGAGGTATCTGGATACCGACTTTCGTCGGTATGGTAGACTCATTGCTAAACGACCTCAATTCGTGAGCCATTTGAAAAGAAGGTAGTAGCAATGTAGAATGTATTAGCTAAAGTGTCCCACGCAAAGTGCGCGTGCACTCAGCCTGAAAGTAGCAGCCAAGAAAAGACCTATTAGAAAAAGTAGTGTGATAGAAGAACTCACCCGAATCTTTAACCCTCGTTCCGTTGCTATTATCGGTGCTTCCAGTAACCCCGATAAGCTAGGCTACCTCCTGCTGAAAGGGTTCATCGACCTGGATTTCAGCGGTTCTCTTTATCCGATAAACCCTGACACAAGTCGGCGCATACTCGATCTAAACGTTTATGCCAGCGTGAAGGATGTAGCTGGCGAGATTGACCTGGCTGTGATAACTTTGCCTCCGGACGCTGCAATCGCAATAGTGAAGGAGTGCATCGAGAAAGAGGTAAAGGGAATTGTTGTTTTTAGTGCCTTTTCTGAGGAAGTAAATCTGGAACGGCCAGAGATTAAAGAAATACTGAGCTTTGCCCGACAAAAAGGAGTGAGGATAATAGGCCCTAATTCTATGGGGTTATATTCACCGTCCGCTGGCTTGGCCATATTCGCTAATATGCCAAAGAAACCCGGGCCGGTGGGTTTTATTTCTCACAGTGGAGCTTTGGCTTATGCCTTCTCTAACTACCTAGGCAATCGAGGAGTAGGATTTAGTAAAGTTATTGCCTGTGGTAATGAATGGGACTTGACCTGGGCTGATTTCCTTGCGTATCTGGGCCATGACCCGGACACAGAGATAATAGCAGGCTACATTGAGGGTGCTAAGGATGGAGCGAGATTTATCCAGCTAGCCAGAGAGATTACGCGTCGAAAACCTATTATCATGATAAAAGGAGGGAAAAGCTCCGCCGGCTCTCAGTTTGTGAGTTCCCATACTGGCTCAATGGCCGGGAACCAGAATATATGGAGCTGTGTGTTTGAGCAGTCAGGTATAATTTCTGTTGATAGTTACCAGGAGCTTATAGACCATGTCATGCTGTTTAGCTATTTCGGACACCGTACAGTGGGCAAGCGGGTTGCAATTGTATCTGGAACGGGTGGCCCCATAACTATTTCGGCGGATCTGTGCCAGAAGCTCGGGCTGACGATACCTGCACTTTCAGCGCCCATCAGAGCAAAATTGAAGGAATTTATACCCCCGACCGGGACAAGTACCAGAAATCCCGTGGATGTCAGCATAGCTGTAGCAACCAATCTCAGCTTATACACGAGACCAGTACAAATATTAAGCAGTAGCGATGAGGTCGATGCAATCCTCCTGATTCACACCGGCGATTGGCGGGGCGATGAGGTGGCTCAGGCTATCGCAGGAATATCGAGCAATATCGACAAACCCCTCATGGCCGTTTTCCTGGGAACTCCTGAGAAAGTAGGTCAAGCTATTTTGCCTCTTGTGCAAGCGGGCATTCCGGCGTTCACATCTACGGAAGGGGCCTTGAAGGCTTTTGCCTCGCTGGTTATGTGGAGAAGGGAAAGGCAATCGGATTAGGGTGTCGGATCTGTGTCAAAAACGCGGTTTTGGGGCAAAATTAGCTTCAAAGTACCCCTGGGGAGATTCGAACTCCCGACAAACGGTTTAGGAAACCGCTGCTCTATCCTACTGAGCTACAGGGGCTCGTTGGACCGGGGGTATCAACAGGCAAGATTTTTGAGATGGTATTCGCTCTCTCGATTTAGCTCCCCAGTTCCTTCCGGTAATGATTTTACCAGCTTACCAAAGGGTGCACAAGCAGGCATATGCGAGGGTGTAGCCGCTATTGTAGGCAAGCACTCTATTTAATATAATAATTAGAATGGCCTACGATATGGGAACCTCATTTTATATTTTTGTCTGATGCCCTCCTCGCTTGTCCGATTGTTTCCCTGCAGATAACATCGCACTTGCGTATGCACTCGGGAGAAAGGAATTAATATGGGTTTGAGCTGCGGTTTGGTAGGTTTGGCCTCTTGCGGCAAGACCGTCATTTTCAATGCGGTAACTGCTGCCAGAGTATCGAATTATAGTGGCAATGAGATGAACCGGATGGTAATTAATGTACCTGACCGGCGTCTTGAAAAGTTGGCAGAGATGTACCACCCGCGTAAGGTGGTACCAACTACGCTTGAGATAGTTGATATCCCTGGCCTTATGGTTCGTCCCCAGGCTGACGGAAATGGCTTTCGCTTGCTCGGCCAGGTGAAGAATGTCGAAGCACTGCTGCATGTAATACGTTGTTTCGAGGATGGCAACGTCCCCTTTGAGTATGAGACGATAGACCCCGTTCGGGATGTCGATACGGTTGACCTGGAATTGATGGCTGCAGACAGCGTGACTTTGGGAAATAAGATAAACCGTCTGGCAAAAAAGTTGCGGGCCGGAGATGAAGACGCTATTCGAGAAGCTGAAGATTGTGAAAAGGTGCTCTCCGGCATTCAGCAGGGCATTCCGGCACGCAAGCAAAACCTTGATGTTAGGGAACTGGCCAGTGTTCGTGACTGCAATCTCGTCTCCTTAAAGCCTGTGCTCTACGTGGGCAACATCAAGTCAACTCAGGACGCTGCCAACGAGCATGTAGCAGCGTTGAGGCGTATTGCCGAGGCCGAGCATACGGAAATGATAGTTGTCTGCGGCAGAGATGAAGCCGATATCAGTCAGCTTGAACCTGGCGAGCGGGAAGATTTTTTGAGAGAGCTGGGAATGGGAGAGTCCTCTATGGAGCGGCTGGTACACGCGGCGTACCGGATGCTTGGGTTGGTGACCTTCTTTACCACTGGAGAAGACGAAGTGCGCGCCTGGACTTGCCGTAAGGGTGATAAAGCCCCGGTAGCTGCCGGGAAGATCCATTCGGATATGCAGAAGGGATTCGTCAGGATGGAGGTTATTAGATACGAGGACTTGATTGAATTGGGCAGCGAGGCAGCCGTGGCCAAAGCAGGTCGCCTGCATGTTGAAAGCCGTGAATACGAAGTGCAGGATGGCGATGCTGTATGCGTGCTTTTCAACAAATAGGGATAGCAATCAGCCGGGCATAATACTGTGACCCCAAGTAAAGCCTAACTTGCTTGGCGCGGGTAGTGGTCGAGACAGAGTGGCTTGGCTACTGATTGGATGGTGATTTGCTAGTGGACCTTGAGAACTCGTTCTTGGACAACGCCACAAACACAATAGCCAAAATACCGATGACAGGAGTCCATATAAGTGACCCGTATGGGTGAGTTGGGAAGACAGCACAGACAGCCCCCGCCAACGCCAGACCCCAGCCCCGACGCCTGAGGGCAAAAATGCCGCCGGCTATTGCTATCAGGCCGAGTACAATACTAGCTGCACCAAGAGGCCAGCTAAATGCAGTACCAATATGCCCCATGCCCAGGAGGCCACGAATAAGAATAAATACCCCACCGATGATGCTCAGTATCCCGGCGGCGGTTGGTTTCCATGTCTTCATAAGCCTTTCATCTCCACTACCCAGAAATAATCCCAGGCTATTCAAAACGGGCATTTTCGGGTTTGGTGGTGCTGCCGAGCAGCGGCAATGTTAAGATGATCACTATCAAGGAAATCGCCAGGCCGCCGACCATAGTAAGATAGTAGGCCAGGCCCGGTGGTGCTACTGCTACAGAGAAGCCAGAGTTGGCCGACAGTGCTTTGATCACTGCTGCTGTTAAGGCATAACCCATGCCTCCCGCCACCAGAGCCACAGCCACTAAGGGTAGTACTGATTCCAGAAGCACCACCTTATTCAGGGCAGATGTTGGTGTTCCACTCAGGCGCAGCAGCGTAAACGGGCGTTTCCGCTCCACCAGACTTCCCACCACTGTGACTGCAAGGCTGCAGCCCGCAACGACCAGAGTCAGAGCAACCACAAAAAAAGCTATCCGTTCAGCTTCGAGATAAGAGGTTGCGCTGACTTGACCGACTTCACCGAATGTTTCCGGCGCAAGGTGTGAGCCCGATAGTGCCCCATAAGTCGTCAGCAACGTACGGACTTTCTCCAGCGTATCCGGATTGTCTGCCCGGACCAATACACCGCCCAGGTACAGGTCTGAGACATTGCCCGAATAAGAAGGGCTATCCTGGGTGACGATAGGCAACTCTTTATTTATCCATAGCGGGTCATCGATGGTCAGCAAGATCATAGTGTCAACAATCACAGCCTGAGCGCCAGGGGGACATTGACCCAGCACGGGAAACTGTGCCAGGCTTTCGCAGCTCACGACGCTGGTAAGGCCAGCAGGGGGGCCGCCGGGATGGACCTGCTGGGTAGGCGCTTCCGCCGGGTTGTGATAAATCGGAAGCACCGTGACGCCGGGATATGCCTGTAACTGGCTGATAAGCTGGGCGCTGGTCTGTGGGGCAAGTCCCACAGCAGCCGAAGGACCGCCCACAAACTGGTCACGCAGCACATTGCTCAGGGCGTTATTTGGAGTTTGTTGCGCCGAAACGAATGTTGGCACAAACACGGCAACTGCTGTACCCAGCACGACCGCCAGCACAAGGCCGCTATCTTCGTCCGCTTCGGCTTCGACGCCGACGACTGGGAGCCCTTTGCCTCCGCACTGACAGGCCAGGCGCTGGTTGGGGAACTGGTCAGTACAGAGGCGAATGATCCGTACGGTACTATCTACGTGGTCGAGGGGCGGCTTCCGACGCCATCCGAGCGGCGTGCTCTTGTCCGCGCGGTCTGGGAGACACGTGAGGCTGGCTCCGCTCCACGACTGATCACCGCGTATCCGGCGTGATGAGAAGGCGACGATGATCTCCGAGCACGGCCGCGTCGCGCTGACGACCGACGTTCCGGCGAAGCTGCTGCAGCGGGGCGACGTGGCCACGGTCGTCAGCGTCGACAGGGGCGGCGAGGCGCACACGGTCGAGTTCCTCACGGTAGGCGGCCCGTTCGCGATCGCCACGGTGCCCGCGTCGCACGGCCGGCCGATCGCGCCGGACGAGCGGCAGCAGGCCCGGCCGCTTGCGGCGGTCTGACGCGCGGAGGACCGGACCCGCCTACGGGCATTCGCACAACGGCACCACCCCGACTCCCCCGTTATCGGGGGCTGGGGGGCGCGTGGAAAGGGATCACACACTATGCTGAAGCGCCTGCGGACCTGCCTGCTCGCGGCCCTGCTGGTCGTCGCCTGCGTGACCTCGCAGGCGCAGCTCGACGGGCAGACCCGCATACGAGACGTAATCTACGGGCACAAGCTCGGCCTCGGGCTCGTCATGGACGTCTTCAAGCCCGTGAAGCCGAACGGCATCGGCGTCATATGGATCGTGAGCGGCGGGTGGCGCTCGGACTACAACGACATCAGCCCGACCATCGCCTCGATCTTCACCAGCCGCGGGCAGACGGTCTTCGAGGTCTGCCACGGCACCCAGCCGCGGTTCACGCTGCCGGAGATCGTGCAGGACATCTACCGCGCGGTCCGCTTCGTGCGCACGCACGCGGCCGAGTACGGCGTCGATCCGAACCGGCTGGCGGCGGCCGGCGGCAGCGCGGGCGGTCACCTGACGATGATGGTGGCGGCTTACGGCGGGCCCGGCGACCCGAACGCGAAGGACCCGGTCGATCGCGCGTCGAGCGCCGTCGAGGCCGCGGCCTGCTTCTACCCGCCGTCGGACTTCCTCAACTACGGCAAGCCGGGCGTCGACGTGCTGACGCTGGAGTCGATGAAATCGTACTGGCACGTCTTCGGCGTAGACGACAAGACGCCGCTGGCGGAGCGCGAGAAGGTGGCCCGCGCGATGTCGCCGATCTACGGCCTGTCGAAGAACACGCCGCCGATCCTCATCATCCACGGCGATGCCGACACGCTGGTGCCGATCCAGCAGTCCGAGCTCGTGATGGCGAAGCTCCAGAAGCTTGGGGTGCCGCATGAGCTGATCGTCAAGCACGGCAAGATGCACGGATGGATGGGGATCGAGAAGGACGGGCAGAA